>QZJA01000006.1 GCA_003599205.1 Candidatus Parcubacteria bacterium
TGGCAATGTCGGCATTGGCACCAATGATCCAAAATCAGCTTTGCATGTGGCCAGCGATGTAGCCAATGGTAGTGATCTTAGATTACTTAATACTACTGGAGACATGAGTATTATTTTTCAAGAATATATTGGTCCAAGTGACAACGGAGATTTTTTTGTCACTTACAATGGCGGTACTGGTGGTTTTGCTAATTGGCTGGAATTCAAAGGTAAACCAGGCTCTCAAAATCTAGACGACGGTCGCCCAGTCATGACGCTACAAAGAGACTATAATGCTCCAAACAATACTTACAAAGGAGTGGGTATTGGCGTACCACAACTGCATAATATAAATGCTAAACTTCGAGTGCAGAACTACGGCACGGAAGATATTCTCCAGCTTTACGATGGTAATAATATTACTTTCCAGGTCAAAGACGGAGGAGCTGTTGGTATTGGTGGAACTAATGTACATACAGGTACTCCTTTATTCATCAATGGCTCAGGCGGAACTACTGGACTTAAATTATATCCAGAAGGTATTCATTCTTGGAATACCACTGGTCTTGAGTTAAAGGCTACTAATGATATTTATTTAAATCCGGGAGCAGATAATGGTGTGGGTGTAGACGTGATAAATCCACAACAAATTTTACATGTCAAAAATCCAGCAGATAGTTTTGCGGATACAAAATTTAGGTTGGATAATAGTTATACTAGTTCTTTCCTTAATCAAACAACACAAATAGAATTTTCTCGTGGACCTAATATAGCGACTCATTATTCTTGGTTTGGACCAAGTAATGCTGGTACTTTTGATATTTGGACAAATGAAGACATACCAATAGTCTTTGGTTCAAATAATCTAGAATTAGCAAGAATGAGTGAGACAGATTTGACTCTGGCCGGATACTTAAAGTTGGGGACACAGTCTGGAATTCCGAGTGCCCTTGATTGTTTGGTAGTAGGGGATATGGGTAGAATGAAAATGGATACTAGAACAGGTATTATTTATGCTTGCGTAGGTGATCCTAACAATGGTGTACCTGGCACTTGGAAGACAATAACACTTCAGTAGTATATTTTTAATATTTAAAATTTTAATCAACGGCTATGTTTAAAAAAATAAACAATTGGCATTTATCACTCATGATTATTATTGTGTCTGTCTTGAGTGTATCTTTGATACAGCAATACGCTTTTGCTCAGTGGTCTCCACCTTCTACAGCTCCGGGCGGATCAGCTATCAATCATCTAGTGGTAACGCCAATGAGTGAAAATTTGAATTTGAATGGTTCAACTATTGTTGATCCGGGAACAGACGCTAATTTTTCTATTGATCCAGCTGGGCCAATAGGAATCACCACCAAAGGTGCATCATTTGACGGTGATGTGGCTATCACTAGTGGTAATGAGTTGTGTTTTGACAGTGATTGTCGGGATTGGGCAGAACTAGTGGCTAGCATTGGACCGGATACTGATTGGACAGAGAGTGGTAGTGATGTTTATCGTTTGTCTGGTGATGTTGGTATTGGTTTGAATTCTCCTGATTACAAGCTACATCTTTATGATGGTACTTATACTTTGA
Organism: Candidatus Parcubacteria bacterium; assembly: GCA_003599205.1. GTDB lineage: Bacteria > Patescibacteriota > Patescibacteriia > UBA1558 > GWA2-36-10 > BM519. The sequence continues at coordinate 1,568 of QZJA01000006.1, forward strand.
AATTTGACGGCAATGAAATATTACACCCCGAAGCCAGTCCTTTGTATGTACGCTCTGGTGCTGATATAAAATTTGAACCTGATGCTTTGTCTAGTAAAGTGACTTTTAAGAGCTCTGGTTATGTTGGTATTGGTACTGAAAGTCCTAATAAAAATTTGCACGTTTTTGCCGAAGCCGCTAACGCCGAAATTGATCTCCAAAGCGGTTCAGCTCTGACACATTGGGGTATTTATCAAGATAGTAGTAATGAAGATCTTTATTTTTGGAATGACGATAATCGAGTAATCTTTACTAACGAAGGCCGAGTTGGTATCAATAAGCCAGCACCAAACGCTATGCTTGATATAGAAGCTAGTGGTGTTAGTGCTATCCACGCTGAGTCTGCTAATGCTAGCTATCACCCTATTTCTGGTGAAAATTCAGCTTCTTTGGGCACGGCAGTCTTGGGTCAGGGATATTATGGTGTGCGCGGTGAATCAACTATTTCTGGAGGTTCAGCTATCTACGGCAATCAGTCTTCAGGCGCTTATGCGGGATATTTTACAGGTAACGTCAAAGTGGCCAACAACGGCACCAGTATAGGTTATTTTCAATTCAACGTAGTAACTGCCGATCCACCAAGTTCTGATTGTGCTTCAGTCTACGACAGGGGTAAGGCAGTTTTTAATACTACTACTGGAGAATTGATTATCTGTAATTTTAATAAGACCATTGGCACTGATTGGGATCGTTTTGAAAGAGCGATAGAGTTACCTTAGATGTTAATTTTTAAAATCTCTTAGATATAAATGAAAGCTATTTTTGATTTTCATTTTTATAGTCGAATAGCGGTTTTGGCGATTTTTGTTTTGGCTGCTTGGTCTTGGCACCAAGCTTTGGAGAGTAGAGCGGACATTCCGGCTGCCAATCCGCCCAGAGAAAATATAAAAATAGGTGGCTGGGCTTGGTCAGAAATAAGTGGCTGGGTCAGCTTGAATTGTAAAAATGATGTTGACGGTGACGGCATCATAGATGATGCTTGTAATGGCACGGCTGGTGAGTGGGGACTTTATACAGAAAATGATTATGTTAAGGGTTGTGGTTATTCAGGTACGATTTTGACCGGTTCAACTCCTTTGGGTTGGATTTGTTGGTCTGATCCCGGTGGTACTTTGGCACCAGTAGCTGGTGTACCTGTTTATGATGGTAGCCCAGTAGCAACTGAGCCGAGAAATAATCTAAATCAAAGTAGCTATGCTAGTATTTTATCTTTTGAAGGCATAGCTTCTGGCTCTAGTGAGCTTCGTTTTCCTATTGCTGACGCTAGCGTCGGCAGTGGTGAGATAGAGGGGTGTTTTAATTGTTATAGAGATCCGGTATTTGCTTGCGATGTGGGTTCAGGATCATGTGATTGTGCTCCTGACATCTATGGTAATGTACCAGACAGTTGTTCAGATGTGGCTAATTGTCCGGACTACGGCGATCCACCAACTCCTGATGTTTGTAAAATCGCATATTACGCTGATAAGTGTGATAATTGTTTGGATTATACCTATTATAATGGCGTTTGTAGCGATGATCCTAATAGGGTTTGTACCACTGACGATAATTGTAACACCGGTGAGTACTGTCGGAATATGAGCACTTGTAGTGAAAATCCTGATATCAATTGTACTGATGGTATTTATGCTTGTTCAGGCATTTGTGTAGAAAGACAGTTAGGTGAATTCAAAGAAATTTTATCTGGTTGGGATTGTAGTACTTGTACTTTTGAGGATGTCGATGGCATAGTAGTGAACAATAAATCATGCGGTGTGAATGCTTATGGCTATAATATAAATAGTTGTGCGACCTGTTCGGTCTATTATAATACTCCGGGAGTTACTTTGGATAATAGACATAATAAGGTATTGCCGGAATCTAATCCTAATAATACTTGCGATCCAGCAGAGACAGACCCCTCTGAATCTGATTTTTGTTTGCGAGGTGATCTCTGTGGCTGGGCTTGGAATGCTTGGGATGCTGGCAATTCCGGTCTTGGCTGGTTTCAATTTTCTCCGCGAATCACTACTACCACCAAACCATATTTTTCCATTGAAGGTGGCAAAATTTATTCAAAAAAAGATATTTTTAATCGTTATACACCACCGTTTGGTCAATACAATGCTACTTATTTGATAGAAGCTGGTGGTACTATTACCAATTTAGTCAGTTCTAGTACTTTGTCCGGCGTTTATCAAGGTGAACTCGGTGGTCGGCCAATAATTAATTTTTTGGCTAAAACCGACACTAAGTATAGCAATGCTTTGGGTACAATAGATTATGATGGTCTGGTATCAGTTTCTGAAGAGCGGGGCTCAGATTACTATAATAAATACGGTTCGCTTATATCAACCATAGAAACCTCTGAAGTGGAGAATTTTGAAAGTGAATTTTTGGTAGCGGCCAACGGAAAAGTAGTTTATGTACCAGCGGCAAGTTTGGCGGGGGTAGGAGAAACTTTAACTATAAATCAGGATATTACTTTTAATAAAGGAGATGTCGCGCCCTCACCAGTTAATAGAGCATCGGCAGTTATAGTAATTGAGGGGGATCTAATCATTCAAAATGATATTAATTATGAAGCTGGTACGGGCCCGGCTATAGAGAATTTGAAACAAATACCTTCTATAGTTTGGATTGTCAAAGGTTCGGTTTTGGTTATGCCTAATGTGCAAAATTTAGCGGGAACTTTTGTGATTTTAGGCAAGGAAGGTCTTCAAGATTGTTCAGCTGTTAGTCCGGATTTTAGCTGTGGTTTATTTATAGCCTCCAGTAATTCCAATGGTACTGATCCGCAACTTCAGGTAAGCGGTAATGTGTTGGCTAGAAGATTTTATTTGAATAGGGATTACGTAGCCAATCGGGAGCCATCTGAAAAATTTATTAATGACGGCAGACTTCAAGCCAATCCGCCTTTGGGCTTGGAAAATTTGAGTAAAGTTATCCCCAGATTTAGTGAAAGCCCTTTTTAGGTAACTCTTGGATATAAATAGCAAAATGTGTTATAATTATATAAACATTTTGTTTTAAATTGTTAAAATCTTTCGCAGAAATTATGAAATTATTTTCTAGTGCAACTAGTTACTTAGGAATTGATATTGGTACATCCAGCATTAAGATGGTGGAACTTGAAAACTACAAAGATCAGGCCAGATTGAAGACCTATGGTTATGCTGAAGTTTCTACTAATGTTTTACGTGGTAATATAGAAAGAAATAATCAGTTGGTAGCTGATTATATCAACAATATAGCTCGAAAATCTCAAGCTCAAACTAGGCAAGTAGTGGCCGCACTACCGACTTTTTCGGTTTTTAATTTTATTATAAATTTGCCGCCAATGCCCAAAAAAGACCTAGCTTCAGCCATAAAATGGGAAGCTAAAAAGTTTATTCCCGTGCCGATAGAGGAGATGATACTTGACTGGAAAATTCTAAACAAAAAAAAGGTAGATAGTGGCGGTAAAAAAGACCTAGTTGGTGGAATTTTGGGCAATAAAGACGGAAAAACTCCTCAAAATGAAGCTTCATCAGACCAGTCTAGTATTGATAATTTGTCAGACAACGGGGCCAAAGATATGGTTGCTGGCAAAGCTGACTCAGAGGTGCTTGAGTACAAGAGTAAACAGTCAGACAAAAATTATCGGATATTACTTACAGCTGCTCCCAAAAATTTGGTAGCGCGCTATATAGATATTTTCAAAAGAGCAAAATTTAATTTGCTTAGTTTAGAGACGGAGGCTTTTGCCTTGTCACGTTCTCTGATTGGTAATGATTTGTCTACCGTTATGATAGTCGATATCGGAGCGACTAATGCTGATATTTGTATTATTGAGCAGGGTGTACCGATATTGAATCGTGGTATTGATACGGGCGGTGAATTTATCACCAAAACTATCATGAATAGCTTGAATGTAAATCAAGAAAGAGCAGAACAATTCAAAAGAGATTTTGGTTTGTCTGATATTGGTGGCTACAAAAATGTTCCCGATGTAATTCAGAAATCTTTGAATTCTATCATCAATGAAATAAAATATGTTTTTGAAATTTATCAAAAACAAGGCACGGTCAAAATTGACAAAATAGTTTTGACTGGCGGAAGTTCATTTTTGCCAAATTTACCAAATTATTTATCTGAGTTATTAGATTTGCCGGTAGTTATCGGTGATCCTTGGGATAGAGTCATTTATCCTTTGGATCTAAAGCCAATTTTGCAAGAAATTGGTCCGAGAATGTCAGCGGCAATTGGTTTAGCTATGCGCGATATTTAAAATATGACGGCTGATAAAGGTATCAATTTAATGCCCGAAGACCTAAGGTCTAAGGAAGACGAAGCTCTGGCAAAAAAGAGGAGTGTTTTTGATCTTGATTTAGTAACGCCAAATTTGACTCCAGGGCAGGCAACAGGTAAACCAACTGGCGGTCAAGAATCTTTTTGGTCAAAATTTTTGGCTATTTTTAAGCCAAAAGTAAAAGAGCCAAAGATCAAGGAAAATAAGGTCAAAGATAATGATGGTTCTATTTTAGCCAGAGAAATAAAGAGAAACAAAGATACCCATAAAGAAGTAGAAGTAGTAGAGCACAAAATAGCTCAGCCGCAAACACCAGCAATAAATCTGGCCAAAGCAAAAAACGGCAATGGCTCTATCTTGGCCAGAGAAATAAAGAGAAATGGCTATGATAAATTGCCGGAAACAAAACCAGAACTACCAAAGATTGAGGAAAAGCAAATAAAAAATGATTTTTTCATTCCTGAAGAGCCAAAGCTACAGGTGATGTCTCAGCCGAAACCAGAACCAGAAGTACCACAGCCAGAGAAGAAAGACAAAGAGAAAAAAGAAGAAAAAAAGAAGGCCAAAAAACCCGAAAAAGATCAGGATAAAAATTTAGGCTTTCATGAACCAGAAGCTCGTGTAAAATCAAAATTCATGAGTGAAGGTGGGGGCGTTGATTTGATTCCGACTTCAGTCAAGGTTAGGAGTTGGCGTCAGATCAGTAATTTGATTTTGTTATCTTTGATTGGTTCGGTGGTGATAGTAGGTATATTTTATGGTTCTTTGTTTATACAAGAGAGGAATATCAAGGCCAACCAAGCCAATCGTGATCGTCAAATATCTGATCTGGAGGTTGAAATATTAAAATTTGAAGCATTCAACCAGACGATTGATGTTTTGGGCAAAAATATAAAAATGACTCATGAGGCCTTAAACAAGCATATACACTGGATAAATTTCTTTGAGCTTTTGGAAAAGTATACGGTGTCTGATGTTTACTACCATGGTTTTGCTGCCGGCAATGATGGGGCTTTGACGCTCAGTGCTACTGGCGGATCATATGATTCCGTGGCTAAACAGCTCAAACTTTTACAGCAAGATGAGGCCAAAGAATTTGTTCAATCAGTTGCTATATCTGGTGCTCAGATGGGTGGTAGCGGAGTTGAATTTAGTATGGTTTTGGTCTTAAATCCGGATATATTTTATTACCAGGAAGATATTTTGGGAAATGACAATCAGGACAATGATGATGATCAAGGGGATGACCAAGGTCAAAGGAACTAATTTTTTATAAGAATGACCAAAGATAAAGAAATAAAATTTGAACAGCCATCAGAAATATTGATCATAGTCAATCGCTATGTGATGATTATTATGGCGGTGATTATATTGGGTATTTTGGCTTTGGGTTATTTTTTCTTATTATCACCAAAGATAGCTAGTATCAAAGTTATAGAACAAGAAACTACCGATATTGAGCAAAGGAGAATATTAAACGAAAATTTATTGACCAAGATAAAGCAGCTTCAGTTCGAGTATGATGGTTTAATTGAAGACCGTGAAGGTCAACTGTCAAAGTTACTCAAAGTCATACCGGATGAACCACAACTAGCAGAATTGTTTGTTTTGACAGAAAGGCTAGCCAAGCAAAGAGGTTTTGAATTGCAATCAATAAATATTTCTGAAGGAAGCACTTCTTCTGGTTCGGTTAATCCCGATGGCAGTAGTGCTGTTGTGTCAGAAGAAGGTCTTAAATCTTTGGTTATACACGCCAATATAGCTTATGGTTCTGAAGCTGTAGAGGGTGACAAAAAACAATCTTCAGACGAAGAGGAAGTCAAAACTCCTTACCAGATTTTCAAGCAGTACTTGGTTGATTTGGAAAATAATTTACGTTTGATGGATGTCCAAGCAGTTAGCTTTGGTTCACTTGATCCTACTTTGGAGGGAGCAGTAAGCTTTAGTTTTGATATTATTACTTATTATAAATAATTATGGCTAGTCACGATAGTAAAAAAACTTTGTATATACTATTTGCCGTTCTAGGAGTTGTCATTATCGGTGGCGGTATTTGGTTTTTCCAATTTATGAAGCCTGTAGAAACATTGACTTTTGATGTTGAGGGTGACGCTCAAGTAAGTAAAGTTTACGCCATCAAACAGCTGGCGGCCAAAAATGTCATTGATTTTATGGGTTCTAAGACCTCGCAGGCGACCATATTGGATCAGGTTTATAATGACCCCCAGTATCAGGCTTTAAAGGATTTTGAAGTTGTGATTGATATCAAAGAAGGTATTGGTAATGAAGAGCCATTTGCCCCGATAGTTTTAGAGGATGTTTCAGAAGAAGAATAAAAATTTAGTTGTTTATGACACCAGAGGAAACAAAAAAACTTTTTGATTATATCAGAGAGCAAAATTTTATAAATGACGACCAATATCAGGAACTCATGCAGCAAAAATTTTCTTCTTTTGCTGAAATGGAAAAATATCTGCGTCGTGTTGCTTTGCTTTCCGGAGAAGATTGGACCCAGGCTAAGGGTGTTTTTTATGGTGTGGAATATGCCAATTTGATTGGCAGAAATATAGATTCTGAAGTTTTAAATGTTTTGCCACAGAGCTTGTCAGAAAATTATCAAATGGTAGTTTTCAACAAAGAAGGTGGCAATTTGGAAGCTGGACTAGTAGATCCAACCAACTTCAAAGCTATTGAAGCGCTTAATTTTTTGGCGCGTAAGAAAGAGTATAAGGTCAAATATTATATAATATCCGAAGAGAGCTACCGTGCCGCTGCCAAGCAGTATGAAACCTTGGGTGAAGAGGTAGGTGAAGCTTTGGATACGGCCGAAGCTATTTTTGCTCCCAAAGAGGATATTTATGATGCTGATGAAGATGTTGAAGACGTTGTCAAAAGCGCTCCAGTATCAAAAATAGTTTCAGTTGTATTGCGCCACGCTATTGAGGGGCGAGCTTCAGATATTCATATTGAGCCGGTTGGCAATCAAAGCAAAGTGCGTTATAGGATTGATGGTGTTCTTCATACAACCATTGTTTTGCCGATTTATGTGCATTCCGCTTTGGTATCAAAGATAAAAGTTATGGCCAACCTGAAGATTGATGAAACTAGGATTCCTCAAGATGGCCGTATTAGAATGAAAATTCACAACAAAGATGTTGACTTCCGTATATCTACTTTGCCGCTCATGGGTCAAGAAAAAGTAGTTATGCGTATTTTGGAAACTCCAGAAAAGGCTCCGAGTTTTGGCGATTTGGGCTTTATGGGTTTACAGCTCAAGGTAGTAGAGGAAAACATTTACAAGCCGAACGGTTTGTTTCTCCTTACTGGTCCGACTGGTTCAGGAAAATCAACTACTTTGTTTGCCGCTTTGAATTATTTGAATAAAGAAGAAGTAAATATAGCCACTCTGGAAGATCCAGTAGAGTATTATATCCCCGGTGTTAATCAGTCTCAGATTAGACCAGAAGTAAACTATACTTTTGCCAGCGGTCTAAGAGCTTTGCTTCGTCAGGATCCAGACATCATCATGGTCGGTGAGATTCGTGACAATGAAACAGCTGAGTTGGCTATCCATGCCGGCTTAACTGGACACTCAGTCTTGACGACTCTTCATACCAATAGTGGTATGGGAGCCATTCCTCGGTTGTTTGATATGCAAGTGGAGCCATTTCTCCTAGCTTCTACTTTAAATGCTGTTATTGCTCAACGTTTGGTGAGGAAGATATGCCCCAAATGTAAAGTAGAAGAAAAATTACCTTCAGAGGTAATTAAACATGCCAAGGAAGTGTTGGACAGCATACCAAAGGAAGCTCTTTATCCAAATGTAGACAGCAACAACATGAAATTTTATCGCGGTCAGGGTTGTGCCAATTGCGGCCAGACAGGGTACAAAGGGCGTTTGGCTATTGTCGAAGCTATCAATGTCACCCGAGGTTTGCAAGATATAGTAGCTAGAGGATTTGCTCGTGCTGAAGCAGAAGAAGAGCTTAGGAAACAATTTTTTACCAACATGGAACAAGACGGCATTGAAAAAGTCGTTTTGGGTATGACCACCATGGAGGAAGTCATGAGAGTAAGTAAAGCTTAACCAAAAATATTATGCCAGAAAGAAAAGTATTAGTTGTAGAAGATGATGATTTTTTGTTGGAGATGTACAGCACCAAACTTGAGCTGGAAGGCTTTAAAGTATACAACGCTACCAGTGGTATGCAAGGCTTAAAAGTCGCTCAAAGAGAGCTACCAGATTTAATACTTTTGGATTTGAATCTGCCTGAGATGAGCGGTTTTGAGGTTCTGGAGCATCTAAAAAATGGAGACACTACTAAAGATATATCGGTAGTTGTCTTGACCAACTATTCACAAAAAGATCATATTGATCGTTGTCTTGATTTGGGAGCTGATGATTATTTGATCAAGGCTCATTTTGTACCTTCAGAGGTTATCAGCAAGATAAAAAAAATATTAGACGAAAAAGAAACGCAAAATAAATAGTTTCATGCCAGATACTTTACTTATAAATAATATTTTAAATATTGCCTCAGAGAGGAAAGCAACCGATGTTCATCTGATTGCTGGCAATAGTCCTGTCATTAGAGTTGATGGGCGTCTTGTTACTTTGACTGAAGAGAAAGTTTTGACACCGAGTTCGCTCAATAGCGTAGCGGAAATTATCTTGACCAAAGAGGACATTGAGCGTTTGGGTCAGGAAAGGGAGGTTTCTACTATTTATTCCTGGAACAATCGCGCTCGTTTTAGAATCAAGGCTTTTTACCAAAAAGGCTTTATTGCTATTTCCATGCGTTTGATTCCGGCTTATATCCGCTCACCCAAAGATTTGGGCATTCCTCAAGCAATTATTCAGCTGTTAAACAGGGAAAAAGGTCTATTGATAATTACTGGTCCCTTTGGCAGTGGCCGGACAACGACAGTAGCTTCACTTTTGGAAACATTGAATCAAAACAAAGGTGTCCATATCCAGACTTTGGAAAAACCAATTGAGTATTTATTTGCCAATAACCAATCAGTTATTGAGCAGAGAGAAATTGGCAAAGACGTAGCAGATTTTTCTCAGGGCATTGCTGATGTAATAGATGAAGATATTGATGTAGTTTATATTTCAACGGTTCATGAGTTTGGTATAGAAGAAAAAATATTGGAATTGGCAGAAAGTGGCAAATTGGTGATTATAGTAATGGATGCCGATTCGGTAATTTCTGCTATTGAGAGATTTATCAGCGATCTGCCTCAAGAAAAAAGAGAGTGGGGGCATGATCTTTTAGCCGATGTATTGCTCGGTGCTTTGGGCCAGCGTTTACTGCCTAGGATAGGTGGAGGATTTTCTTTGGCTTGTGAAGTTTTGACTAGTATCCCAGCAGTCAAATCCAGCATCAGAGAGGACAAACTTCATCAGTTGAGCAGTATTATGCAGACTTCAAAGGATGAGGGCATGATTGATTTGGATAAAGCTCTCTTGGCCAAGATAAGAGCCGGTGAGGTCAGCCCCGAAGATGCTATGAATCAAGCGCTTGATCCGCAAATATTTAAACAGAATTTTAGTTAATTATGGCTGTCTATAAATATCGATCCAGAAATAATGACGGTCGGATAACCGTCGGTGTAGTAGAAGCTAGCAATCAAAGTGAAGCGGCTGAATTGTTGATGGACAAAGGTCTAATAGTTTTGTCTTTGGCCGAAACAAGTGCCAAATCAAAAACGGGACTCAATATAAATATTGGTCGAATAAAGCATAAAGATATAGTTATATTTTCTCGTCAGCTTTCGGTCATGATTTCCGCTACTGTGCCGATAGTGCAATCACTCAAGATATTGGCGCAGCAGACAGTTAATCCTATTTTTATAGAAAAAATTATTGAAATAGCCAACGATGTTGATGGCGGTATGAAGCTGTCTGATGCTTTGGGCAAGCACAAAAAAGTTTTTAGTCATTTTTATGTAGCTATGGTCAGATCCGGCGAGACTTCTGGTCGTTTGGATGAGGTCTTGGAATATTTGGCTGATCAGATGGAAAAGGATTATGATTTGGTCTCTCGTATCAAGGGAGCGATGATTTATCCGATATTTATTATTGGTGGTATGATAGCGGTCGGTGCTCTAATGATGGTTTTTGTGGTGCCCAAGATGACCCAGATGCTCAAAGATACTGGCACTGAGCTGCCACTTTTGACCAGGATACTGATAGGTACTTCAGATTTTATTCAGAGCAACGCAATACTTCTCTCTTTGACATTAATAATTTTGATAGTTTTGACCAAAGTGTGGGTCAGCTCAACGGCTGGTAAGGTTGCTTGGGATTCAGTCAAAATAAACATTCCTATATTTGGTACTTTATTTAAAAAAATATACATTGTCCGTTTTACCAGGAGCTTATCCACTTTGATTAGAGGTGGTGTGCCAATTGCCGTAGCTTTGCGTATTACTGGTGAGGTTGTGGATAACCGAGCTTATGAAAAATTGATTATGGATACAGTCGCTGAAGTAGAGGGAGGTAATTCTATTGCTACTTTGTTTGTCAAGTCTGATTTGGTGCCAAAGATGCTTTCACAGATGATAGTTATTGGTGAGCGCACTGGCAAATTGGACACTGTTTTGGAAAGATTGAGCGATTTTTACAGCCGAGAAATAGACAATTTGGTCCAGGGCCTGACATCTTTGATTGAGCCTTTGATACTTATCATCATGGGTGTCGGTGTCGGCGGTATGGTAGCGGCTATTATGTTGCCAATGTTTAAGGTAGCCCAGAGCATATCCTAAAATTATTGTTGCTTTTTAAAAAAAGTGCTATAATAATTGTATAATTAAATAATTTTTAAACATTAACATCCTTAGCGCTCATCTTAATAAAGTTAGAACTTTAGGGATTCCGAGCTTTAACTTTTATTAATTTGAGCACTAGTATGAAGGGAGGTGAAACAATGAGACAAAAAGGATTTACTTTAGTTGAGTTGTTAGTCGTTATCGCTATTATTGGTATTTTATCAACAGTAGCAATCGTCAATTTAAACAGTGCTCGTGACAAGGCCAAATTTGCGTCAGCTCAATCTGCTATGTCACAAATGGCCACTCCAATGATTCTGTGTATGGATGAAGAAGTGGGTGGTGGTACGGTTACTTGGCTCGCTAATGGTCCTGTAGCAAACCAAGAACCATGTGATGCGACTGCCGTTGATGGGTCTGAATTTCCAGATCTAGGAACCGGTTGGTCTTATAGTGCCACTGGAGCGTATTGGGGGCATGACTATGATACTTATGAATGGCATTTCTGTGCTGTAAGTACTAGTGGAGACGATATTGATTGTACCCAAGATGGTTGTTCAGCAACATCAACTTGTCCAGTATAGTAACAATTTAGTAAAAAATTTAATTTAGAAAACAAAAGGTCTCTCTTTTATAAAGAGGGATTTTTTGTTTTGTTGGGATTTATGCTATAATAAAGACAAGTTTTTATATGTTTAAGGCATACAGCGTAAAAGTAAAAGTAATATTTATTGTTGTCATAGTTTTGGCCATTGTTTTGCTAATTGTGTTCAACAATTACAACAAAGGCAAGGCTAGGGATTTACAAATGGTTATTCAGGCAAAATCATTAGCTATTTCTCTGGAAGAATATTATGACAAGTTCAATGCTTATCCAGCTACTGCTAGTGTTTCTTTGGATAGTATTTATACTGTTACTCAAGCGGGACTTAATCAAAATGAAGGCGTTATTTATTTTAAGCGGGATTTTGAGTGGGCTAGGCCAGGTAAATATTTGAGTGATGGCAGAAATTATGCGATTGATTTTGATCTGGATTATGGTTGGTCAGTCTGGGGTCTAGACAGGGACGGTGGTAAGTGCCGAGTTTCTACCAATGTAACTATGGCCTGTATAGCTGATAATTAGATATATTATTTTTCGAACAATTATGTTATAATAAAACTACTATGATAGTAGTTTTTGTTTTAATTTTTGGCTTATTTATTGGTAGCTTCCTCAACGTGGTTATTTATCGTTTGCATCGCGAGGAATCTTTTGTTAAAGGCAGTTCCAAGTGCCTTTTTTGCGGGCATAGACTGTACCCAAAGGATTTAATTCCTTTATTTAGCTATGTATTTTTGAGAGGGCACTGCCGTTATTGTCAGCAGAGGTTTTCCTCGCAATATCCTTTGGTAGAAGCCACCACAGCTTTGGCTTTTATTTTAATTTTTATAAATATTTTTCCTCAAGATAGCTGGAATTACGCGCAGATAACGGATTATTTTAAATTGTTATCTTGGTGGACAATGGCTTCTTTTCTAATTATTATTTTTGTTTACGATTTGAGATATTATTTGATTTTAGACAAAGTAATATTGCCGGCGATTATTTTTTCTTTTTTTGCCAATCTGGTGCTTGGTCATAATTGGTGGCAGATGCTGTTGGCCGGAGTTGTCGGTGGCGGTTTCTTTTTGTTGCAGTATGTTTTGTCAAAGGGTCGTTGGATCGGAGGAGGCGATATCCGCCTAGGGGCACTGATGGGTATAATTTTGTCTTGGCCCCATGTTTTGACGGCATTATTTATTGCTTATATTTTAGGTAGTATAATTAGCGTAATTTTGCTTTTGGGTAGCAAGAAAGCTTGGGGAGATAAAGTTCCTTTTGGTACTTTTTTGTCCTTAGCTACTTTTGTTACTTTATTGTATCATCAGGAGTTAACAAATTGGTATTTTTCTTTATTTAGTTAATAAATAAAATATTATGAGAAAAATTTTTAAGAATCGAGCAGGGTTCTCTTTCATTGAGCTGATCATAGCCGTGGCTATCATCATCATTATTTCTTCTGTATTTATAGTCAATGTCCGACTCAATACGCAAGAAGATGTTCGCACTAGTACTGAAAAATTGGCAGCTGATATAAGGTATATAAGAAATTTGGCTGTTTCGCGAGCTGAGTATCAGTTTGCCGATCAGACCGCTGATCAAAAAACCTATCCAGCTGGTGGTTATGGTATATTTTTTTATGGTAGTCTGGCTAGGGACAAGTATTTTATTTTTGCCGATGATGGCACTACTATTGGTTACCAAGCAGATTCAGACGAAATTTTATATGAAGTGGAAGTTTATCCTTTGTTGCTTGATGATCAAAATGGTCCTTTGACTGATTTTTGGTTTACTTTCATCAGTGAAAATCAAGTCGTGAGTTCTATGGGTTTGGCCGCCGATAAGAAATACATGGTTAACTTGAGAGAAAATATCGGCACTTGGGGTACCGGCTATCAGGGTAGTTTGGTGCTGGGTGAAGTCTCTAGTGATGGTTATGTTTGGAGCAATATTGGCACTTCTTATAGCACTTTCAGTATTGCCAAACCGGCGCCACTACCAAAAGATCCAGAAGAAGCCATGGAAATTTAATGTCCGAAAAAAATATAAACAAAAATCAAGGTTTTACTTTGATAGAACTGTTGATTGCAATAGCGGTATTTACCTTAGGCATAATGGGTGCCTTTACTTTGGCTTTGGCTAATATCAATACTATCAGGGAAAATTTTAATAGAGTTTTGGCAGCTAATATTTCCCGCGAGGGAGTGGAAATAGTCAGAAATATGCGGGATAGCAATTGGTTGAGAGAAGAGGCTAATGAATATTGTGGCGCTTATATTTGTTCTTGGTCTGATGGTTTAACGGCCGGTTTTTATTATGCTGATTATAATGATGCGGCTTTAAATCCTTTTGTTTGCTCAGATCTTGATGCTTGTATTTCCAGCTGTACTAATTCCGGCATTTGCTCCCTTTATTTGAATAGTAATGTCTATGATCATACTATTGGTCCCAACAAAAGTAACATGTCTCGGATTATTCAGATAGAAAATATTTGTATTGTTGATGCTAGTGGTGCTCCAGTAGAGGATATTAGAACTTCAAGCTGTGATAAATCTGCTGGCGAGATTGATGCTGGCATCAGAGTGACTTCTAGAGTGCGCTGGTCCGGTAGAGACAAAAATATTGACATTGATTCGTCAGAGCTTATTTATAATTGGCGCAGATGATGGATAAAAAAAACAACCAAGGCTTTACTCTGCTAGAACTTCTGATTACAGTCGGTATTTTTTCTATGACGGTTTTGATGGTGGCCGGTATCTATGTAGCTTTTTCAAAAAATCAAGCTCGAGCCAAGGCAGCTCAGACTTTGCTTAATAATTCCCAATATACTTTGGAAATAATTTCTCGAGAAATAAAAAATAATGAAATTTTTGATTATAACCCCAATAATTCTGGTGGCCTTTGCGGGGCAGTGAGTTGCTGTAATTATTATATTGGTCCAGATTATGAAAGCTGTATCTTGCTACAAAAGCCTGATGGGCAATTAGTCGCTTTTGTGGCTGATTTGAGCCTGGATCAACAAAAAGTATTTTATGTTGTTCCACCAGGAGATTCTTATGCTCAGTCTCCATGGGAGTCAGTGGAAGAGGCTTACACTAAATTATTAGCTCCGGAGTTAAATGATGTAGTAGTTGAAAGTTTGGATTTTTATTTTTCTCCTGATACCGATCCTTTTGTGGTTGGTGGTCCAAATTTACAGCCCAAGGTGACTATCAACATGAATACGGTCTATGATACCGAGCAAATCATCGCCCAAGTGTCATATCGTCTTCAGACAACAATTTCATCTCGTATATATAAGCGTTAGATTTATGGAAAAATTTTTCCACAAGGTTAAAGAAAAAGATCAAAATGGCATGATTTTAGTTATGGCCATTATGATTTTGTCTATTGTGCTTACTTCTGTTTTAGCTTTGAGTCAGATAATTATGGGTGAGCTCAAGATGTCTTTAAACGCTGGTAATTCAATTTTGGCTTTTTATTCAGCTGAAAGTGGTATAGAAAAAGGTTTGTATTATATAAAATATTCTCGAGAAAATAGTGATTTTAGTGATTTTATAAAATTGTCATACACTACGTCTTATAATGTAGATGATTTGGGAAATAAAAAATTTGTTATTTCAACATCCACTATTCTTGGCGGAGTGACGGATTTTTATGGTGTTAGTACTACTTCACCAGCCTATTTGGATATCATGGATCCGGCCGGAGCAGTTGGTATTATTGATTGGTCTGCTAGCGTTGGCTTGCCTAGTTATACTCAGATTTTTTGGGAAATAGAAAATTGTTTTCCTCTGCATGCTTCAGACAAGCTTGAGGTTACTATCAATTCTTTTGCCCAGGAATTTTCTGATCCCAAAACAGAGACTAGGATAGCTATCTGTAATTGTGGTTATGGTGACGATGATTGTGATATTAGCTCTTATAGCAATATCAGTCCCAATAGGTATTATCATTTTTCTTTTAGGCCGCTGGATAGTGAAATAAAAGAATTGAATTTTAGAATGAGAAATGCCGCTAATGCTGAATTGAAAATAATGTCATCTGCCTTGATTGAAGCTTATGGTGAATACAGCAATTCACGCTATCGTCTTCAGGCAACAGTACCGACCTTAAATCCTGTTTCTGATGTTTTTAGTTATGTCTTATTTTCGGAAGAGGATTTGACTAAAGGCTTATAATATAATCAATGTCCAAGAATGAAGCCAAAAAAAGAATAGAAAAATTGATAAGCGAGATTAATCATCATCGCTATCTTTATCATGTCCTAGATAGGCAAGAGATTTCTGATTCGGCCTTGGATTCCTTGAAGCATGAATTGGAGGACCTAGAAAAACAATTTCCCGATCTTTTGCGCCAAGATTCTCCTAGTCAAAGAGTCGGTGGTCAAGCTCTAGATAAATTTGTCAAAGTCAAACATTCAAGTAGAATATTGTCTTTGGTAGATGCTTTTAAGTTTAGCGATCTGTCAGATTGGCAGGAAAAAAATGAAAAATTACTAGGGCAAAAAATAAAAGGTTATTATATTGAGCTTAAACTTGATGGTTTGACTGTGGTGTTGACTTACAAAAATGGTGTTCTATGGCGGGCCGCTACTCGCGGAGACGGACAAATAGGGGAGGAAGTAACCAACAACATAAAGACTATAGAAAGCATACCTTTGGCCTTAAAATCTTTAGCGGGTAGTAAAATTCCGGAAATAGTAGAGCTAAGAGGTGAAGTAGTAATGAATAAAGATGTTTTTAACCGCATCAACAAAGAGCAAATAAAAAAAGGTTTGTCTCCTTTTGCTAATCCGCGTAATGTAGCAGCTGGCTCTATCAGGCAGTTAGATCCAAAAATAGCGGCTAGTCGGCAACTTGATTATATCCCTTTTGAAATAATTAGTGATTTGGGTCAAAAAACTCATGAGGAAAGTCATCAGTTGTTGTCTCAACTTGGTTTTAAAGTTAGTCCCAACAATCAATATTGTCGCGATCTTACGGAAGTAGAAAAATATTTGAAAAAATGGACCGAGAAAAGGAAGTCTTTGCCTTATTGGACAGATGGCTCAGTCGTTGTGGTCAATGATGTTTCTCAAGAAAAGGCCCTTGGTCATATTGGTAAAGCTGAACGGTGGATGATAGCTTATAAGTTTCCAGCTGAGCAGGTGACAACTAAAGTTTTGGATATTGAAGTGCAGGTTGGCAGGACAGGCGCTTTGACTCCAGTGGCAATACTCCAACCAGTAGCAGTAGCCGGTACTACAGTTTCTCGAGCAACTCTGCACAACCAAGATGAAATAGAGCGTTTGGGGGTGAGGATAGGTGATACCGTTATTATCCAAAAAGCTGGCGATATTATACCAGATATAGTTGCCGTGTTGGTAAAATTAAGGAGTGGTGCAGAAAAAAAATTTAATTTTCCCAAAAAGTGTCCAGCTTGTAATAGCGAGGTGATAAAAAAAGCCGGTGAAGTCGCGCATTATTGTACTAACAAAAAATGTTACGCGCAAAATATTGAGAGCATGATTCATTTTGTTTCCAAGAAAGGTTTTAATATTGATGGCTTAGGCGACAGTATAGTAGCTCAACTGATAGACAAAGGCTTAGTTTTGTCGCCAGCAGATATTTTTAGTTTAAAGACCGGTGATTTGGAACCACTAGAAGGCTTTGCTGACAAAAAGATAGCTAATCTTCTGGCAGCTATCGCCCAGAGCAAAAATATAAATTTTTCTAATTTTATTTATGCCTTAGGCATTAGACATGTAGGAGAAGAAACAGCTATTGTTTTGGCTAGGCATTTTACTAGTTTAGTCAAGCTGCGTTTAGCCACTCAGGAAGAATTGGAAAATTTGATGGATATTGGTCCGGAAGTGGCTAAATCTATAGTTGCTTGGTTTTTGGAGAATAAGAAATTACTGGATGATCTTTTGGCTCAAGGTATCAAGATAAATAATAACCAAGAGACTAGTGGAAAATTGGCTGGCAAGACTTTTTTGTTCACTGGTAGTATCAATATCTCCAGAGATCAAGCCAAGGGCATGGTCAGAAATGCTGGGGGCAAAATGGTTTCTTCAGTCGGTCCTAGTTTGGATTATTTAGTAGTAGGAGAAGATCCTGGTTCTAAACTTATTAAGGCAAAAGAGTACAAAAATATAAAGATTATAGATGAAGAGCAGTTTATAAAATTATTAAAATAACTTATGGATAATTTTTACTTAGTAAACATTTATCTTTTGGTAATGGCAGTAGCTCTGGCACTTTTGGAAATTCAGATAGAAGGAGAGCATGGTTGGGCGCAGAATTTGCCGACTTGGCGTCCGCAGAAAAAGAGTTTTTTTGTTAATTTGTATAGCAAATTAATAGGTGGTAGACAAGTCACTGGTTATCACGTAATGATGTTTATTTTTATTTTGTTGATTTTCCATTTGCCATTTGTTTTTGGTTTGGAATTTAGACTAGAAGACTGGCTTAAAGTGGTTTCTCTTTACTTTATGTTTGTGGTGCTTTGGGATTTCTTGTGGTTTGTGCTCAATCCGCATCGGCCACTCAAGAAATTCAAAAAAGAGTATATCTGGTGGCACAAGTATTGGTGGGGAGGTATGCCAATTGATTATTATATCGTTTTGATTCTGTCTTTTGTTGTCTTGATCCCAGGAATGTTTCTTTTGGGGCCATATTTTTTTGTTAACTGGTGGATTACGAATGTTATTCTATTCTTTATAGAAGTGATGTTGATTATTTTGTTTACTCTTTATGTGCTTAAGATTGATATGTGGAACAGTAAAAAATAGTTTGCTCAATATCGATATTTTAGTTAAAATGACCTTATGAAATTCAGTAAAGAAGAAGTAGAAAAATTAGCTAACCTGGCAAAATTGAAGCTATCCGACCAGGAAATAGACCTTTACCAAAAGCAAGTAGAGGATATTTTGGCCTATGTAGATAAAATAAATAAGCTGAATTTGGCTGATATCAAAGAAAGCTTGAGTGGAATAGACAATAATGATCTCAAGCCCCGATCCGATAAAGTTGAGGTTTCGGACCCTCAAAGTATCAAGCAGGCTGGTCAGTTAAAAGATGATTATATGGTCGCACCTAAAGTTTTTGACATTTAGATTATGGCAAATTTAGATTTGGAAAAATTAAGTATAGATAAAATTCAAGCTGGATTTTCAGCTGGTGATTTTAGTAGTGAAGAATTGACTAATGCTTATTTGGAAAAAATCAAAAATGATGATACCAATGCTTTTATTTCTATCAATGAGCAGGCAATAGCTCAAGCTCAAGCAGCTGACAAGCGGATAAAATCAGGTCAGGGGACAGTTTTGACAGGAGTGCCTTTGGCAGTGAAAGACATTATTGTTGTTGCTGGCTTGAGAGCTACTGGTGGCTCCAAGATTTTGGAAAATTATATAGCTGCTTATGATGCTACGGTTATAGCTAGATTGAAAGAAGCTGGCATGGTCGTTTTGGGCAAAACCAACTGTGATGAATTTGCCATGGGCTCTTCCAATGAAAATTCTTCTTTTGGGCCAGTCTTGAATCCTTATGATAAGACTAGAGTGACTGGTGGCTCTTCTGGTGGCTCAGCAGCAGCTATAGCGGCCAATTTGGCTCCTGTAGCCCTAGGAACCGATACTGGTGGTTCTATCCGTCAGCCAGCAGCTTTTTGCGGTATATACGGTCTAAAACCGAGTTATGGCCGGGTTTCTCGTTGTGGCTCTATGGCGATGGCGTCTTCCTTGGATCAGATTGGTCCTATGGCCAATAATGTCAAAGATTTGGCTTATCTTTTGTCTTTTATGGCTGGCTTTGATGATAAGGATGCTAGCTCGGCTAAGGCCAAAGTCGGTGATTATCTGTCAGCTTTGCACAGTGATGCCAAGAAATTGACAATTGGTATTCCCAAAGAATATTTTGCTGGAGACATTGAACCTGATATAAAAAAAGCCTTAGAAGAGCAGATAGAAAAATTAAAAAAAGAAGGTCTAAAGATAGTAGAGGTGTCATTACCATATACTGATTATGCTTTGGCAGCGTATTACCTTTTGATGCCGGCCGAAGTTTCTTCCAACTTAGCGCGTTATGATGGTTTGCGTTATGGCGGGTCAGATTTGGCGGATAAAGAATTATCTTTGGATAATTGGTATAAAGAAGTAAGGAGCATTGGCCTTGGTGCTGAAAGTAAGCGCAGAATTATTTTGGGTACCTACATACTTTCAGCTGGCTATTATGATGCTTACTACAAGAAAGCGCAAAAGGTAAGGACTTTGATCAAACAAGAATTTGCCCAAGTGTTTTCTCAAGTAGATTTGCTTTTGACGCCAGCTACCCCGACCACTGCTTTCAAGCTTGGTGACAAAGCGCAAGATCCTTTGTCTATGTACCTTTCTGATGTTTTTACAGTGGCTGCTAATATCGGTGGTATATCAGGTTTGGTTTTGCCAATAGCCAAGGATAAAAATGGTTTGCCGATTGGCTTACAACTTTTGGCTAATGCTTTTTCTGAAGAAAAACTTTTCAACCTTGCTAGTTTTATAGAAAATTTAAACAAATAAAAAAATAAAATGCCAATTGACAAAAATATTAAAAAAAGATTGGCCGATGCCTTGGCACAAAGTTATTTTGTACCTTGGCACAAAAGATGGTGGGGTAAAGTTTCGATTGTGGTAGCAGTTTTTGTTGTTATATTTATGGCTTATTTTGGTTATATTACAGTTGATAATATTCGTTATCTGGCCAAGGGTTATGTCTATGATAATTCTAGTGGCCTCTGGATATCGCCAGAACAGTACCAAGAGAGTCAGAGATTGACAGCTGAATTCATGAAAGACGACGATCCTTGGTTGGGTAGTGAAAATCCAGTTTTGTTTGTTGTAGCTTATGAGTCGTTCACTTGCCCACATTGTAAGGCCAATCAGGAGGATTTACATAATTTCCTTACCAAATATGGCAGTATCGTTTTACTTATAGCCAAAGATTATCCGGCAGAAGGCATTGATCCTTTTGCTTTTGAAGCTCATCTAGCAGCAGCCTGCGCCAATGAGCAAGATCGTTATTGGGAATACAGGGATCTTTTATTTGAAAATCAAGGTGACTTTTCTATTGAAAATTTCAAAGAATGGGCTAGGGATATTAATTTGAATGAAAGTCAGTTTAATGTTTGTTTGGATAATAAAAAATTTAGCCATGAAATCCGTCAGGATGTAGCCGAGGGCAATCAACTAGGTGTTCCTGGTACTCCTACTTACGTCATCAATGGAGCGATGGTTCCGGGTGAAATTCCTTTTAGCGTTTGGGAGCAAATATTGTCCGTTGTGATAAAATAAATTATGAATTTATTCTGGCAAAATTATATACCACAGCCCATTATATTTTCTTTAGGGCCGATTTCAGTCCGTTGGTATGGATTGATTTTAGTGGCAGCGATAGTAGCTGCTGGGTTATTGATAGGTAGATATTTACTCAAAAAATCAATTTTGAATAAAGATCAGCTGGAAGATTTTTTATTTTATACAGTTATTTTAAGTTTGATTGGTGCTCGTTTTGGCCATGTGGTATTTTTCAATTTAGACTATTATTTGAAATATCCAGCGGAGATAATCCAAGTTTGGAATGGCGGTTTGTCTATCCAAGGAGGAGTTTTGTTTGGTTTGTTGACAGTTATCTTTTGGGCCAAGAAGCACAAAATTAGTTTTTGGAGATTGGCTGATGTTATTGTACCGGGTTTAGCCTTGGGCCAGGCGATTGGTCGGTGGGGCAATTATTTCAACCAAGAGCTTTTTGGTCGGCCAGTTAGTTGGGGTATTCCTATAAATTTTGCCAACCGGGAATTTCCTTATTTTAAAGAAGAATATTTTCATCCAACTTTTTTTTATGAATCAGTTTTGAATTTTTTATTGTTTATGGTTTTATATCTACTGCTAAAAGCCGGTAAGCTTAAAACCGGCCTAATAGCTATGATTTATTTGTTATCATATTCAGTGATCAGATTTTTTATGGAGTTTGTCAGGATAGATTTTACCCCAACAGTTTGGGGCCTGAGGATGCCTCAATTTATCAGTGTCTTGGTAGTAATGGCAGTTTTGGTTTATATATTTGCCTTTTACCTAAAACCCTTGCCAAAATCGAAAAAATAGGGTATTATATTCATGTTTTAATTAGGGGTGGTAGTTCCCCGCTAGGCGGGGCCCCGCCATAGGCGGTGGCAGCCCTAGTTATTTATTGGCCATTGATTTCATTTTGAAGTTTGATGAAATCTTATGAGAACGCCTGCCTGTCATCCCACTACGCGCTGCGCGCTTCGCGGGACACAGCGCAGGAATTATTGTATGTCTGCCTGTGCTGGGGTGGTAGTTCAGCTGGTTAGAACGCCTGCCTGTCACGCAGGAGGTCGAGGGTTCGAGTCCCTTCCATCCCGCCACAGGCAGACATAAATTAGAGGGTTCGCTTGTCCGCCAAAGTCCTGAGTTTCAGTGAAGGACGACGGCGGAAGTCCCTTCCATCCCGCCACTATTTAGCCTTTTTGTTTAGGCTATTTTTGTTGTTTTATTTTTGACAATTATAAGCCATTATGGTATTATAAAGTAGCTTATTAAGGATAATCTTTAGCTGATAAACTATAAAAATAATATAAAAAAAGATACAAAAAATAAATTTATAGCTGGCGAGTCTAAGTATTGTCAAAGTTGTGGACAAGAATCACATAATCTCTTTGAGGTTACTTGCAATGTTCAAAAAATAAATCAATTACGTTATTGTGATAAGTGTAAAGGAAGCTATAAAATAAAGGAAAAAACAGTTAATAGTAGTATTTTACTTAAGTAAGCATTCTTATAATTTTATTGCTTAATATTAATTATCCCACCTTATATTAATAGGGTGTTTTTTATTTGATAAATTATGATTTTATTATTATAATATAGCTATAATAATTAATTGAATTTTTATGAGAGAAGGAGGCGAGAGAATGCCAAAGACGCCAGAGCAAGAGGCGATTGATTATATTGGCTCCGTGATTCAGAACTGTTATATGTTGGGGGCTAATGATTTTGAGCTTCCTACTTTGCGTGGGCTCCAAGATAAAGTTAGAACAAAGGAAATTAGTCCAGAAGAAGCTAGAAAACTAGCTAGTGAAATAGAAAATCGAAAACAAAGCGATCACTAATTTTTCAGTATTAAAAAGACGCCCTCAAGAGGGCGTCTTTTTTATTAGTTGACTTTTAGAATTTTCGGTCTCTTTTTGGTGGTCTTTTTTTACGATAGCAGTCCCGACAGAAAATTGGTCGGTCACCATCTGGCTCAAAAGGTAGTTGGGTGATTTCAACACCGCATTCAGAACATTCCCAGTGACCTTCTACCATTGGTCTTTGACCAAAGTCTTTTTGATTGTCCATTTAAATGGCCTCTTTTCGTATTTTGAGGAATTTTTATAAAAAATTTCAGCAAAATATCTTAATTAATTAGCTTATAAATATTATCATAGCCATATTTTTTTATCAATAGAGGTCGATATTGTTGTTTTTCCTTATTTAAAGTATAATAAATACATAATTATTGAGCTATTCTTAGCTTAAGAAAGGACTTAAAAATATGAAAGGAATTCACATGTTGGCCTTTTTACTGCTGGTAGTTGGCGGTTTGAATTGGCTATTAGTAGGCGTCCTTGGCTGGGACGTGGGTGAATTGTTTGGTGGACAACAAGCAATGATCTCTAGGATTATTTATATCCTAGTTGGTTTAGCTGCTTTGTGGGAAGTACTTACTCACAAAGGAGCCTGTAAGTATTGTCAGGCAGTAGTAAAAGAAGAAAAACCAATGCCAAGTGAACCGGCAGTTGAAACTAGTGGTTCAAGCGAAGGTGAGTCAATGTAAAATTTTATAAAAAACACCCTTAGACAAAGCTGGGGTGTTTTTTTGTGCTAATTTTTGTTATACTTAAGCTATAAACTCTGTTTTAAATAATAATTAATTTTTATCGGAGTGAAGTACGAGCACAAGGAACAGCTTTTTTTCTTGCTACTGGCAGCTTTATGGGGGTGTTTGATTTTTTATCTTTCTTCAATACCTGATCTGTCCAGTGGTCTGCCTAGTATGTATGATTTTATTTTGCGGAAAATGGCCCATGTTTCTGTGTTTATGATACTTACTTATTTTCTAGCTGGTTCTCTGTCCAAAAATAGTCGGCCATATTTGTTTTTTGTTATTATAGTGGCTGTTATTTATGCTTTTATTGATGAATTACATCAGGCTGATGTAATTACTCGCCACGGTTCGCCGGTAGATATTGTTATAGATTCAATCGGTGTTTATTTGGGTATAAGAATTTATCAATACAAACCACCGAGCAAGATTTTGAGAAAAAAGTTTTTCAAATAAAAATAACCCCCTCTGCTCTTTGAGCATCTCTCCCTTGAATAAGGGGGAGAAAGAGGGGGTTATTTTTATTTTTTAAAGTTTTCTACTAATTTTTTGAAGGCTTTAGGGTTTTCTTCAGCTAGTTGTGCTAAAACTTTACGATCCAATTCGCATTGATTTTTTTTCATGGCATCAATAAAGGCTGAATATTTCCAATCTAATTGTTTTAGTGCAGCACTTAGCTTTGTCTGCCATAATCTGCGATTGACTCTTTTTTTCTTTCGTCTATCGCTTAGAGCATGTTGACCAGCGTGAAGAACAGCTTCTTGAGCTTGTTTAATCTTAGTTTTTCGTCCCCATTTATAACCTTTGGTTTTTTTGAGGATATTTTTTCGGCGTTTTACATGACTTACACCACGTTTTACTCTAGGCATATTGTTGTATCTTTAAAATCAAATTATAGGTAAGGCAAAAGCTCCTTGACGGTTTTGACATTGGCTTTTGATAATTGTTTATCACGCCTTTTATTTTTAGTTACTTTGCCACTTTCTCTAGCATTAAAATGATCCTGTCCACCAGAGCGGATTATCATTTTTTTCTTGCTGGTCAGTTTTATTCTTTTGCTGACTAATTTTTTCGTCTTTAACTTCATATTTTTAGGATTTTTTAGTGATAGTTATACTAAACACTCCGCCTTGGAAATCCATAGGCTTTTCTACTTGATGTTCAGTGTTTAATGTTTCAATGAATTGCTTGATTACTTCTTTAGCTTTTTCTTTAAAAGCTTTTTCTCGGCCACGTAATCTCAGCTCAATTTTGGCTTTGTGTCCTTGGCCCAAAAATTTATTGACCTGTTTTTGTTTGGTTTGGATATCGTGCTGTCCGATTTTTAGGGATAAACGGACACACTTGGTTTCGGTTTTTTTGGTCTTTCCTTGGCTGCGAGCTTGTTGGTAAAGAAATTTACCATAATCCATAATCCTACAAACAGGTGGTCGGGATAGAGGAGAGACCTCAACTAAATCAAGGCCTTTTTCCTGCGCTAGGTTTTTGGCTTGCTCATTGGTCATGATGCCAAGCTGCTGTCCGTCATCATCAATTATCATTAGCTCTGGTAAGCGTATTTGATGATTGACGCGGTAGCTTTTTAAGGTATCTTTTGGCCGGTTGTTTCTAGTTGGTCTTATAGCTTTGTTTTAATTTTTAGCTGGTTTTCTCTTGATCTTTTAGAGATTTTGAGAAGTTATAAAAAATTTTTTGTTTTTGGTATAGTCAAATGGTGGAGATGAGGGGTATTACACCCCTGTCTGACAAATTGCCTAATACAGCTCTACAAGTTTAGTCAATTTTGTGTTTCAGCCGAAGACTATAAAATTAACAAAAAATCATCGGCCAAGTTGGTGATGGTTTTGAAATATCCAGCCCAACAATGGATATTTCTAGCCTAGTGAATGACGTCTCAAATTGATCCTAGGCTATCAAAGGGAGACGGTCGTAGCATTTTTAAGCTACAACTGGGTAAAGCTGCGGGACCTTGAAAAGATCCTTGGCTTTAGCAATGAAGTTTTTTGCACTTATTGCAGGAGATGTTTAATGAGATCACTCTCAACTTGCAATATATTATTTCACTTGCCGTCGAATAAGTTACATCCCCAAGTTTAAAAATTCTTGAGTTTGCGCGAAATATTGCGCTCAATGTCTCTTTTTTTGATGGTTTCTCTTTTGTCAAATTTCTTTTTACCCTTAACCAAGGCAATCTTTACCTTGATCAACCTTCGCGTAGTATACACTGAAATAGGTACAATTGTCAAGCCTTTTTCGTTGGTTTTGCTGGATAAATAGGCGATTTGACGCTTAGCCAGCAAAAGTTTGCGATCACGATCAGGATTATAATTTTTCAAACTTTGTAGGGAAGCTTTAGAATAGGTCGGGATGTGCATTTTTTTGAGCCAAGCTTCACCTCTTTTTAGTGAAACAAAAGCTCCCTTAAGGCTGATATGGTGGGTTTTGATTGACTTTACTTCTTGGCCAGTCAATACCAAGCCAGCCTCGAGTTCTTCGACAACTTTATAGTCAAGATTAATTTGTTTGTTTCGTGCAATTTCCGCCATATTTTTAATCTATAGCTAAATATAGACCATTTTTAGGTATTTGACAATAAGGGCCTTTTTTGTTAAAGTAGCGGGTTCCCCTAGAACAAACTGGTAATTTCCAAGCTATTTTGTCAGATGTTAGCCCAATAACCCTCCTTATCGGTGCTACTCACCCTGGCAGATAGCTTGGAGGTTATTAGATAGCCCTGAGCTCCTCTGCGCTACGCGCGTAGTTGAGGTGTCTAGGGGTTTTTTTATTACTTCAAATTAGCTATAATAAGTCTGATGTATAAAATAAAACAAAACAAAGAATCACAAATTAGCGTTAAGCGTTCCAAATTTCTTGGTTTTTGTTTTAAAGTAGAATCAATCAACCAGGTAAAAGATATTTTACAAAGTTTCGAGGGTAAATACAAAGGCGCCAAGCACACGGTCTATGCTTATCGTTTAGCAGAAGATGGAGTACTCAGGGAAAAGTTTGATAACGACGGCGAACCAACAGGTTCAGCCGGTCCGCCACTTTTATCACTGTTGCAGAAAAAAAATATCATGAGTTGTCTTTTGGTAGTAGTCAGATATTATGGAGGTATAAATTTGGGAGTAGGAGGTTTAATTAGAGCTTATACTCAAGCAGCTCAGGAAACATTGGAAGAAAATTTTGATGAAAATCAGGGAAAATAAAAAATCAATCAAACTAGATGGTCAAACATATGATTATACTTTGCGTCGCCGTCCGCGAGCAAAGTATGTGCGTCTGACAATCAATCATCAGGCTACTTTGACAGTAACGGCTCCGGTAGCTTATCCAATTTTTTTGATCAATAGATTTTTACAAAGCCGCTCTCGTTGGTTTTTGTCTGCCCTAGCTAAGGCCCGACTTAATCCTAGTATTTTTTCGCGCCATCATACAGGCCAGGAGTTAGCGCTTTACAAAAGGCAGGCTAGAAAATTGGTAGAGGACAGATTGAAATATTTTAATCAGTATTATAATTTTGAATTCAAACAAATTGCTATCCGCAATCAAAGCACTCGTTGGGGTTCTTGCTCATCTGCTAAAAACTTGAATTTTAATTATCGGATTTGCCTTTTACCCAGTGAATTGGCTGATTATATAATTGTTCATGAGCTTTGTCATTTGTCAGAAATGAATCATTCTGTCAAGTTTTGGCGGTTGGTAGAGCGGACAATCCCGGAGCACAAAAAATTGAGAAAAGAATTAAAGAGAATTTAGCTAACATTAGCTAAATTTTTTGTTTGAAAAAAGAGGAAGATTTTGCTAAAATTAAGGCACAAAAATATGGAAGAAAAATACTTAAAAATAATAGAAGCAGCTAAGGCTGGTGGCGCAATTTTGCGCCAATATTTTGGTCAGGATCTAGCAATTGAAGAAAAGTCTATGCCAGCTGATTTTTTTACTAAAGCGGATACTGAATCAGAAAGAGCGATTTTAGAAGTGTTGAAAAAAGAATATCCAAATTATAATATTTATTCAGAAGAGGATGGTAAAACCAACAATGGTTCGGAATATACTTTTGTGATTGACCCGCTTGATGGTTCAAATAATTTTGTAGTTGGTGTGCCGAATTTTTCGGTTTCTATTGCTCTGACAAAAGGCAAAAATATTGAGGCAGGTGTGATCTATCAACCAATACTGGATAGAGTATATTATGCACAAAAAGGTAAAGGAGCATTTCTAAATGGCAAGAAAATCTCAGTTAGCCGAGAAACTGATAGCAAAAGAGCGGGTATTTCATATGTTGCTTCTTATGGTCATGATGCCGAAGATTATGGACAGATGATGAAAAATCTGGAGACTATTGAAGCGAAAAGAGTTTTTTATAACTGGTCAGTAGCTATGGATTTTTGTTACCTAGCTTCAGGAAAAATGGAAGCGATAATCAACGAAGGTTGTGAAGTTTATGATTATTTGGCTGGCAAGATAATTGCCAAAGAAGCGGGTGCTTTAATTTTAGATTTTAGCGGGTCAGAGGAAAAGGATGAAAATGGTAGTAAATTTGTGGCTGTTAATAATAGAGCTATTTTTGATAAGTTATTAAAAATTTTAAGTTAATAAAATATTAATTAACAAAAATATGAGTAATGAACCTAGAAAAGATTTTTTGTCTTGGGATGACACATTTATGCTAATGGCAATGCTAATGGCTCAAAGATCAAAAGAACCAAATACTCAAACTGGTGCAGTTGTAGTTGATGAAAGAAATGTGGTCTTGGGTTTGGGCTATAATGGTTTTCCTCGTGGTATTGGAACTGATGACCTGCCTTGGGGCAAAGAACAGGACGATTGGGTCTATACCAAATATCCATATACAGTTCACGCCGAGAGAAACGCTATTTATAATGCTAATAAGACAGTAGCTGGTGGTAAAATGTATTGCACACTTTTCCCTTGTAATGAATGCGCTAAAACCATCATTCAAACTGGCGTCAAAGAATTAATCTATTTTGATGATAAGTATATGAATGAGGAATATTCTGTTGCCGCTAAGAAACTTTTTGATTTGGCTGGTGTCAGGTACAAAAAATATGTACCAACTAAAAAATTGAACCTCGAAGATAATGGCAAAAAATAAAGTAATACTTGGTTTTACTGGTTTGATAGCCTGTGGCAAAGGTACGGCGGCCAAATATTTTAAAGACAAGTACAATGCTGATACTTTTCGTTTTTCTACAATGTTAAGAGACGTACTTGATCGTTTGTATTTGCCCCAGTCTAGAGAAAATTTTCAAATTCTTTCCCCACTACTTAGAGAGACTTTTGGTCAGGACATCATGGCGAAAGTAATAGCCGAAGATGTCAAAAAATCTAAAGCAGATATAATAGTCATTGATGGAATGAGGCGTCCAGCTGACATAGAATATCTTCGTAATGTGCCAGGTTTTAGGATGGTAGCCATAGATGTTGATATGCGTACTCGTTATGAGCGTTTGGTGAAGCGTGGAGAAAATACAGATGACACTAGTAAGACTTTTGAACAATTTCAAAAGGAGCATGAAGCAGAAACTGAAATATATATTCCAGAGCTTATGAAACAGGCCGATGTTACTATCGATAATAACGGTTCGGTTGAGGATTTTTATAAACAATTAGATAAATTGATTAAGTAGCGTATGAAACAATACCTTGATATCCTCAAAAAAATAAAAGATGAAGGCAATGATCGTGGTGATAGAACTGGTGTCGGTACGCGCAGTATTTTTGGTGCACAGATGAGATTTGATTTGAGTCAGGGTTATCCTTTAGTTACGACCAAGAAAATGTTTTTGCGAGGAATTATACACGAGCTTCTTTGGATGTTGAGAGGGGAGACAAATGTTAGGTATTTAGTTGAGAATGATGTCCATATTTGGGATGCTTGGCCTTATGCTGTTTATCTTCAAGTCAAAGAGGGGTCGGGTCAAGAAGCACTCTCTCAGGAAGATTTTGTAAATAAAATAAAAGAAAGTAAAAGTTTTGCTCGTGAGTGGGGTGATCTTGGGCCAGTGTATGGTAAACAGTGGCGTCGTTGGCTTGGTCCAGGTGGTAAAGAGATAGATCAAATCGCTATTGCTATTGATCAGATAAAAAATGATCCCGGCTCAAGACGCATCATTGTTAGTGCTTGGAATACCGGTGAATTACAAATGTTGATTAAAGGCAAAAGAACAGCACCACCACCATGTCCAAGTTTTTTCCAATTTTATGTTAATAATGGCAAGCTTTCTTGTCATTTATATCAGAGGAGTGCTGATGTATTTTTGGGAGTGCCGTTTGATATTGCTAGCTATTCACTGCTTACAATGATGATGGCGCAAGTTACTGGGTTGAAGCCTGGGGATTTTGTGATATCTTTTGGCGATATTCATATTTATAAGAATCATTTTGAGCAAGTTGATGAGCAATTGAAACGTGAGCCGTTAGCATTGCCGACAATGAAGATAAATTCAGAAGTAAAAGATATTGATAGCTTTAAGTTTGAAGATTTTGAATTGTTAAATTATAAATCTCACCCTTCTATTAAAGCACAAATTGCCGTATAAATTATGGAAAATAAAAAAACTACAATTAGCTTGATTGCGGCAGTTGCCAAAGATCGCGGTATTGGTTATAAAAATAAATTATTAATTCATTTGCCACCTGATTTGAAGCACTTCAAAGCAATCACCAGCGGTCATAGTGTGATCATGGGTCAGACTACCTATGAATCTATGGGTGGTGCTTTGCCCAATCGGACCAATATTATTTTGACCAATGACCCAAATTTTAAAGCACCTGGTTGTGTAATTTTACGTTCTTTAGAAGAAGCTTTAGATTATATTGAAAAGAGTAAAGAGGATGAAGTATTTTTTATTGGTGGTGCTTCAGTGTATAGACAGTCTATCAAATATGCTGACAAATTATATCTGACTGTGATTGATCAAGAGTTTGAAGCTGATACATTTTTTCCGGATTACTCTGATTTTAAAGTCATAGCTGAGTCAGAAATTCAGGAATATAATAATGTTAAATTTAAGTATTTAGAATTAAGTAAATAAAATATATGAGTGTAGAAGTGCCAGAAGAATTTCGACCAGAAAATCAGGGGGAAAAGCCAAAAGATAAGGATCCTGTGGTTGAAAAATATTTAGTTTTTTTTAGGCGCTTGAAAGATGGCTATAGCAACGAGATCCCAAAAGATCTGGTTCATAGTACTAGTGAAAGTAGTAGATTCAAGGTAAGAAAGGGTTGGTTTACAGCCTTGATTACTCAGCTGGAAATGTTTAGAGAAGACTATTTGACTGATTCTCTTGATAGTCGGTCAGAGCCACTGGTTGCTGATGTGAGAAATTTTGTTGCTAGTTATACTAGCGAAGATTTTAAATTTTTAGACAGAGTCAGAGCAGAAGATATAGAAGCGGGTGATGCTATTTTGGATAAAGTTATTTCTTATTTAGAAAATTTATAACAGGATGAATATAAAATTTAAAAAAATAAACGACAAAGCTACTACGCCAACCTTTGGTTCAAAACACAGCGCAGCTATGGATTTTTATTCTTGTCAGGATGTGGAATTACAGCCCGGTGACTATACTTTGGTTGAAACGGGGATAGTTGTAGAAATACCAGAAGGTTACTGGGGTAATATTCGCGACCGTTCTGGTTTGGCAGCTAAACACGCTATTCATACTCTAGCCGGTGTGATTGATTCAGATTATCGGGGAGAAATAAAAATAGTTTTGATTAATTTAAGTAAAGAAACTTATAATATAAAAATTGGTGATAGGATAGCACAGATGATAATCTCCAAGCATGAGAGCCCAATGCTAGAAGAAGTAAGTGAATTAGAGGATACAGATAGGGGTGAGGGAAGTTTTGGTTCAACTGGTTATTAATTTTATATATGAAAGGAAAATTTATTGTGATTGACGGAACTGATGGTTCTGGCAAAGCAACACAGGTGAAAATTTTGGAAGAACGTTTGAAAAAAGAAGGCCACGATGTGGTAGTGGTTGATTTTCCTCGTTATGGCAATCCGTCAGCTTTTTTTGTGACCAAATACTTAAACGGCGAGTATGGTCAGGCTGAGGATGTGGGAGCCAAACGTGGCTCTTTGTTTTATGCTCTGGATCGCTATGACGCCAAATTTCAAATGGAAAAGGATTTGGCCGAGGGCAAGATTATTTTGGCCAATCGTTATGTATCGGCTAATATGGGGCATCAGGGTGGCAAAATCTCTGATCCCGATAAGCGAGTGGAATTTCTCAAGTGGCTCTATGAATTGGAATACGAGATTTTGGGTATTCCCAAGCCTGACGCCAATATTATTCTCCATGTTTCCGCCAAAATCAGTCAGGAGCTAGTGGACAAAAAGGGCCATCGAGATTATGTCGGCGGTGAAAAAAGAGATTTGCACGAAGCTGATATCAAACATCTGCAAATGGCTGAGCAAACTTATCTGTGGGTTACTGATAATTATCCGGAATTTTTTTTGGTAGAATGTGTCAAAGATGATCAAATCATGACTAGAGAAGAAATTCATGAATTGATTTGGGCAAAAGTGAAAGAATTGATATAATGTATCTATGGCAAAATACGAAACAATTATTGGGTTAGAGATACACTTGCAACTCAAAACCAAGA
>QZJA01000020.1 GCA_003599205.1 Candidatus Parcubacteria bacterium
GATGCCGGTGTGAGAAAGTGGCTGACTTATTTTATCCTCTTGGTCTCAGTAGTTGTTATGATAGGTTTCTTGATAGCTACTATCAACAGCTTCTTAGATGGCGATTTGACTACCAAATTTATCTTAAAGACTCTAACTGCTTTGATTATATCAGGGTCAGTATTTTCTTTTTATCTTTATGATATCAAAAGAGAAAGCGTTGAAGGCAAAAAAGACAAGGTAATAAATTTTTTCGCTTGGGGTTCCCTACTAGTGATAGCTATAGTTTTTGTAGCATCTTGGTTTTTTGTTCAGTCCCCACAAGAAACTAGAAAAGTAAAAATTGATCAGGAAATAATTGAAGATTTTTATCAAATTAATTCTGCGGTGATTGATTATTATACTATAAATGATAAAATGCCTTCTGACCTTGATGTTCTCTTAAACAATCCAGATGGCTTTAAATTAAGTGTGGAGGTTGTCCAGCACTCAAGTAGTGGTAAATATTATGATTATCAAGTTACAGCCGATGATGAATACAAAATTTGTGCAGATTTTGTTACTTCCAATATAGGCGATAATGCTGAGAGATATTATTACTATGGAAGTGGTGATTATAATCATGACAGCGGCTATCAATGTTTTAGCCAAAAGGTGAGTTCTATGAATGAAGGTAAGGTTCCAGCCGCACCAATTAGAATTGAATAATGTTGTATAAATCTTATTTAAAGTCTCCGCTGGGTATTTTGGAAGTTATAGCAGAGGAGAAAAATATTTTAGAAATAAATTTTGTCGGACAAATAAAAAGGCAAAACAACAACGCACTTAGTAAAAGGTGCGTTGTTGAGCTTAAAGAGTATTTTGTTGGGCAGAGGAAAATATTTTCTGTACCTATCAAATTATCTGGCACTCCTTGGCAGCAAAAAGTCTGGCTGGCTCTTAGTCGAGTGCAATACGGAGTGACTATTTCTTATGCTGATTTAGCTCTAATGGTAGCCGGAGTCAAAGCAGCCCGGGCAGTCGGTGGGGCAGTCAATAAAAATCCTTTACCGATTATTATCCCCTGCCATCGGGTAGTGGGCAGTAAGGGCGACTTAGTTGGTTATAATGGCGGTTTATGGCGTAAAAAATGGCTGTTAGAGCACGAAAATAAGCTTTGACTAAAGTACTGATTTAGCATAATATAAGGGCATGAATCCAGTAGATGAGATAAAAAGTAGGCTCGACATAGTAGACGTTGTTTCTGGTTATATTAGTCTTAACCAAACCGGCGGTAATCTTAAGGCGCGGTGTCCTTTTCACAACGAAAAGACGCCTAGTTTTATGGTTTCTCGAGAAAAGCAGATTTGGCATTGTTTTGGTTGTGGCAAAGGTGGTGATATTATCAGTTTTGTCCAAGAATATGAAGGAGTTGATTTCAAGGAAGCAATACGCATTTTAGCTGAAAGGGCAAATGTCACTCTCAGCAATATGAGCTTTGAAAAAAAAGAAGACTACAGTCGTTTGTATGAGATAAATCAGACAGCAGCCAAATTTTATCAAAATATTTTGAATCAAGACGACCCCATCAGCCACAAGGCGATGAAGTATCTACAAGAAGCTAGAAAAATTAAAAAAGCCAACATTGATAAATGGGAATTGGGGTTGTCAGGTGAATCATGGGACGGTTTGTATAGGTATTTGATATCTGAGGGCTACAAAGATGATGATGTGTTTAAGGCTGGATTAGTAGTCAAAAGGAAAGATGGTAGTGGCTATGTTGATAGATTTAGAAAGCGATTGATGTTTCCTATTTTTGACACCCAAGGCAAAATAGTAGCTTTCACTTCACGCACCTTGGCCGGCATAGTCTATGACGAAGAAGAGCAAGGGGGAAAATATATAAACAGTCCACAAACAGTCATCTATGACAAAAGCAAAACTCTCTATGGCTGGCATTTTGCCAAAGACATGGTGCGAAAGAAAAAGTATTTGATAGTCGTAGAAGGTAATATGGATGTTATTGCTGCTCATCAAGCTGAGACCACCAATGTCGTAGCAGTTTCCGGCACAGCTCTTACCCTAGATCATTTAAAATTAATCAAAAGATACAGTAATAATGTCATCTTGGCTTTTGATAGCGACCAGGCTGGTCTGCTGACATCTTTTCGGGCTTTCAAAAATATTCGTCTTGGCTGGGAGCAAGATATGAATTTTAAAGTTCTACTTTTACCAGCTGGTAAAGATCCGGCTGATGTTATCAAAGAGGACAAAAGTAAATGGCTAGAAGCAATAGCAAAGTCTTTACCGCTAGTTGATTATTACCAGAAAAAAATTATGGCGGCAATTGATAAAAACAGAGCTGACCATAAGAAAATTGCTGCGCAAAAACTGCTTTATGTGATAAAATTTTTACAAAGCGAAGTGGAGCAAGAGCATTATATCAGAAAATTATCCGATGAACTAAAAATATCTATTGAAACATTAAAATCGGAATTTGCCAAAATAAAGACCAGTGAAGATATTCCAAGTTATAAAAATATTCCCTTGGAAGAAAAGAGTAAAAAAGATAATATCATTCTTTTGTCCGAACAATTATTGGCAATTGCTTTTTTCAAACCAAGTTATTTGGAAAAAATGATTGAGGAAATAGAGCCGGATTTACTGGAGGAGTCTTTGCGTTCCCTTTACAGTCAGACCATAATTTATTATACTAAGCACCATAGCCTACCTGATTTTAGTAATAATGATGAATTAAGCAGTCAGGACAAAAAGGAATGGATTAGGTTATCTTTATTAGGAGAGGAAAATTATGCTGAGGCTAGCGAAAAAGATATAGATAATGATTGGCATAATTTGAGCAATCGCGTACGTTACTATTATTTAGACAGCCAGAAGCAAGCACTTATAAAGGAGCTTCGTCAGGCTGAATTAAGCAATGATGCAAACTCTCAGGATAAATTAGCCCACGAAATAAATTTGCTAAATAAGGAAATACATAAATTACAGAGCTAAAATGCCTGTCAAAAAGAAAGTCACAATTAAAAAAAAGGTTAGTGCCAAAAAGCACGTAACCAAAAAACACACTGTCAAAAAAAACAGTGCCAGCAAACCTAAAAAGGTAAGTAAGTCTGCTGCTAAAATTAAAAAAGCAGCAACAAGCAAAAAGGCTATAAATAAAAAAGTAGCCACAAAAATTTCTAAAAAGACTGTCTCTAAGACAAGTAAAAGTTCTAAGCTTAAAGTTAAAGCGCCAAAATCTAAATTTGACGATTCTTTGGCTGAGGTTTTACTAAGGAAAGCTAAGTCTCGATCTTTTATAACTGAAGACGAGATGCTTAGAGTTTTTACTAATCTCGAGGATTATGTTGATAGATTTGAGAGCTTTTTAGATGAGCTTGACGATGCGACTATTCAGATAGTGACTACTGATGGTGGCATTTTGGATGTGAAAGAAAAAGCCGGAGATATTTTATCAAGAAGTGGCATTCAAAACGACCAGAAAAGAGGAGATTTGACCGATATAGCGGCTGATTCTATTCAGATGTACTTGCGAGAAATTGGCAAAGTACCTCTGCTTGTTTCGGAAGAAGAGATGATGTATGCCAAGCGCAAAGAAAAGGGTGATTTGGAAGCCAAGAAAAAATTAATAGAATCAAATTTACGTTTGGTAGTTTCCATTGCCAAAAAATTTACTGGCAGGTCTCTGACTTTATTGGATTTGATTCAAGAAGGAAACATTGGTTTGTTTAGAGCAGTAGAAAAATTTGATTACCGTAAGGGTTATAAATTTTCTACTTACGCTACTTGGTGGATTAGACAGGCTATTACTCGCGCCCTAGCCGACCAATCAAGAACTATTCGTATTCCAGTACACATGGTAGAGACGATTAATCGTTTCAATCAAATAGAGCGTCGTTTGGTTCAAGAGCTGGGTCGTGATCCTTTGCCGGAAGAAATTGCTGCTGAAATGGGCGAGGATATTGATAAGATTAGACAAATAATAAAAATTTCTCAGGAGACTGTTTCCTTGGAGGCATCAGTCGGCGACGATGATGAGGATAGTACTCTAGGCGATTTTATTGAAGATGAAAAAAATATTGGTCCTGACAGAGTAGCCGCCTTAAAGCTTTTGAGCGATCATGTCAAAAAAGTTATTAGCGATTTGACACCTCGTGAACAAAAAATACTAGAGATGAGATTTGGCCTAGCTGATGGAGTAGCCCATACCTTGGAAGAAGTAGGACAGGAATTTGGTGTTACCCGTGAGCGTATTCGTCAGATTGAAGCCAAAGCTTTAGAGCGCATCAAAAAGCACGAAGATATGAGGAAATTGAGGGATTATTAAAATATACGACTATGGCGCCGGTATCCGCATTGTCGGATACCGGCGCTTTGTGTTATTATATTGATATGTTTATAACACCACACACATCAGCTGCGATATGGATATCCACCAAGGTCACTGACCCTGTTTTGGCTTTTGCTTTTGGCTTAATTTCTCATTTTATTTTAGATATTATACCTCATGGAGATGAGGATATTGGTAGCCACAAAAAAACAAAGCGAGGACGGTTTATTTATATGATGAAGGTAGCTACGGTAGATGTCATATTGTCAGTAGTTTTAGTGTATTTTTATATTACTCGTCATCAAGATTACAATCGACCAGCTATGGCTGGAGCGATAGTAGGAGCTTGGCTGCCAGACGTGGCTTGGATTGTGATAGAGAATTTCAAAATGACAGCCTTATACTGGTATATAGTTTGGCATGGCAGGATACACAATGCCTTCAATTGGCGTTACTCACCAGTTTATGGTGTGCCTTTTCAGATTATAGTCACCCTGCTGATACTAAAAGTTTCATATTAATCATAGCGGATGAGTTTATTAGGAAAAAATTATAGACAGCGATATTTTTTTGTGTGGCTGGTTTTTTTGTTTTTGGCTTTGTTAATTTATGGGGCAATTTTAAATGATTTTTTCTTGTCGGATGATTGGCATTGGTTTTATTTAGCTCAACAAAGATCGGTTGATTGGCAGATACTATTGACCAACTATGCTGGGCAAAAAGCTGGCGGTTCTTACAATCCGTTTTTATTTTTATTTTACAAATTTGCTTTTTCAATTCTTGGTTTAAAATATTTTTGGTACCACGTTGTCAGTATAGTGTTGCATAGCTTTAATGCTCTTTTAGTTTTTATTTTAGCCAAGAAAATATTTAATTTAGGCAAAATAGGCAAAAGTCATAATTGGGGCGTGGTGGCTGGAATTTTATTTTTGATTTGGCCAGTTAGCGTTGAAACTATCACTTGGATAGCAGCCTGGGCACATGTGTTGCCGGTTTCTTTTTATCTACTGACTCTGGTTTCTTATTTTTCTTATAGGTTAGAGAATAGAAAAAGCTATATTTATTATTCTTTGTTATTTTTTATTTTGGCACTACTAACCAAAGAAATTTCAATTACTCTGCCGATTATTATTTTATTGTGGGAAATATATTTTTATTCTATCAATAAAAAAAATAAACAAGCGATTTTTTATCTACCGGTCTATTTTGTCCTCTTAGTTGCGTTTTTTATTTTGCGTTATATTTCTACAGCTATCGTCTTTGGTTATTATGGCCAACAGGAGTTGCAATTTACTTTTGCTAAATGGGTAGCTACTTTAGTCCCCTTTATATCCGAGCTATTTACCTTTAGTTTTTTGCGTATTCCAGCTTTTAAAGCAGTTTATTATTTGACCAATCCATTAGCTATTTTTGTCTTAGTTATTTTAGCTAGTTATTTTTATTATCTATTTTTGAAAAAAAAGTGGCTGACTTTTACCCTTATTCTGACTTTTCTCATCAGTCTAGTCCCAGCTATTTTAGTTGGTCTGCACCACACTACTTTTGCCGGGGAGCGTTATCTGTATTTGCCCTTATCTTTTTTCATAGTTTGGATTTTGTATATTTTTATTAAGCTAAAATGGAATTTTAAGACAAAAGCTTCTCTGCTCTTGATTTTTGCTTTTATCAGTCTCTTGGTGATTGAATACAAAAAATATTTATGGCAGGAAGCTAGTGATTTGAGTCGTCAGATTATAACTAGTTATCAGGATTTGAATTTGGCTCCTGGCCAAAAATTGGCCACAGTAGCTTTGCCGGATAATATATCTGGGGCAGAGGTCTATCGCAACAACCTCAACCAAGGACTTTATTTTATGTATCCAGAAACTCATCCAGAAATAGTAGCGCATTTGCCGGTTTATGTTTTTGTAAATCCTGAAAATAAAAATGATAAGTTACTTAATTGGCGTCGTCATAATATCGGTTGGTTGGCGGAGAGTGTTGATGGTGGGCAAATAGTCACTGGTTTTACTTCAATAGAGTACCAAGGATTTTATTTTGAGTTGTGGAATTATAATTATCAGAATTACAAAGCAAATGTTATCAGATTGATACCTACTGCCGAAACCCTAGAGACATTGGATACGGGCGAACTTAAGCTGATGTATTTTGATCAGGGCAAATTAAATATTTTAGAATAAAAAAGCTCCTTGTCAGAGGGAGTTTTTTTGTAAGTTTTGTGTCAGTAGCTGTCGGCTAGATGCCGGCATTTATTTTTTTGTGATTGGTCGACAGCCAGAACAAGAGGCTACTTATGAGCACTATAATGCTGATAAATATTATAGCAGTATTCATTGAATATAGATCAGCTGCGTGTCCGATTATAGGCAGTACCATTAGAGCAATGGCTGATTGGAAGAGTTCCATAATAGAGCCCATGGTAGCTCTGTTTTTGGAGGAGACATAATCGTGGAAAAGGGCGTTTGATATCGGTGAGCGGATATTTTCTACCATCATGACAAAGAAGAAAAGTCCTATACCCCAAAATGATGATAAGCCTAGGCCGATTAGTATTATGGGGACAAAAGATATTAGGCTGATATAGTTAATGATTTTTACAGCGCCAAATTTTTCTTCTAGATTGGCTGCATATTTAGCCAAAAATGCTAGCAGCAAAAGAAAGCCAGAATATATCACGCCAAAGTATTGTAGATGCACGCCAACGTCTTTCATGTATGGCTGGATGAATTTATCTAGAGACAAAACAGCTGCTGAAAATAAGGCAGTGTTCAATATTATTTTTCGTAACTCTGATTTTAGAAATGATTCTTTGATAGAGTCTTTGGCAAATTTGATGTTATCTTTCAAGAATTTCTTTTCTGCCTGTCCACATTCTTCCAACTTGCTCCAGGAGAAGGTTTGAATAAAGTTTATCAAGGCCGGAATGGCGGCTATAAAGAAAGCAAAATTAAAGCCGAATTTGTAGGCAATAAAACCTCCTAGAGCCGTGCCAATGCTTTCGGATATTCGGGCATAAAATTTTTGATTAGCTTTGACTAGGATGTAATTAGGCGAGCCTTTTGTTTGTGACAGATAGCCGTAGACGTAGGCAGTCTCAGTACCAGAGCGGAAACTTTTGCCTAGCTCATATATTATATTGGCTAGCAAGAGGCTCAGAAAATCAAAAGAAAAACCAAACAGAATAAAGCTTACAAAAATCAAAAATTTTGAAATAATAATGCTTCTTCTTTTGCCATAGAGGTCGGCAAAAATTCCGGTTGGTATCTCTAGGACAAAAGAGAAAATTGAGCCAATAGTAAATATCCAAAATATCTGGCTATAGCTAAGACCGAGATCTTGAAAAAACAAAACTATAATCGGAACAAAGTAAGTTTGATTTTTGAGAAATGATGCCAAATAAAATTTGTTGACTTGGGTCATATTATGAGTAGCGTTCTAGCTCTTTCTTTAGGTTTTTTTGTTTATTATAGAGCAGGCAGTTTATCTTTAGTGTTTTGGCTAGAGAAATGTTTTTTTGACTATCATCGATAAAAATTATTTCCTCAGGTTTTAAATTTAATTTTTTTAAAACGTACTGCCAAGTATTTTTGTCAGTTTTATCGGAACCAAGTTGGTAGGAGAAAAATTTTTTGTCAAAATTTTTGTAAAAATTATTTTTGTTTAATCTAGCAGCTAATTCTTGGGAGACATTACTTAGTAGTACGATGGTATATTTTTTTTTCAGTTGGTTCAAGAGGGAATATACTTCTTTGTTTTTTTTGATATATTTTTTGTCACTGGTGATAAAGAATTTTTTTATTTCTTGTGGGGTAATTTTTAGATTTAATTGTGCGGCTATAATTTTAAAATATTGATACTCTGTTTTTGTTCCTATATCCAAGCCAGCGGCTGCCTGGGAAGAAATCCTGGCAAATTGTTTTTTATCAATATGGTTTGTGCGACAAAAACTTTCAACTGACAACTCAGTGAATCTATTGACCAATACGCCATCAAAATCAAATATTATAGCCTTTATCATATATGCCAATTATATCATACTTTGTTGTCATTTTAAAAAACAAAACATTTTTTAATTTGGGCAAAATAAAAACACCCTTTATAATTCGTCTGGTTAAATAAAGGGTGTTTTTAGGTTGTCTCTTGTTTGCCAAGAGGGCTGGGGTGATCCTTATCCATCACTTTGTGTTAATGTTTATATTTTAGCTACAGAAGAAGATTTCTTTTTATCTTCCTGTCGGCTAAAGTATGCGGTAGACAGCATAGTGCCCAAGGCACAGCCGAACGCATATTGGATAATCACTTGGGTATTGTTTATGTCGTTTAGAACAGTTTCTAAGACATAATACCAAATAAGGACATTAACTATGGTAACCAAACCGCTAAAGATAACTTTGGTTTCAGTTACGGCCTTAGTCCAAGTGGATATTATCACCATTTCGACAACTCCAATGAAAAATAAAATCATAGGGGTAGTTTTTAATGGGGTTTGTTAAAAGGCGACCTTTTACCCTAACAAAAAATGTCGTTTTTAAAGACATTTATCAAAGGGTTTTCAATTATAGCTTTTTATTGGCTTTTTGTCAATCATGGCTTAGGCCAACAAAAAACCCCGACGGGGTTTTTAAATTTAAAAAATATTAGGATTTTGAATAATAATTATGCTCCAGGCTTGGTTGTTTTTCTGGTCATCTTCCGTCTTTCATTTTCCGTCAAAGCTTGTTTGCGCAAGCGTACGCTACCTGGTGTTATTTCTAGATATTCATCTTCAGCGATGATTTCCAAACCTTTTTCAATGCTCAAAATAGTTGGTGGCACAAGGGCAATAGCTTCATCAGCACCAGAGCTACGCATGTTGGACAATTGTTTTCCTTTGGTTGGATTGACGTTCATGTCTTCACCTTTGGCAGTATTGCCTATGACCATGCCTTCATATACTTCTATATTTGGACCAATATAAAGAGTGCCGCGTTCTTGAAGATTGAATAGAGAAAATCCCAGTGCCTTGCCAGTAGCCATAGAAACCATAGAGCCGACATCGCGTTTTTTTATATCTCCAACATAAGGGCGATAGCCGATGACTCGTGAGCAGAGTATTCCTTCACCTCGGGTATCAATAGTGAATTCACCGCGATAGCCCAAGAGGCCACGAGTCGGCATTTCAAATATCATACGCATCTGACTGCCATTGATTTTTATATCGGTATTTATACCTTTACGTTTGCCGATTTTTTCCATTACAATTCCCGAGCTACTTTCCGGCACATCGATTGTCACTTCTTCAAATGGTTCAAATTTTTTGCCATCTCTTTCTTCAATGATAACCTGAGGTTGAGATACTTGTAGTTCATAGCCTTCACGACGCATCGTTTCTATCAAAATAGCAACGTGCAGTTCACCGCGGCCATAAACTTTGAAAGTATCGCTAGAAAAATCAATCCTCAAACCGACATTTACCTCTAGTTCTTTTTCTAGTCGTTCGCGAAGTTGTTTGCTGGTAACAAACTTTCCTTCTC
Source organism: Candidatus Parcubacteria bacterium (assembly GCA_003599205.1). Lineage (GTDB taxonomy): Bacteria > Patescibacteriota > Patescibacteriia > UBA1558 > GWA2-36-10 > BM519. The sequence continues at coordinate 9,823 of QZJA01000020.1, forward strand.
GTCCAGCAAAAGGGGAGCTGTTGACCAAGAAATCCAAAGATATAGTCGGCTCGTCTACGTTGATAGCCGGCAAAGCTTCTTGTTCGGCGTTAGAGCAGAGGGTCTCACCGATATCAATATCAGGAAAACCAGCCACCATCACAATATCACCAGCTACTGCTTCTTCGGTTTCTTTTCTTTCCAAGCCGTGGAAAGTAAAAAGTTTAGTTACACGATTGTTTTGAATCTCTCCGTTAGTTTTTTTCAAAAACAAATTATCTTTGCTCTTGATACTTCCTTCATAAATACGGCCAATAGCCAAGCGCCCTAGAAAATTGTCATAAGCCAGATTGAAAGATTGAAATCTCAAAGGAACAGAGACTTGAGAATCTGCCGGAGGGACTTTTTCTAAAATTATATCCAAGAGCGGCATAATATCCTTTGATTCGTCAGTCAGATATCTTTTGGCAACACCATTTTTGGCAATAGCGTATACGGCTGTAAAGTCTAATTGCTCATCGGTAGCGCCAAGATCCATAAACAAATCAAAGACTTGTTCATGAGCCATATTGGGATTGGCGGCTGGCTTGTCGATTTTATTTATCACCACAATCGGTTTTAGCCCTAGCTCTAGAGATTTTTTCAAAACAAATCTGGTCTGAGGCATTGGACCTTCTTGGGCATCTACTACCAAGAGGACGCTATCAATTGATCGCAAGACTCGCTCTACTTCTGAACCAAAGTCGGCGTGTCCCGGAGTATCAACAATGTTTATTTTTGTGTCTTTGTAGAAGACAGAAGCATTTTTTGAATAAATAGTAATACCACGCTCTTTTTCTAGAGTGTTTGAGTCCATACTCACGCTTTCATCAGTTAACATACCGGTTTGCCTTAAGATAGCATCGGTCAGGGCTGTTTTGCCGTGATCAACGTGAGCGATAATTGCGATGTTTCGTATTTCCATAAGTCCAAATACTACCAGAATTAAGCTTTTATGTCAATGTTTTGCTTTACGAGTAAACAAAAAACTGCTCTGGTCTTTACCTTTTTTGAGCAGTTTTTGAAGTCTATTTTTCTAATTCTTTTAAGTCGCCATCAGGCAAGTATAAAATTATCAGTCCGGCGATAACCCCAATTATAGTTGTCCAAATATGACTGCCACCAAAAATCAATTTATCGGCTTCATCTAGCAGATACCAAACTCCGCGCCAAATTAAGATAACACCAACCGCACTATAAATATCATTTCGAAGGTGTTTCCATTTAATTTTTTTACCCATATTAAGTAAAGATTAATTTTATATTTTATTTGATATAAATATATTCAATAAACTGCCCTTCATTTTTTCGGGGCAGTTTATTATAATTTATTTTTTGCTCTTAGCAGCTTTCTTTTTGCCTGTTTTCTTGGCTTCAGTTTTTTTAGCAGCTTTCTTTTTGCCTGTTTTCTTAGAGCTTTCTTCAGTTTTATTTTCTTGCTTTGAAAAAATATCTTCAATATTTTTTTCTAGGTTGCTTTCGGGGCTCAATATTTTTGTCAGCTGATCAATTTTGTAGTTTAAAGTTTTGATAGCCTTGATAATTTCTTTAGAATCCTGATTTGATTGAGCGGGTTTTCTATCTTCAAAACGAGGTCTTGAATTTCTATCACCACCGAATTTATTTGGTCTGCTAGAAGAGTCATGATTTTGTTTGCCAAAACAAGTGCTACAAAATATTGGTTTATCTCCGCTTGGTTTAAAAGGCACTTCACAATCTTGACCGCACTCGTCACAAACAGCTTTGTGCATAGTTGGCCGGCCAAAATCTCCGCCACCACGATTGAAACTCCTGCCTGAATCTCTACGGCCAAAACTGCCACCGCCACCGCGCCTGTCGTTTGATCTGCCGCCCCTATCTCTGTTAAAATTTCCCATAATTGATTGATATTAGTTAATATAGTTGAATTCTAGCTGTTTTCTCAACAAAAAGCAATGGTAGTAGGGAAAATTTTGTTATTTTTCTAAAATTTTAAAAGATCGAATTATTATATTTTCTTGCAATTATTTGTACAAAGTGGTATTTTTGAGCTTAGGTAGTATAAATTTAAAGTAAAATTATGAACAAAAATTTGATTATTTCCCTAGTAGCTATTTTGATTGCTATTGCACTAATAGCTGTTGGCGTGAATTATTTTTTAAATGATTGTACCAACTGTAATATTGGCCAAAATCAAAATCTAAACGTCAATTCCAATACAAATACAGGGCTTGATAATGATACTAATCAAGTAGATCAAATGATTGTGGTTGCTCAGCCACAGGAGAATGCTGAGATTGCTAGTCCGCTTATGGTTGAAGGCAAGGCCAGAGGTAACTGGTTTTTTGAAGCCAGTTTTCCCATCTCAGTCTATAATTCAGAAGATGAGAAATTAGCCACCGGTATTGCTCAAGCCAAGGGTGAATGGATGACCGAGGACTTTGTTGATTTTGATGCGCAAATAGAATTTGCCAATCCCGGTACAGGGACAGGGTACTTATTATTGCAAAGAGACAATCCTTCAGGATTGCCAGAAAATGATGCTGTTTTAAAAATTCCGATAAAATTTGTGCCTAATCCAGAAAATTTTACAGTAAAAGTATTTTTTGGTAACGATGAGTTCAACCCCAACGCTATGGATTGTAGTTTGGTTTATCCATTAGAAAGAGAAATTCCTCAAACTCAAGCAATAGCTCGTGCGGCTGTAGAAAAATTGTTAGAAGGTCCGACTGAAGATGAAAAGGCAGATGGCTATTATACTTCAATCAATTCGGGAGTAAAGATAAATTCTATCAGTATTGAAGATAAGACTGCTTACATAGATTTTGATAGTCAACTAGAGCAGGGTGTTGGTGGTTCATGTCGAGTTTTGGCTATTGCCTCTCAAATAAAAGTTACGCTTGATCAATTTGATACTGTAGATGATGTAGTGATATCAATCGACGGACGCACGGAAGATATCTTACAACCTTAAGTATTGCAAACATTTCGAGTGATTTTTTTTAAAAACAAAAAACAGAACTGCAAGGTTCTGTTTTTTGGATTTAGTGATTAAATCTTGCTTTTAAAAATACTCTGAAGGATAGTATTTACAAACGTTAGCACAATACCAAAAATAAGTGCCCACCAAAAACCGTCTAGAGTAAAACTAGGGATAATGGCCGCGACAAGCATAATTAGGAGCGTATTCAAAACAAGAAGAAAAAGTCCCAGCGTTACAATAGTAATGGGGAGGGTCAGGAAAACCAAGATTGGTCGAATAAAGCCGTTGATAGCTCCTAGGACAATAGCAATAATTAAGGCCGTCATAAAACCATCAACATGTACTCCTTTTAAGAAGTAGGCTGATATAATGATAGCTATGGCTGAAATAAGCCAATGAATAAGTATTTTCATAATGTTATTGTATTATTTTAACAATATCATTTTATATGTATTTAAGCAATAAAATATTTGACAGCACTTAAGGTTGGAGTATAATTAAACTCCCGGAAACGAGGTGGGAACACCCCGTTCTTTTTTTACTCAAAAAGGAGGAGAGAGATGAATCAGTTATCTTTGGCCGAACGTATTCTCTGTTGCTCTGGGTGCAATAGACCCATTCCCTCCCGCAGTGTTGGATGCAATAGTTGCGGCTATTCTTCATCTATACACGCTGCGTATTTTCAATCCCATTGTCCCGATTGCCATTGCGAACTTAGTTGGCGCAAAGACAATGGACAAGAAATCAAAGAGTGGCCTTTGCAATGCTTAGCTTGCGGGCAGCTTTTTGATCGGTCTTGGTAAAGAGTATTAGAGCCGACTACGGTCGGCTCAATTTCTGGGTAGAAGAAAATTTTTAAAGTTATTATTTTTTTGTTATTATATATAGATTGATATATAATATAATTATATTTAATTTATGCAGACCATAGAAATTAGAAAAATCAAGAAAACAGATAAAAAATATTTTGCCAAATGGTGGCGTGATAAAGATTTGGCAAAATTAACTAGCGGTGTATTAAAATCAATAAATGATGATGATTTAGGAAATTATTTTTCAGATATTTTAAACTCCAAAAAGGACTATCATTTTATAATAACTTTAAATAATAAAGTAATAGGACATATATCATTGTCTAAAAAAAGAATTTGGTATGAAACGCAGATAATAATAGGGGATAAAAAATATTGGGGTAAAGGCTACGGGTCAAAAGCTATACAACTTTTGATAAAATATGCGCGAGAATTAAAAATACACAAAATATTTTTGGAAGTTAGACCAGATAATATAAGAGCGATAAGATCTTATGAGAAAAGTGGTTTTAAAAGAAAGAGGACAATTAAGCGTCCAAAAAATAAATATCTATCAGAAACCCTAAGAATGGAGCTATAATAAGAAAAAACAACTTCTTTAGGAAGTTGTTTTTTAAAAAGTATTAGTAGTAGTCTGGTTTATTATTTTCTGGCTCGGCCAATAGATTGTAATTGATTGTTATTTCTTCGCCTTCTTTTATATTTCTGGCGGCATACCATTTATAATCTTTGTCAGGATAGGTGTTTGAGTTTTTAGAATGATTCAAATACCAGCCGACGTGCATTTGGCCAAAATCTTTGGGGCAGATGAGCTTATCATCCCTATCCATACAATAGTCTCTGAAAAATTCTGGTACCTCTTCTTTTTTTCTAAATAATGATCTGAGGTCCAAAGTTTCATTATCTCCAAAAAGCCTTAGGTGAGTATCCTTTTTTATGTCATGGGTGGCAAATACCCCGACACCATGCGTGGATGGTTTAAGGATAAATGAAAATTCTGTTGTTTTATTTTTCATATAATTAGTATATCAAAAAATAGCCTTTAGGGCGATATTCAAGATGTTGGCTCCGGCAGAAAATCTAGAATAAAGAAATAATTTTCTGCACGTCGCATAATTAAAAAATCACTAGCCAGAAAGCTACTGATTTTTTAATGGCTCCGGGAGGGGGATTCGAACCCACGACCAATTGATTAACAGTCAACTGCTCTACCACTGAGCTATCCCGGAATGAATTTTTTAATAAGGGAAGTGGTAGCAGGGGGGAGAATCGAACTCCCGACCTCAGGCTTATGAGTCCTACGCTCTAACCAACTGAGCTACCCTGCCGCGTATAGTTGCTACGCAACCACGCGGCACGCCTGTTTATTATAAAAAGATACTTGGCGAGCCAAGTGATCACGCGCAGCGTGATTTTACTTGGTAGCGGGGGTCGGACTCGAACCGACGACCTCCAGGTTATGGGCCTGGCGAGCTGCCAACTGCTCTACCCCGCGTTATGGAAAATATTTTGTAAATGGTCGGGGTGATCAGATTTGAACTGACGACCTTACGCACCCCATGCGCACGCGCTAGCCAACTGCGCTACACCCCGCCTACGCCCCTTAGGCTTTGGTGGGGTTTATCCATCCTAGCCCATGGGATAAAATTTATACTTTTGGGTAACCGTCCTACGAAGCTTTAGCGTAGTAGGACGCTACACCCCGTAAAGTATCAAAAGTATAAAGGATAATGTCTTGCTTGGCAAGGTTGCAATCAGACAAAATAAGTGGTGGACCCAAGGAGACTTGAACTCCTGACCTCTTCCATGCCATGGAAGCGTTCTAGCCAACTGAACTATGGGCCCTTCTACGCTTTCACTCTGTTCAAGCTTTGTAGGGCAGACTATTTATAAAAATATGTGGTCTGACATCCAGAGCTCCCTCAGGAGCGAAGGATGGTACCGAAGAGAGGACTTGAACCTCCACGGGGTTGCCCCCACTGGATTTTGAGTCCAGCGCGTCTACCAGTTCCGCCACTTCGGCTTATAAATAACATGGATGATTTTACAATAAAATCAAAATTTAGTCAATATTCACTTGGTTTTATTTGGCTGAGAATAATAGGCTATGTTATAATGAAATAGCTGATAATTAGTAAAATTTAGAATAATGGAAGAAAAACATTTGGATATAAAAATTTTTGGTAAAGTTCAAGGGGTTGGTTTTAGAGAATTTATCAAAGAGCGAGCATTAGAATTTGGTATCAATGGCACAGTCAGAAATCACGAAAGTGGCTACGTAGAAATATCTGCCGAAGGCGAAGAAGCTGCTCTTGATCAGTTTATTGAGGAATGTCGCAAAGGCTCAAACTGGGCCGAAGTGATAGATATAAAAATAAAAGATGGCAAAAAGAAAAATTTTAGCTCTTTTAGTATCATGTTATAAAATAAGTTTAAATAAATTTTATGTTTAAGCTTTTGGAAACAGAATCAGAATGGAATGAACTTTTGGCAAACAATGATATTTTGATTTTGTTCAAACATAGTAGGACTTCACCGGTGTCAGTGGATGCTAGAGAAAGACTCAAAGCAGTAGAATATCTGATACCAAATATTTATCAAATAGTGGTTCAGGACAGTGAAGCCTTGTCTCAACTAATAGCCAACGAATTAGGTATTGAGCACCAGAGCCCGCAATTGTTGGTAATAAAAGACGGACGTGTAGTTTATCATAGAGATGATGGTGATGTAAAAGGAGACCAGTTAGTTGATTTTGTCAAAAATTTGCAAAGAGAAAGTAAATAAATTTTTAGTAGCATGAAAATATTATCTTGGAATATAAATGGTATTAGGGCGGCAGTACGCAAAGGTTTTGTTGATTTTTTGAAAAAAGAAAAACCAGATATTATTGCTCTACAGGAAATAAAAATTTCTGATGTGGCCAGAGCACAGGAAAGTTTTGATTTTGTTGGCTATCAGGAGTTTTATAATAGTGCCCAGCGTCCTGGTTATAGTGGTACAGCTTTTTTGGTTAAAGACGGGATAAGAGTAAAATATCTACCTTCATTGTCCTGGGATGATGAGGGTCGGGTTCAGGTTTTGGATCTGGGAAAATATTATCTAGCTAATATTTATTTTCCTAATGCCAAAGATGACCTTAGTCGGCTGGCTTGGAAGATAAAATGGAATGATAAATTATTGCTTTATTTTAAAAAAATCGCCGCGAGCAAACCATTAATAGTAACTGGTGATTATAATGTTGCTCATCAGGAAATAGACTTGGCTCGGCCAAAGCCAAATATTGGTAATGCCGGTTTTACCAATGAAGAGCGAGCTTGGATGAGTAAATTTTTATCTCAAGGATTCAAAGACACTTTTAGAGAAATACACCCAAATAAAATTCAGTATTCTTGGTGGAGTTATCGAGGGAGTGCTCGAGCCAACAACGTCGGTTGGAGGATAGACTATTTCTGCGTATCGGCCAATATTTTACAAAAAGTTGATCAGGCTTTTATCTTAGATCGGATCGTAGGCTCGGATCATGCACCAATTGGTATAGAAATAAAATAAAACCCGTCTTTAGAAGGCGGTTTTTTGTAGTATTTTTTTGTAAAGTTTATCTTTAAAAGATATAGTCAGGATAATAGTTTCTGGCATTCCACAGTAGCCAGCCTTCGGTAGTAGTAGCATTTTCTACTGCGTCAATTTGAGCATCTATCATAGTGCTGGTGTAGATGGCGCGAAGATTAAAAGCTTGGAGCCAAGGTCTGATTTTGGCTCGTTTGCCCTCTAGATAGGGCTCGCTTATTTTGAGGCCATGAGCCACTACTGGCCCAGGGTGTTCGGCTGAGTTGGTGTATCCCAAGTAAGTCAATGGGTAATGTGAAGGGTACATCATGGGGCAGACATAATCAAAATAATCGGCCGCATCAGTTAGGCGTTGTCCAATATTGAGATCATAGTCATCATCGGCATGATCCATAACTAGACCAAAGGTATCAATAGAAATATAGGTCTGGTCTGATAAGTTGTCAGATAAAAATTTGTAAAAATCTTTCATCACATCAGCTTTGCTTTTATTTTCAGGTAGGCCATAGCGCATATTGGCCATATTACCATCACTAGGATAGCGCATGTAGTCAAAATTTATTTCATCAAAACCAATGTCCACCGCTTCTTGAGCAATGGCTAAGTTGTAGCTCCAGACATCTTTATTTTTTGGGTCTACCCAAGCCAATCCTTTATTGTCATACCAAATATTACCGGCTAAAGTTTTCATAGCAGTGTCAGGTCGGGCCGGTGCTAGAACTGGATCTTGAAAGACAGTTTGTCTGGCAATCGTATAAATATTGGCTTGGTGGAAGTCAGCGATTATTTTTTTTAGGTCTTTCATCACAACTTTCGCAGCTTTTATCTTTTGTACTTCAGGGACTTGACTATCATATAGTATATAGCCGGAATAATCTTTGATATCAATTACCACTGAATTGATACGGCTATCTTTCATAGCGGCGATGATATTTTTTCTATATTCATCGTTGTTGGCCGATGAAGCAGTTAGATATAAACCGCGGACAGACTCTGGTTTGGCAAATTTTTTTTCTGTTTCTTCAGTAGTAGTTTTTCCATCTAAATAGGCGTAGCTTGAATTTTTGTAAGGATCATAGCTTAATAGCAAAACACCTGCTATTAGAACTAAATACAGAATAGAATAAAACAGGATATTTTTGTTGCTTTTATTCATGTACTAATTATAGCAGAAAATTCATAGTGGACAATCTGGGTCTTTTTAATTAAAATATAGTATATGAAATATATTATTAGTATATTGCTTATTATAGGCGTTATTATAGCTGGCCGCTTTATTTTTTTTAGCAAAAATAGCCCGGAAACCTCTTTGGAGCCGGTTTCTCAGGTTCAAGCCAAGGATTTTGACAGAGAACAAACGGTTGATATTGAATCAGGTATGACTTTTTCTGATATTTGTGCTCAAGTTGGCATAGATCATGCTATTATGCTGGAAATGGCTGAGGCTAGTTCTGAAGTTTATGATTTAGCTAAAGTGCGAGTTGGTCGTAAAATGAAATTTTATTTTGATCGAGAAACAGGTGTTTTTACTAAGTTGATCTATCCTATTGATACAGAAGAGGAATTATTTGTTACTCCACAAGAAGACGGTAGTTTTTTGGCTGAGCGTAAAGATATAGAATATGAAGTTGTAGTCAAAAAAGCCGAAGGCACTATTGATTCTTCACTTTATGAATCAGCGGCCGAGCAGGATACAGACGTTAGAGCTATTATTGATTTGGCAGAAATTTTTGCTTGGACAATTGATTTTGGTGTTGGTATCAGAGAAGGTGACACTTATAAGTTTATTTTTGAAGAGAGGTATCGCAACGGCGAATACGTGATGCCAGGAAAAATTTTGGCTGCTCAGTTTGTCAACGATGGTCGTTTGGTAGAGGGATATTATTTTTCTGAGGGACAAAATGAGGAAGGTGTACTTGAAGATGGTTATTATAACCCCGCGGGTGAATCTCTGCAGAGAATATTTTTGAAAAATCCGGTTGAGTTTAGATATATAAGTTCAGGCTTTACTACTGGCCCTCGCTATATTGCGGAGTTTTCTGCTTATACTTCATCTCATCGGGCTATTGATTATGTGGCTGGTACAGGTACGCCAGTTAGAGCGGTTGGTGATGGCACTGTTATGTCAGCTGGCTGGAATAGTGGTGGCTATGGCAACTTGATCAAAATCAGGCACAATGAAACTTATAGTACCAATTACGCTCATCTTTCTAAAATTTATGTCAAAGCTGGTCAGCACGTTACGCAAGGAGATGTTATTGGTGCAGTTGGCTCTACTGGCTACTCTACTGGTCCACATCTTCATTATGAGATGGTACAAAATGGCACCAAGATAAATCCTTTAACTATAGAGTTTCCAGCTAGTGAAGGTATAGCAGAAGATGAGATGGAAGAATTTTCTCAAGCTATAGTCAAATTACAAGAGCAATTAAATAATTAATTTTTAACAAGATGAAAGAATTGCCAAAATTACCCGGTCAGGAACGTCGTTATACTTTACCCGGACAAAAGCCAGTTCAATATGATAGAAAAAAATCTTCTTGGCTATTAAATTATAGTTTAAAAGGTATGGCTTTTGGTTTGGCTGTCTCTCTAGGTTATTTTCATTTTTATACAGATTATTATTCAGTGAAAATTATTATTTCTTCGGCCGTGTTAGGCTATTTTGTCGGCTGGGCTATTGGCAGTTTTATGTATCGTGACAGATCAGCAGATTAAGCATTGTTAAATAGTGGTATTTTTTGTATAATTAGCTTAGTTTATGGCTAGAATAATATCGGTTGTAAATCAAAAAGGCGGTGTTGGTAAAACAACTACGGCTGTTAATTTGGCCGCTTGGCTAGCAGAACTGGGCAAGCGGGTTTTAATTGTAGACATTGATCCTCAAGGCAATGCTTCTTCCGGTTTGGGTATTGATTATAAAAATATTAGCAAAGGGATGTATGAAGTATTGACTGATGAAAATACCAAAATTACCGAAGCGATAAAATCTCACAAACCAAATTTTCATATCTTACCCTCAACGCCTGATTTGGCTGGAGCTGGTATTGATTTGGTGGAAGTAAATAATCGTGAATTCAAATTGGAAGAGAATCTAAAAGATATAGTTGATTTGTATGATTATATTTTGATAGATAATCCGCCATCCTTGGGGCTTTTGACTATCAATGGGTTGGTAGCAGCCAGAGAAGTCCTTATCCCTGTCCAGTGCGAATATTATGCTCTTGAGGGCCTATCACAGTTATTGGAGACAATAGAATTGATCAAAAACCATCTCCAGCCGGATCTCAGGGTGTTGGGAGCAGTTATGACTATGTATGATAGTAGAAATAAATTATCCAACGCTGTTTTTGAAGAATTACATAAATTTTTTCCCGCTAAAGTTTTTCGAACCGTTATTCCTAGAAATGTAAAATTGGCTGAAGCTCCATCTCATGGTTTACCAATTAAAGATTATGACCCAGAATCTATCGGTGCTAATGCTTACAGACGTCTGGCTCAGGAAATAATGTTGTCACAAATTATTAAATAAAAATAAAAATATGCCCGCACTTGGAAAAGGCTTAGGCGCACTCATTCCCAATAAAAGCAAAAAAGACAACGAGCAGGTCAATTATTGGGGTGATGAAGAAACAATTGATAAGCAAAATATTTTGGAAGTTCCACTTGAAGATATTGTTTCCAATCCTTGGCAGCCTAGGACTCATTTTGATAGAGACAAACTAGAAGAGTTGGCCGAGTCAATCAAGCAGCACGGTATTTTACAGCCCCTGGTAGTCAGTAAGGAGACAAAAGGCTATCAGCTCATTGCCGGAGAGAGGCGTTTTAAGGCAGCTCAGTTACTTGGTTTTGCCAAAGTTCCAGTAATAGTTAAGGCAGTCAGTGATAGGGATAAGTTAGAATTATCTATTATAGAAAACATACAACGTCGTGATCTCAATCCCATTGAGACAGCTAATGCTTATCAGCGATTGATGGAGGAATTTGGTCTGACTTACGATGAAGTGGCCGAGCAGGTTGGTAAGGCACCCAGCACGGTCAATAATTTTTTGCGTATTTTGAAGTTACCTTTAGTAATAAAAGAAGCGGTTGAAGAGGGAAAGATTTCTCTTTCTCATGCTAAACAGATTTTGAGTTATCAGACCAAGTCAGAACAAATCAAAATTTTTAAAAAGATTTTGAAAGAAAATTTGAAGTCGCAAGATTTGATTGAAATGGCTAAACATGAAGCCATTAAGGCCAAACAAAATAAACCGCGCGATCCAGTTTTGGCTTCTTGGGAAGATAAACTGACTAAAAATTTAGGTGCTAAGACCACTATCCAAAAAAGAGGAGAACGAGGAGAGATTACTATTAAATTTTTCTCTCACGCTGAACTCAAAAATATTTTAGATAAATTAGAAAAATAAAATAAACCCCGGCAATGCCGAGGTTTATTTTTTGTTTAGTTGGCTACGTATTTTATTTTTAGCCATAGAGGTGGCTACTATGTTGATCCAATCGGGGTTGGGATATTTACGACTTTTATTGGTAAGTATTTCTATAACATCACCAGACTTTAGAGTAGAAGATAGTTGTACTATCTGGTCATTTACTTTGGCGCCAATACATTGGTTACCAATATCAGTATGGATATAATAGGCAAAATCTAGAGGAGTAGAATTTTCTGGAAGCTCGATCACATCACCTTTTGGTGTAAAGACAAAAATCTGATTGAGAAATAAGTCGGTTTTTATGTGCTTGATAAATTCAGTATTATCGGTAATAGTTTTTTGCAAATCTATCAAATTTTTAAGCCAGAGAGGAGGGCTTTTTTTCTTGCCCCAAATCCCGTTTTCTTTGTAGCGACTGTGTGCGGCCACGCCATACTCAGCTTCATCATCCATTTTTTTGGTACGGATTTGGATTTCGGCTACTTTGCCAAAATCAGTAAAGACAGAAGTGTGCAATGATTGATAGCCGTTGGGTTTTGGCTGGGCAATATAATCTTTAACGCGGCCCTTAAGTGGTGACCATCTTTTGTGGATCATACCCATGACGCTATAGCAGTCAGCTACATCATCAACAATTATTCTTAGAGCTATTAGATCATAAACTTTATTAATATCTTTTCCTTTGCGCAATAGTTTTTGGTATAGACTATAGATTCCTTTGACACGGCCTTTTATCTGGATGTAGTTTACATGATTTTTGGCCAAAGTTTTTTGGGTAATTTTTTTTATTTTTTCGATATATTTTTCCTCAGTTCTCAAGCGATCTTTTATTAAGTCTTTAACCCATTCGTATTCCTTGGGGTAGACATAAGGGAAGGCTAGGTCTTCCAGCTGGTTTTTCATCCTAAACATTCCTAGTCGGTTGGCAATAGGAGCATAAATTTCTAAAGTTTCTTGAGCAATGCGTAGTCTCTTTTCTTTGCGTACTCCTTTGAGGGTACGCATATTATGCAATCTGTCGGCTAGTTTGATGATAATAACACGCAAGTCTTTACTCATGGCCAAAAACATTTTGCGCAAGTTTTCGGCATACCTTTCTAGACCGCGGTATTTCAAAGTTCCTAATTTAGTGACGCCTTTTACCAGAGTATAGATTTCATTGCCAAAGTTATTTTTGATATCATCAAAACTAAAATCAGTATCTTCCGGCACGTCATGAAGCAGGCCAGCGGCGACGGTGCTGAGATCCATTTTCATTTGCGCCAGAGTGTAGGCAGTTGCTAGGGCATGATAAATGTAGTCTTCACCGGTTCTTCTCTTCTGACCCTTGTGGGCTTCAGAAGCAAAATGAAAAGCCTTGATAACAATATTGATATCGTCATTGGGGTAGTTGATAATTAGTATTTTCTTTAAATCATCAAAGGTTTTCATAGTTTTATCTGGGTACTATTTATATTAGCCTTTTCCTAATTTTCTGTAAATACTAAAAAATTCCGCTCAAGCGGAATTTTTTGTTAATCAATTTTTTTTGTAAAATCGCATTCTTCGCATTTGATCGTACTTTTGTTGGCTTCTACTAGTAATTGTCCGCATTTTGGACAGGTTTCACCAGTTGGTTTACCCCAGACCAAATGTTCACAGGTTGGATAATGGTTGCAACCGTAAAATATTCTACCGCGCTTGCTACGCTTTACTACCATTTCACCTTCACCACATTTTTGACATTTTACACCAGTTGATTTTTCTACATTCTTGGTAGTTTTACATTTAGGATAATCACTGCAGGCAATGAATTTTCCGAATCTCCCGGTTTTCATAATCATCGGCTTGCCACAGGTCGGACATTTTTCATCTATCTTTTCCGGCTCTTCTATTTCGCCGTTATCATTTATTGGTTTAGTATTTTTACATTCAGGATAATTAGAACAAGCTAGAAATTTTCCAAAGCGACCAAGTTTGATCACCATTGGGCTTTTACATTTTTCACAAATCTCATCGGTTGCTTCTTCAGTGATTTCTTTTTTATCGATTTCTTTTTCTTTTTGGAGCAAGTTTTTTTCAAAAGGGCCATAGAAATCCAAGATCACTGGTTGCCATTTTATTTTGCCATCAGCTACCTCATCTAGATCATCTTCCATTTTAGCTGTGAAATCATAACTGACAATGTCAGGGAAATGTTCCATCAGTAGTTTGTTTACAATTTCACCCATTTCAGTAGGAGCTAATCTTTTTTCTTCTTTGCTGACATATTGTCGATCGACAATGGTGGCAATAGTCGGAGCATAAGTAGATGGTCGGCCGATACCTAAGGCTTCCATAGCTTTGACTAGTCCAGCTTCAGAGTAGCGGGCTGGAGGAGTAGTGAAATGTTGTATGGCTTCTAGACTTTCTAGCTTCAATTGGTCGCCACTGGCTACCTGTGGCAACTCATTGTCATCGCCATTGGTGTCATAGACAGCTTTAAAACCAGCAAACTTAGTAACAGTACCGCTAGCTTTTAATGTCCAGATGGTTTTTTCGGCAATTATTTCAACACTAGTAGTCTCAGTTATGGCGTCAGACATTTGTGAAGCTACGGCTCTTTGCCAGATCAAGCTATATATTTTGTATTGTTTGCTGTCTAGATATTGTTTTATGCTTTCGGGATCATTGAAAACATCTGTTGGTCGGATGGCCTCATGAGCTTCCTGAGCTAGTTTTGATTTGGTTTTAAAATTACGCCCACCAGTTTGTAGGTGTTTGGTACTTAATTTTTCAATGACATATTTGGCAGCATCATTTTTGAAAGTATCTGACAAATTGAGTGAGTCAGTACGCATATAGGTGATCAGACCAACACTGCCTTGTGAACCTAGCTGTATACCTTCATATAGCTGTTGGGCTATCATCATTGTCTGTTTGGCACTATAACCAAAACGACGATTGGCATCCTGCTGTAGAGTAGAAGTGGTAAACGGAGGTAAAGGAGATTTTTTATTCTCCTTGGCTTTGACATCGACGACTTTTAGTGGGGAATTTTTTATTTCCTCAAGCGCTTGTTTAGCTTTTTCTTCAAGCAATTCATGATTGCCGATTATTTTATCATTTTCTTTATAAAGAGACAGTTTGAATTTTTCTGATCCTTCTTTACTGGCTTCACCATCGACGGTCCAATATTCTACAGCTTTAAAAGCACGACGTTCTTCTTCACGTTCAACTATTAATCTGACAGCGACTGATTGTACTCGTCCAGCGGATAGGCCACGGGCGACTTTTTTCCAGAGCAAAGGAGATAGTTTATAACCAACTAATCTATCCAAAATACGGCGCGCCTGTTGGGCGTCAACCATATTTTTATTGATTTGGCGGGGATTTTCCAAAGCATTATAAATAGCATTTTTGGTAATTTCATGAAAAGCAATTCGCTTTACTTTGTTGGCCGGCAATTTAAATAATTCCTGCAAATGCCAGGAGATTGCTTCACCTTCTCGGTCTTCATCAGTTGCGAAATATATTTCTTCAGCTGATTGAGCTAATTTTTTTAGTTTGGTCACCGTTTTTTTGGCCTTGAGAGGGATAGTGTAGCTTGGTTCAAAATTGTTTTCTACATCTACGCCAAGTTTGCTTTTTGGTAAATCTCGGACATGGCCAAATGATGATTCTACATCATAGCCTTTGCCCAAAAAACCTTTTATAGTTTTGGCTTTTGTTGGTGACTCTACGATTACTAATTTAGACATAAACTGGACTATAAATCAATGTTTAGTTCTTGTCAAGCTGAAGGGTTTCTAATATATGTTCTTCACTTATCCATTTTTTGCGAAGTTCTCCAGCTAGAAAGAATGAGCCAGTTACCAGTATCAGATCATTTTTCTTAGCTGATTTTATGGCCAAATCAAGCGCTTGCCAGGGGTCATTATATAGCTGTATAGCTATATTTGGTCTTATTTTTTTGCTCTGCTGATGCAGTTTTCTTAGTTCAGCGCTTTTTCTCTCAGCAATTAGAAATCTGGTTAGGTATACTTTATCCGCTATGGCCAAAAGTTTTTTTAACGGTGGGTAGTATTTTTTGTTATGTGAAAATCCCAAAACCAAATGTAATTTTTTATACTTTTGTTTTTTGACAAAATCTAGCAAGTTATTTATTTTGTCAGAATTATGTGAGCCATCGAGAATTATCAAGGGATTTTTTTGGATTATTTCCTGCCGACAGATTAGTTTGAAGTTATTGATTATCTTTTGGGTATTTTGGGGTTTTATATTGAGGAGCTCCAAAATATTTAGAGCCAGATTTAAATTCTGCTTTTGGCGTTTGGTATCAAAATAGGAATTAACTTTATATTTTTGGACCAAATTTTTTGTCTCCATATACCAAGCTTTTTCTTGGCGGCATTTGTCTTGAAAAATTTTCAGTAGCTTTTGATTTTTTTCACTGCTGATAAAAATACTATTTTTTTTAATGATGCCGGCCTTATCTTTGGCAATTAGCTCTTTGGTCTTACCCAATATTTCCGTATGGTCAAGACCGATATTAGTGATAGCAGCTATCTTGGTTTCACAGATGACATTAGTAGCATCATGCGTACCGCCCATACCAGCTTCCAAGATGACCCAATCGCATTTTTGTTTTTCAAAATAGAGCAAGGCGATAGCTAGCCATATTTCAAAATAAGAAACAATGTCTTCTTTACATTGGGCGGTGTATTTATCCAAAGCTGGCTTGATTTCTTTTTCTAATATCTGATGTAATACTTTAGGATCAATCAATTTGTCCCCGATGCTCACTTTCTCAATAGTGGTAGTGGTAAAGGGAGAAACATAAGCGCCGACTTTGTAGCCAGCATCGGTCATTAATGCTTGAAGTACTTTGACAGTAGTGCCCTTACCACTAGTGCCGGTGACATGGATAAATTTTAGTTTTTTTTCGGGACTACCCAATAGCGTCAAAAATTTTCTAACTCGCTCTACAAATATACTGCGGTCTTTTAGGCCGAGCATATAGTTTTGACGGGGTATGTTGCTTAATCCTTCTATAAAGGCAATGTCTTGTTGATGTTGATTTAGCATATCTTTACTTTTCTTTTAGCCACTTAACTCCTAGATAAGCAAAAGGTGTATCGGCCAAAGCTAAGATAACCTTTAGTGCGTAATAGGGCAATATCAGAGTCCACATAAAAGCAAAGTCAAATTTTGGTGCTATCTGGTAAAAGGCTAAGAAAATAAAAATGGTAGTGTCTATGAATTGACTAACTATGGTAGAAAGATTGTTTCTCAGCCAAAGATGTTTGCCTTTGGTTTTCTTTTTCCAATATTCAAAGGCCCAGATATCGTGGAATTGGGAAATCAAAAAAGCAATCAGTGAAGCGATAAACATGCGAGCACTACTTTCAAAAATTGTTACAAAGGCGGAGTTGTTTTCCAAAAATCTTTCAGCTGGTTCAACCCAAATGCTTATGCGGATGAAAGTATAGCTGAAGAGAAGAGCTATAGCTGTTACCCAGATAAGGCTATCGACAAATTTTTTTCCTTTGACTTCAGCCAATATATCAGTAATTAAAAAAGTAATTGGTACCAACCAAATTCCCATAGATACGTTGAGTGGTCCGATATTTATTATTTTTATACCGACTATATTTGCTAGGATGATGGCAGTAACAAATAAAATTTGCAGGAAAGTTATTTTTTTATCTTGAGATATATTTTTAAAATTTATTGTCATAAAATTTCTAATTGATCAAACCGGTTAAATTTTACCAAGCCATTTATTTCCATTTCAGAAATTATAGGATTTAATTTATCCAAAGGCAGCTCGGTTTTTTGTGAAAGCCTGATCAAACTCATAGGTTCTGTCTGTAACAAAGAGTAGATTTTAGCATGACTTTTATTTTTAAGATTTATTGTTTGCGATTTTATTTTTTTGTCTAATTTGTATATTTGTAATATGTCTTCAATTTCTACAAAGATATCAGCGCCACTTTTGAGCAGTTTATTTGGACCTTGGTTGAGTGTATAATTTATGTTTCCTGGGAGAGCCAGTACTTCTCGACCTTCATCTATGGCAACTTGGGCAGTGATCAGAGTACCAGATTTAAGAGCGCCGGAGATTACTAGGGTAGCTTGTGATAGCCCGGCCAATAGGCGATTGCGTCTGGGAAATTGATGTAGTGCTGGAGGCGTGAGTGCTGGATACTCTGATAAGAGGAGCCCATTTTGTTCAATTATTTTTTTTGCCAGAGCTAAGTTGCTCTTGGGGTATAAGACGCTATCATCTAGACCTGAGCCAAGTACAGCTATAGTCGGTAGTTTGTTTTCCAAAGCAGCTTGGTGAGCTAGAGCATCCAGACCAATTGCCAGTCCGCTAACTATAACTAGCGGAGTGTCTTTTAGTTGAGCGATGATTTTTCGGGCGCTGTTTGTATGATAGTCAGTAGTAGTCCTTGAGCCGACAATAGTCAGTAGCTTCTCTGCTTGCAATAATTTTTTGTTGCCCCGATAAAAAAGAAAGAGCGGTGGGTCATATATTGTCTTAAGCAGTGCAGGATATTCGGGATCAAGAATACTTATATATGGTTCTTTTAGTGACAAAAAATTTTCCTGAGCTTGGCTGATGAATTTTTCGTCTTTTTCTTTTTCTTTGATTATACCCTCTATTTTATCATTTGGTCTTTGGTTGAGCCACTGCCAGATATTGTGGTGACTCAAACCCTTTATGTTTGATAAAAAGTATAAATAAAAATTTTCTTCGTTTTTTAGACGGAAATCGCTTTTCATTCTTCAAAACTTATTTATTTAACTATTCCCTATGATAATATAGGATAATAATTTTGTAAAATGGAAGCTCTTTACATGCTAAAATTTAATTGCTATTATTTAAGCATCAAAATTTAAAATAATAATATGCCACAAACTAAAAAAACTACTAAGAAGGTTGATACTCAACCAAAAAAAGAAGCAACTGAAGAGTTGATGGAGTTTGAACATTTTGTTTCTCGCCAGCCCAGTCACTCTGGCCGAGGAAAAAGTTGGCTTTTTGTCACCTTATTTATTATCATTGTTATTTTGGGTGTAGCTTGGTTATATGTTAGTCAAGATAAAAATTTGGCAGTAGAAAATAAATTCAAAGCAGTCGCTTTGGATAATGGCCAAGTGTATTATGCTAAAGTTGTCAAAGAAGACGCTTTAAATATTTATTTAGATGAAGTCTATTATATCAAATTAGAACAGCAGTTGATTCCTGCTCAAGAAGAAGGTGCAGAAGATCAGACAATGGAAGTACCAATTTTGGTCAAGCGTGGTTCGGAACTACACAAGCCCAGCGGACTTCTACAAATAAACAGAGACAAGCTGGTAGCAATAGAAGAGATTGGTCCCGATTCAGAAATATTGGCTGAAATAGAAAGACAGACAGCAGAGTAATAAATAAACATCTTATAACTAGCCACCCCGAGCATAGTCGAGGGGTGGCTTTTGTATTTGACTTTGTCTTCATATGTGGTATAAGAATTATGTTTGCCCCCCTAACCAACAACCTTTCAACCTCTGGAAAGGAGGTGAAACATGAAAAGAACCGTGCAGATCGGTTTGATTGGTCCAGAAACCAAAAATATTCCCGAAGAGCAGAGAGAATCAATGCTGTCGTTGGCAGCAGAGATCGGGAGAATCATAGGCTTCCGAAACCGCATTCTGGTTACCGGTGGGTGTACTGGAGTGGCGGCAGCGGCTAGTGAAGCTGCTTATAAACAAGGTGGTATCACAGTGGGTACCCCTGGCAGAAAGAGGGGAACTTCTGTACCTTTTACAACAGTTGAGATTTGCACTCCTATAGAAGTCGGCGATTTCGTTTTCGCCGGCACTCTGAGTTGTGATAGTATCATCGTTTTCCCCGGGGACGCCGGCACTCTGGCGGAACTGGCGATAGCTTATCGCTACAAAATCCCTCTTGTTTTTCTAGCGGGGTACCGCGAAGAAATGCTTCAAGAACTGTTCTATAGCTACGACTCTTCTTCCTATCCAGCTTACGTTGCCAAGACAGCTGGTGAGGCAGTGGAGCTTGCTATCGTTCATGCTGAAGCCAGGCTTTCTGGCTAAGTACCTTCCTTATGACCAATAACCTATTGGTCTTTTTATTTATTATAAGTATAAAGTATCAAGAATTACTTTACACTTTATACTTTATGGTTTATAATATATAGCGTACTTATGCCGAAGGAGAGGACTGATAAGAGACTGGTAAAGATAGGCGAATTAGCTCGGCTGTTTTCTGTTTTGCCTTCAACCATTAATTTTTATACTCGAGAAGGACTGCTCCCTGAAGACGGTAGAAGCCAAGGCGGCTACCGTCTTTATAATGAGGAAAAGGCTATTACTCGGCTTAAGAAAATAGAGTATCTCCAGACTAATAAAAGACTGACCATCGAGGAGATCAAAAAGATGCTATAAATCCTCTTGGTCCCTTTCCATGCTTTAGGGGCCAGGGGGTTTATATATGACGTAGTCATCCCGAGCGAAGTCGAGGGATCCACGTAAATAAGTAAAAAGTAAAA
Organism: Candidatus Parcubacteria bacterium; assembly: GCA_003599205.1. Lineage (GTDB taxonomy): Bacteria > Patescibacteriota > Patescibacteriia > UBA1558 > GWA2-36-10 > BM519. The sequence goes on from QZJA01000020.1 coordinate 30,137, forward strand.
TTCCGTCTATACGGAAATAAAGTGTAAGTATTATGAAAAGAAAATTGGACAAAGTATTTGACGCCGCTAAGCCAAAACAAAAGATTTATTTGGCTAAAAAGTGTAAAAAAGAAAAAGCTTCAGTCTGGAAATTTCTTTATTCTTTGTTTTTTTAGATTGACTAAGTAAATAAAGGATTTATTTGTCAAAGCGGCTTTTTTAAGCTAGAATAATTTTTACTTGACTTTTGCTATTAAAAAATGTCTAAAATGTCAGATTTTAAAGATCGGGAAAAAGAAATATTGGATTTTTGGGATAAAAATCAGACTTTCCAAAAATCAATTGATAAGGATGCGCCCCAGGGTGATTATCTATTTTATGATGGACCGCCTTTTGCTACCGGTACGCCACACTACGGACATTTGGTCGCTTCTATAATGAAGGATGTAGTACCGCGTTTTTGGACTATGCAGGGTTATCGAGTGGAGCGCAAATGGGGTTGGGATGTCCACGGACTACCTATTGAAAATATTGTAGAAAAAGACCTTGGTTTCAAGAGTAAAAAAGATATAGAGAAATACGGCATTGATAAATTCAATGAAAATTGTCGCTCGCGAGTACTTGAATACGCTGATATTTGGAAAGGCGTTATCCACCAGCTGGGTCGCTGGGTAGACATGGAAAACGACTACAAGACCATGGATCTAAGCTATATGGAGACTATCTGGTGGGTCTTTAAGGAGCTCTGGGATAAAGGTCTTATATATGAGGACTATCGTTCTATGCATATTTGTCCGCGCTGTGAAACTACTCTGTCTCAATCAGAAGTAGCCGAAGGCTACAAAGACATCAAGGATTTGTCTTTGATTGCCAAATTTGAGTTGCTAGATGAGCCTGGCACTTATGTCCTGGCTTGGACTACTACGCCTTGGACATTGATAGGCAATGTGGCTTTGGCAGTGGGTAAGGATATTGATTATGTAAAAATTGAAACTGATGGTAGTAAATATATTTTGGCTAAAGAATTATTAAAAATCATTGAAGGTGAGCCAAAAATATTAGCCGAGTTTAAAGGCAAGACCTTAGTTGGTAAAAAATATCAACCTTTGTTTGATTATTATACCC
>QZJA01000011.1 GCA_003599205.1 Candidatus Parcubacteria bacterium
ATCATAGCACCCATTAGAGCGGAGTTGTCTTCACCAACACGTCCTTTGGAAAGATTGAGTAAAAGTATTTTTTCATTATCCATGATTTCGCGCATAGAAAATGAAGATTTTACTTGACCAAGAATATTTCTGATTAAAGCTGAAGACAAGAAGCGTCCAACTTTATTTTGGATAGGAGCGATTGCTTCGGCTTGAAAGCGATCAGGATATTTACTGTATTCCTCTACCCAGAAGGCTTTGACTACTGGGTCAGTGAGTTTATCCACTACTCTTTTTCTAAAGCCTTTATCAGTCAAAATACGCATGATTCCCAAGAGAGTTGATCCAGGATATTCCAACAAAGCAGAAATAGCGTGATGAAGCACATATTCTAGTCGTGGTCCCCAAGAGTCAGCCCAGATTTTTTGAAATACACCGATTAAACCAGAAGTCACCAAATGCCTTTGTTCTGGGTCGACATTTTCCAGTACATTAAAACCAATAGGATAGGCTAAATCAGAGGGGTTGAAATATACCACATCATTTATACGATGGCTGGGTATAAAGTTGACTACTTTCTCTACTAGGTCGCCGTGAGGGTCAACTACGCAGACGCCTTTGCCATCCTGAATATCTTGGATAATCATATTTTCCAAAACAGTGGATTTCCCCATACCAGTTTTTCCAATAAAATACATATGACGACGGCGATCATCAGTTTTTATGCCAAATTTGACTTTGGTATTTCTATAATTTGTCTGGGCAAAAATTGTGACTCTGTCTTCGGACATATTTATTCAATTGGTAAATTAGCTGGCGGTTCACTTTTTTTCTTAGCTGGCTCAACAGTATTATTATTTTTTTTGGCAAATCTTTCTTCAAAATGTTTATCAGATAGATTGACGCCAAAACCAGTATAGTATAATTGATTGCGTAAATTTTCTGACAAAGCAGCTTTGTCGTCTGACATATTATTGTCCATCGGTAAGCTGGTTGGTGGCTCGGCTTTTTTGTTTTCGGTTCTAGATAACAGTGGTGCTTTGATATACTTGCTGGGAAAATGCCAAATACTAGCTAGCTCTTCAGTGTTTAAAATAAAAGTTGAATGTCCCATGACCGTGCTGCGTCCTTTGTAGGCAGAAATTATGCGTTTGCGTCGTTCATTGGTGCGACTTTGTATAAAAAAATAGTTTATCTTAGTTTTAGTTCTATTATCTGGTTTGAAAGCATTTAGATCCAAAGTATTAAATTGTTTGAGTGAACCAAAAACAGAGGAAATAACTCGAGGTACTGAGTATTGCTCTAGAGGTGATATATAAATTAATCTCATTTTGCAATCAAAGCCTATTTTTGAAGCTTTGTTTTCAATAGCTTCAATAGCTCCTTTTTCACCAGGAGTAAGATGAAGCATTAAACTGGGCATATCGTCTTTTTTGTCGGATTTTTTAGTAGGAACAGCTGTACCACCAGTTGGCCAAAACCATGTTTCTCCAGTGGACAAGAAAAATAAACCAAAAATATCGTTGAAAATTCGAGAAAGAAAACTTTCTTTGGTGGCTTTTTTCTTGCCCGCTAATTTCATGGCTTCATCCATAGAGCGTTTAATCCAGTCAAAACCGGTTGGTCGGACAATAATTTGAAACCAAACTTGTTCACCGCGCTGAACTTTGCTCATAGTTTCCAAAAGAGAAGCAATGGGATCTTTGAATTTTTCTTCGGCTGACGGGTCTTCAAAATAAGGATAAGTACGGATAGGATAGACCCAAGAGCGAGCTGGTATTATTTCTGTACCCCAAATATTATGGGTATCATTTGGGTATTCATCAGGCACAGTATCTATATAATCCTCTACTTCGGTAATTTCAGCGTCAGGATATTGGGAATAAATAGAACTTTCAACCAAATCACGCCAATGGGAAGGTGTACGAATCAAAAATTGGATATAACCATCAATGCTTATTATCTCAAAAGAGAAAGCTAGCTGAAACATGCCGAAGAGATAGACTTCTTTGGCATTTAAGACAGCGTGGGCTCCGGAAATAGTAGCAAAAAGCTGTTCAACTGCTTTGGGTGTTTGTTCGGTGTCTTTGGGTATATCAATAGCCAATAAGGTAAATTTATTGCTATCAAACCACTTGTTTTGCTTGGCTTGCCACCAAATGATATAAGAAAAGTAGACGGTCATAATAAGGAAAAAAACCCAGCCGCCATGAGTGAAAAAATAAGCAAAAGCAACCAAAGGTCCTTGGGTTCCTAGTAGATATATTGGTGTTAGGTCAAAATAAAACTCCATAATTGATTGTCTTACTTTATTATACCTTTTTTAGGGAATTTTTTAAAGTATAAATTAAACAAAAACAACCCTAAAATTTCAAGTGGGTTGTTTTTGATGTAAAATTATTTTATTTATGCTTCGTTTTGTCTTAGGAAATATCTTCCTTTTTCATCACGCGCGAATTTGTTCTTATTCATCAGAGCTAAAGTAATAGTAGTTTCTTTGATAAGTCTCTTATCCAAAACTTCTTTGATGATCTCTTTTTTGCTCAAAGGGCGATCAGACTTACTCAATATTTCTTCAATGACGTCACTGACTACGCCAGGTTTGTAACCCCATTCTTTAAGGGCATAGATACCGCGACCAATCAGTACGTATTTGTCATCTAAGATTAGCTCGTTGTGAATTGTGGCCGGATAAGCTTTTCTGTGATCAAAACCTTTCTGGTTGATAGTATCGGCAATTTCAGTAAAGTGCATTGGTCTTTTCTCTTTTTGTAAAACTAGATAGATCTTATCATTCATCCTCTTGGGGCGAATACTTGACCATTCCACTAATCCCCATTCGTTGTAAGGATTGGCTTCTAGCTTTTTGGTGATATCCATGAAATTGACTACCACCTTGTCAGTTAAGTCATCATTCTTGGTATAGAACTCTGATTGCTGTACTTTTGACAATAATCGTTCAAGCTCCAAGGTATCGTCGTGCAGTTTAACCAATTCTCGAATTTGTTCAATAGTTTCTAGTAAAAAATCAAGTGAAGCTTCTGGAGTTTTCCAAAAATTATAATAATGAGGAGTTTCTTTTATATAATGGAAACGATGTTTAAGTAGTTGATTCAAGACAAATCTAATAGCAGATCTGTTTTCTAGATTATCACCAGGGATCATCAAAAGTTCCTTGGTAAGATTTTCTTCTGACATCATACCGCCATGTTCTTGGAGAATACCATTGGCAATATCTTCAACCTGTTTGAGATAGGTTTGATCAAAATTTTTGGTAATCTTTTTTAGTGAGCTGTTTTCAATTTGTCTGACTCTTTCTCTGGTTACATTGTACTTGCGGCCAATATCTTCTAAAGTTTTTTTATCATAACCAGCCAAGCCATGACGCATTCTGATGATTTCTTGCTCACGTTCAGCCAAAGCTTCAAGAATCTTTTCCAAAATCTGATGAGGATTGAAATTCTTGAGATTATCCATATGTTTTGATGTCATTACTTGGTCTAAAATTGACTCCATATGATTAAATTTATGCTAATAATCTCTAATACAATAACATATTTTTTAAAAATAGTCAACCCCTTAAGACGGGGTCTTAGGGGGTTCTTATATTTAGGCTAATGTTAGATATATTTTTAGATATTTATTTACCCTTGCGCCAAACTACCAAAAGTGGTGAAGCAATAAAAATTGAAGAATAAGTACCAATTATAACTCCTAAAATAAGAGCTAGGGTAAAGTTTTTAATGCTCTCTCCACCAAAGAAATAGATAGCTAGAAGCACCAGTAGGGTAGTAAATGAGGTATTGATTGACCTGAGGAAAGTTTGGTTGATGGATATATTGACAATTTCAGCAAAAGATTTGTCCTGGTTTTTGAAAAGATTTTCTCTAATTCTATCAAAAGTAACAATAGTATCATGCACAGAAAAGCCAAGAATAGTCAAAAGAGCGGTTACAAAAAGAGTGTCAATTTCAGTCTTAAAAAAATAACCCATTAGAGAAAATATACCAGTAATAATCAAAATGTCATGAAATAAGGCGATAATTGCAGCAACGCCGTATTTCCAAGAGGGCACTGGCTTGGATACTTTTCTGAAAGCATAGGCAATATAGAATACAATAAAAGCTAAAACAATAAAAATAGATTCAATTGCCTTTGTTTTTAATTCATTACCAATTGTCGGCCCAATAGACTCAAAGCGATTTTCTGTAACAATATTCTCCTCTACTCCTTCTATAGAGATATTTTGTAATTTTTCCAAAATTAATTGGTGGGTAGTTTCCTCTACATTATCAAAACGCAAAAGATATTCTTTTTGATCGGTTGGTTGTATGCGCAAGCTTTGCAGGTTGAATTCCTGCATTGCTTCTTCTATTTGATAGATTTCTGGTCGGGAATTTGAATAGGATATTTCTAGCAAACTGCCACCAGTAAAATCAATCCCCAAACGAAGACCCCAGATAGTCAAAGACACTATTGATACCAATACCAAAATTCCTGACAGGCCAAACCAAATTTTCTTTTTTCCGTTTATATCATACATACTATTCTGCATTTTTAACTTTTTTTACACCAAATAAACCTAATTTATTTTCTAATCTTTTATTAATTATCATCCTCATAAAGGTTCGAGTAACAGTAATGGCTGAAAACATAGAAACTAGTATACCAATGGCTAGGGTGATAGCAAAACCTTTGACGATAGATGAACCAAACCAAGCCAATATAACACAAGTGATGATAGAAGATACATTTGAATCTCTAATTGATGACCAAGCTCTAGTAAAACCATTTTCAATAGAGCTATTTAAACTACGACCATCTCGTAGTTCTTCTTTGGTTCTTTCAAAAATCAAGATATTAGCATCTACTGCCATACCAATGGATAAGATAAAGCCAGCTACACCAGCCAAAGTTAAAGTTACGGGAATTAATTCAAATATTGCTAGAGTAATGACAGTATAAATAGCTAGGGCTAAAACAGCGATCAAACCAGGTAGACGGTAGAAAATAAGCATAAATAAGGCAGCAGCGATCAGGCCAATTAGACCGGCAAAAAGACTATTTTCCATGGACTCTTGACCCAAGCTAGCACCAACAGTCTGTTGGCTGATTAAGTTTATTGGTACTGGTAGTGCGCCTAAATTCAAATCACGAACTAATTGTTTTGCCTCTTCGACTGTAAAGTTTCCTGAAATTTGAGCACTACCATCAGTGATTGGCTCTTGGACAACTGGTTGAGACCTGAGCTCATTGTCGAGGAAAATACCAATAGGTTCACCGACATTATCAGTTGTTAGTTGGGCAAATAGTTTTTTACCTTCATCATCAAATTCTAGAAGCACTAATGGTTGGTTAGTATTTGGTTCAAAACTTAATTGAGCAGTCTTTATATATTTTCCGCTGAGGCCAGTTTCTTTCCAATTAATACCAATCAGCATATCAGCATTAGAACGAGCTATTAAAATATGAGCGGCTAATATTTCTTTTTTACCGGCGTCATTCAATTTTTCATCAAGCTTTTTGATGATATGATAACCATTTTGTGATTCAACTAATTTTTCAGAAACTTGACCAATTTTTAACTCATTAAATTCAGGAAGAAGTTCATCTTCTACTACCCAATCAAGTTGTCCTCCATTTTCGGCAGTTGAGGTGTCTTCACTAAATTCTTTGGCCAAAGTACCAAAGTCCTCGCCTTTTAGTACTCTGTCTAAAATGCCTTGAGCTTTTTCTTTTTCCAAATTTGTTTCGCCAGTAGCAGTATCATCGGGAGTAACGGAAGTATCTTGAAGTTTAAAGTCCAAAAAAGGAGTTCTATCTATGATAGAAATGGCTTCATTGACATCTTTGACTCCAGCTAACTCAACAATAATACGATAATTATCACCGCTCTTGTTTGTTTGAACGACTGCTTCGGACACACCATAAGCATTTACTCGGCGTTCTATAACATCACGCAAAGACTCTATGCGACTGGACACATCGGAAGTATCTATAGCAGATAGATCTGCTTGATATACCAAATGACTACCGCCTTGTAAGTCCAAGCCTAAACGTATTTTAAAGCTGTTAAACCAAGAGGCAGTCGGTATAGAATCAGGAATCTTTGGTGTAACGATTAAAGCTGTAAATAAGGTAATTAAGACAATCATAGCAAAAGTAAAGCGTATTCTGCCTTTGGTTACCTGAGCTTTATTAGTATTTTTATAGTTAGTCATAATTTAATTCACAATGTCCATATTTTAGCACAATAATTGGATTTGGCAAGGCTTATGGGCTTTATTTTAAAAGCACCCGCAAGTATTTACTCAAGGGGTGCTTTTATCTTTATTTCTATAAATAATCTAAAAATTTGAGGCGGCTTGCTCCAGATCCAACTCATTGACTTTTTCCCAGTTATTTTCGTCCAAAATAACAATATCATTTTCCCCGACAATATACATATAATCATCTATATAGAGCGCGCGTTTGACTTGATCAAGATCAAGAGCCTTTACTAATTCTAGTTTATCGTCAACGTAGGAGAAAACATAACCGCCTTGGCTACCAGGCATAAAAAATACCTGGTGTTTGGCATCCATAAGAAAAGCATGATGGTTATTTAGTGCTTCAGAATAATATTCATCCAAATTATATTTGGCGATTTCTTTTGGCGCACTCATATCAGAAACATCAAAGTAAGAAATTTTTACTTTATTATCTTCTTCACCAATTCCCAAAACTTTATTGTCGTCTATGGGGTGTAAATAGGAAGAGTAACCTGGTATTTTCAGTTCACCAGTCATCTTGGGTTCTTTGGGATTGGATAAATCCAAAATATAAAAAGGATCAGTGCGACGGAAAGTAACTAGATAGCCCTTATCGCCAACGAATCTGGCGGAATATATCTCTTCAGTTAATCCTAGATCAGTTATTGAGCCTTTTATTTTCAAATCATTACCCAGTATATAAATATCATTAGCACTTTCTTCTATACTTCCAAAACTCAGCCAGCCACGGCCAATAGTAGTAGCTATACGTAGATCACCTTGGTATTCATCCAAAGAAAATTGGTTTAGCGGTGTGCCGGCAATTGTGCCATTGGCTTTTATAGCCAAATCGCTAAGTCCTATTTTCACAATGCCAGTTTTGATTATATCGCGTTTGTTGGCGTTCATATATTCTTTGCTTCGATTTTCAAATTCATTTTGTACTCTCATTTGTTCATCTCTACCGATAGATATAAACCATTGTTCCAACAAAGTGTTCATTTCTACCATTTTGGCTCGATAGCCGATATCAAGAGTATTTAGTTTGCTTATTTTTGTCAGCATTTCACTAGGCAATAGGTCGGTAGCTTTAGTTGTCAAAAAATTATGCATCAATTTGAATTCATCGAGTTGTTCTTCATAAGTAACATAGAGATTGTCTTCTGACATATAAACAACCGAAGAGCCACTATAACCAAAGAAAGCTATTTTATCTAAAACTTTACCAGATTTTATGTCTAAGCTAACTACATTGTAACTAATATCGGCTGGGCTATAATTTAAAGAGTGATAAATTGAGCCACATTCTAAAGTAGTTGCTACGCTATCCACTTCCAATAAGGGCATCGGGCAAGTGTAATCGTAGCCTAGATAAGTAGAAGTAATTAAATATATTTTGCCATCCATCAAGCGAGCATCGTAATAATTTTGTTTGTCATCTAATTTTAAGGTCCATAGTTTTTTGGGGGCAGCTTTATCACTAACATCATAGGCATAAAGATATTTATCGGCCAAAACAACCAGAGTGTTATCTTGGTGTAATAAATTGCCCGTTTCGGTAATTTGTGAATCTAAAGCTAGTTTATCTATTGGCCAAGCCTTGATTAAACTTGTTTTAGCTTGGTTATAATTCTCAGGAGGCATTATCCTTGCATCCATACCATCCACCGAAAATTCTTCCATCATCGGTTCCATGTAATAGTAATAATTGTTGGTACCAGAAAAATATATTTCTTGACCGTCAGTTTTTAAGATATCAGGCTCATCTATACCCTCTACCTGAACATTAGTTCCAGAAAATCTATCATTTGAAACGCCAGATCCTAAATTTAGGTCTTTCAATTCGTCTATGCCCCAATCATCACCAGCACTAGCCGGTGCTGCTTCCAAAACTGCTTGATTGTTTAGCGATGCGCCATAAGAACTCAAAGAATCTACTTGACTCATATAGTCTGCTAGCTCTTGGGCGGATTTGAAAGCAACTATATTAGCATCCCCTCGAGATATGTTTAAAGGATTGCCTAGACGTGATAATACATCTTTATAATTACGCTGATCTTGAACATAGCCAGCTGAAAGCATAAATAATAAGCTGATTGATGAAACTACTATCAGTATCATCATCCAAATAACCATGTGTCCAAAATTATTTTTTGTTTTAATCATAATTTTATTTTAGTTTATAGACAGTTAATATTATAACATAAAAGCCCTGCTTTATACAGGACTTTAGTTTCCACCAAAGCGACGTTGGCGCTTATTGAAATCTTTTATAGCCAGATCAAGGTCTTGGTTGGTAAATTCTGGCCAATGTTTTTTACTAAAGTATAATTCACTATAAACCCCCTGCCAGGTCAAAAAACCAGATAATCTCTGCTCTCCCGAAGTTCTGATTATCATATCTGGATCAGGTAGATCTTTGCTATAAAGATATTTACTAATTAATTTTTGGTTTATTTTATCCGGTTTTACTTTATTTTTAATTATTTTTTTTACAGCCATAATAATCTCTTCCCGCCCACCATAATTAAGACAAACATTAAGCGTCCCTTTTTTGTTGTTTTTAGTTTTAGCAATTGCTTGGTTTATCCCTCTTTGCAATTCTTTATCAAAAGCGGAGATATTACCAAAAATATTGAGTTTAACTCCCTTTTTATGGAGAGCATCAACTTCTTTGGTAACTAGAATTTTAAAAAGTTTAAATAAATAGCTCAGCTCTTCTTGACTACGATTCCAGTTTTCGGTAGAAAAAGCATAAACAGTCAATATATTTATGTCTCTACTATAAGCATGACTGGCAATTTTTTTTAAATTACTAAAACCGCGCTGGTGACCAAAAAAGGTAGGTTTGTTTTGCGCTCGTGCCCACCTTCTATTGCCATCTAAGATTATTCCTAAATGTTTTAGCGTTGGCATGTTTTAGATAGTCTCGTTGTAGAGTGAAGCCAAGATAAATCGTGATAATGCAAAGGCAGTTAAGACAATTGCCAGACCTATTACTCCAGCTACCATAGCGTTGTTGCCACTTTTATTTTTATCAGCATCACCATAAGCTGTCATCTTAATAAAACCGCCATAAAGGATGCCAGCGGTGGCTACAATTCCTAAAAAACCTAGAGCCACATTAACTATACCAGATATAGTATCGCCAATATTTCTAGTACCAGTGTTTAAATTTTGAAGAGCATTTACTCCCCAGTTGTCTTGGGCTAGGCCAATTTTTGGTGTGAGTAATAGCATAAACACAACAAATTTTTTCATATGTTTTATTCTAAAGGTTACCACTTAAAGATTAATTAAATTAATTATAGCAATATATTATTTATTTGCCAATAAATAAAAAATCCCCGTAGATTGCCCTAGGCCACGGGAATTATCTTGTACTCTCAATTTCAACAACCTTCGGTTGGATATTTTCAGTGAACCAGTCCAGGTTGCCAGGAAGGAAAAAATCCATATTGAGTTCGACGACGGCTTGACTGCCATCAAGTTCGACTATTTGGCAGCCGTGCCCTTCTAAAGCATGATGATCCAAAGGATCGGAAAGATGTATTTTTAGCCGGCTGCCGGGCGCAGTGCCAATTATGGCTCGAGAAACTTCCGCTTCCGTCTCCAGTACTTCTGTCTGTAGATCGAGCTTCATGCCAACACCTCCTCCTTGTGGTTGAGAGTTTATGTAATGAGCTTGATTATAATATATCTAAATAATTAAAAAATTTGTTAATAGTTAAAAATGATGCAAAAATTCTACTACTGGATCCAGTCCTAGACCTAGGACTACCGATAATACGCAATAGCCAATTAAAAGCATATAATCTCGCAACATATATTCTTGAAAAATAAGTTTTTATATTTTTTTAATACTTTTTAAAAAAACAAAAGCAATCACACCACCAATGAGAGCTGTATAAAGCTGTGGCCAGCTCATCATAGCCGACACGTTCTGAGCTAACTCTTTTTTGAACAGTAAATTAATAACAATATAACTTGTTGACCAGAGAAATATAAATTTTAAAACACTAGCTAAAGCCACTCCTGACCAAAAATTTTTGTCCTTAAGCCAGGAAAAACTAAGCACCATCAAAGTATTGCTGATAATGATAAAAGGTATCATCGGAGCTAAGGCAATTGGCAATAAACCAACTGATAAAGCAATGGTACTAGGTAGCAGACCTAAAACAATGGCATTTTGTGTGCCCAAGAGAGCTACGGAAATAAATAATACAGCATTGACCATTGGTCCGGTCAGCCATTGTTGGTGAAACAATGGTAAGATTGTGGCGATGCTCAATAAGGTGGCAAATTGAGCAATAATTTTTACTTTGTTTTTTTCTAAAGCTATAACCCGAGTGTTTTCCATATATTTATGTTAGTTGCTAGTTTTGGGGTAAACTTCTTTGTCTTTTTTGCTAAAACTGGTATGGCAGACTTTATGTAGTATATCATGATTTTTAAAAAAATCATTGTAGAGAGATTTGACAAAAGGACTGTCTTCAGCCATCCGTACATTCTGTCTATTGTCTACGTTGTACAAAGCTTGAGCTCGTTTTTTCCTAATTTCATCATTGACCGGTACTGGTTGGCCACCACCTCCTATACAGCCACCAAAACAAGCCATCATTTCTACATAATCATAAGCAGAAGGATTTTCTTTTAATTCTTCCAGAATCTTTTTGGCGTTGGCTGCTCCATTAGCTACGCCAACTTTTAATTTTTTACCATTTATTTCTATTTCAGCTTTTTTCAGACCATTAATACCTCTGACTTGTTCCAAATCAAGACGAGGTAATTTTTTGCCAGTGATTTTGTTGTAAGCGGTACGCAAAGCTGATTCCATCACTCCACCGGAAGCACCGTAGATAACACCAGCGCCAGTTGGTGTACTCAAGAAAGGATCGGGATTGACTGCTTTTACTTCTTTGAGATCTATTTTGTGCTTTTTTAAAAGCTGAGCAAATTCTCTAGTAGTTAGTACATGATCAACTGGTTTGATGTCACCTATCATTACTTCAGGGCGTTCTATTTCGTATTTTTTGGCCACACAAGGCATAATGGAGATAACAATTATATCTTTAGGATCAATCCCCTTTTCTTCTGCCCAATAAGTTTTTATCAGTCCACCCATGATAATCTGCGGTGATCTAACTGTAGTTAAATGTGGTATAAATTCAGGATAATAAAATTCTAGATATTTTACCCAGCCCGGACAGCAAGAAGTAAACATTGGTAGAACCGCCTGGTCATCATTCAATCTTTCTACTAGCTCATTGGCTTCTTCAATAGTGGTAACATCAGCGCCAACCGATACATCAAAAACATGCTCTATGCCCAACTGCTTGATAGCGCCTATAAGGCGTCCCGTCACTACTGAGCCGTAAGGCATACCAAACTCTTCGCCAATAGTACTACGAATAGATGGAGCAAATTGAAAAACTACTGTTTTGCCTTGGTCTTTTTGCTGAAGTGGATTTTCTATAGCTTCAAATTCACCCACACCTTCAAAGGCGCCAACAGGACAGTGAGTTATGCATTGGCCACAATAGATACAATCTTTATCTGGTTTGCTGGATGGCATTACTTCATAAAAATCGCCAACTTTTTCAAATTCCAAAAAACAGGCGCCAACTTTTTTGCAAATATCTACACAGATGCCACAGTCAATACATTTTTTGGAGTCAAATAGCAGAGCTGGACCAAATTCGTGAACCGGATGATTTTTTTTGCGATCAGGAAACTTATTTATCTTAACGTTATATTTTTTAGCAAAATCTTTGATAGTACAGCTGTATTGGTAGATACAATCACCACATTCTTCACAATGTTCAGTAAAAATAAGCTCCAGATTGGTTTTTTTGGCACGGGAAATAGCTTCTGAGTCAGTCAAAATATCCATATGTGGCTCAACTTGAGTATTGCAGGAAGTAAATAAACCCTTTTTTCCTTTTATTTCCACCAAACATAAACGGCAAGATCCTTGAACGACCGTATCAGGATGATAGCAGAGTCTAGTGATAAATATTTTATTTTTTAGGGCCACATCCAAAATAGTCTGACCTTCTTTGGCCCGATAATCTTTTCCGTTTATTTTTATAAAAAATGTTTTTTTGTTTTTTGCCATCATAATTTCAAAATTTTATCAGCCAAGCTTCTAAAGGGAGTAACTACCATTTTGCCCAAAGCACAAAAGCTAGTATTTTCCAAAACAAAAAGCAAATCATCGAAGATTGCTTTATCTATAGTTTTGTCTTTTATCATTTGAGCTAAGCGATAAGTGCCTTCGCGACAAGGCGTGCACTTGTCACAGTTTTGTGCCATAAAAAATTTTATCCAGCTATCCATGAGAATATAAGGGTCAGTCTTTTTTTTGTCATAAACAATTATAGCTCCAGAACCCTCGGCATTTTTATCTAATTCTTCGGCCAAAAGTATTTCACCGCTCGCACCACCGCCTACTTGGACAAAAAAATCGGTAGTAGGATAATTATTAGTTTGCTTTAATATCTCTTTAATCGAAAGTTCAGTAGGCAGTTCGTAGACGCCAGGATTTTTTGTATCACCAGAGATAGTATACATTTTTTCGTTATTATATTTACCTTGAGCTATCTGGGCGACATAATAAAAAGTTTCAATATTATTTATCAGTGTTGGATAGCCAAAAATTCCCGCCTGTCCAGGAAATGGCGGCTTATGCCTTGGTCTCAACAGACCATTTTCTATTTCCTGACAAACCATAGTTTCTTCGCCTGATAGATAGCCACCTTTTTCGGCTACTACTTTAATTGGTAAATCAGCAATCAACTTTTCCAATTTGGTTTTATATTTTTTAAAGTAATCACGGCGTAAAAAAATAAAAGCTGAGCTATGGTCTATTGTTGTTAGGGCAATACTTAAGCCCTCGATCAATAGTTCAGGATAATGCTCAACTATATAAGCGTCTTTGGCAGTAGCCGGCTCACCCTCTGAACCATTAGCTACAATATATTTTGTCTCTGCTTTTTGGTCTTTGACCATTTGCCATTTCAAGTGAGTAGGAAAAGCTGCTCCTCCCCTACCGAGCAACTTGGCTTTTTCTAATTTGGCAATTATATCAGACATACTGAGTATATTTTAGCATATTTTTGGATTTTTGGACAAACAAAAAAAGAGCCTTAAACTCTTTGTTCGTTTGGCTCGGGGATAGGGACTCGAACCCCAATTGACGGGACCAGAACCCGTTGTCCTACCATTAGACGATCCCCGAACGATTACTAACAAAATACTTTATACTACTTCTCCCCCAAAAGTGTCAAGGATCTCACCGACTTCTTTATCGTTTTTGCCCTTAAAAATTTGGTGATTACTTATGTAATTTTCATCTACTTGTATATTTACCGTCACACCTTGCCCCAAAACCTCTGACAAGACTTTAGCTAGATGACTTTTGACATTGGGCTTATCCATTTGCTGTAAGTGAAAATCAAATTCTACGCCAATAACAATGATATTGTTATTGGTAGACACTGGGTGAGAAGTCTGTAATATGGCGGATAAAGAATGATTAAAAGGCTTTGTTTCCTCAAGAATTTTTTTCCAATTTAACTGTAATTTTTTGGCAATATCATCACTTGATGTAATAATATTTTTGACTTTAAATTCTGATTTAGCTGGCTCAGTAATATTTGCTATTTGGTTTATTTCACTTTTTTCGGTCAGTAAGAACTCTACGCAAGCCAATTCCAAAGGCAGCTGATCAATCAAGGTTTCTTTGATGGTTAGTTTGTCCAAAATAATATTTAACAGCCGAGATAGATCAGCTAGAGGAAAATCTTGGGCATGCTTTTTGATTGAAGCTATCAAATTTTCTGGAAAATCCAGATTAAAACTCGGGCCAATGCTTTGGTAGAGCATGATTTGTCGCAGATAATCTATCAAATCAAGAGTAAAATTGTGCAAATCAACACCTTCATTAACCAGTTTATTTATTTGATTCAAGGCCGTAGCTACATTATGTACGCGCAAAGCCTCCACTAAATTATCGACTTCATGCCAATTGCTAGTAGGCAAAACCAAAGAAGCTAATTCATCAGTAACTTTTCCCTGGCTAAGTGAAATAACCTGACCCAATAATGATTTGGCATCTCTCAAACAGCCTTCAGAACGACGGGCAATTTCCGTCAATATATGCTCGGGTACGGTCACCTTTTCCCATTCTATGATCTCGGTCAATCTTTTCACTATGTCAGCTTGAGGAATTTTTTTAAAATCAAAGCGCTGACAACGGGAAATGATTGTTTCTGGTACTTTGTGTATCTCGGTAGTAGCTAATATAAAAACAATTTTTTTTGGTGGCTCTTCCAGAGTTTTTAGCAAGGCATTAAAAGCGGATTTTGATAGCATATGGACTTCGTCAATCACAAAAACTTTGTAGCCCTTGCTATTAAAAGGTGGAACCTGAGAACTAGCGATTATATTTTCTCGGACATTATCTACACCAGTATTTGAAGCGGCATCTATCTCAATGACATCAAGCGAACGGCCACTAGTAATTTGCTGGCAAACAGAGCATTTATTGCAAGGTTCTGATTCCTTTTCTGTTCTATTTAGACAATTTAAAGACCTAGCAAATAATCTTGCTAGGGTGGTCTTACCAGTACCGCGAGGCCCGACAAACAAATAAGCATGTGCAACCTGATGTGAGATAATCTCGTTTTGCAGGGTCAATTTGATCGGCTTTTGACCAACGACCTCTTTGAAAGTCATTGGTCGATATTTTCTATATAATACTTCGGCCATAGATTAAATACTATAAAATGATATCAAATTCGTCAGTGTGGTTATGCTTCTGGTTTGGTTTTTTTATAATATTTTCTACAGCTGCCCAATTACTATCAGAATCTTTTGGCGCTAAGATGACAACTTCATCACCCTCTTCGCCTTTGAAATATGTAATTGAAGCCATGAGAACTTTATAAACTTTTTCTTCTGCTAAAACAACAAACTCGTCTTGCTCTTTGTCCTTGACCAAATAACCAACGATTCTCTTTCTCTCTACTGGCGATATTTGTTTAAAAATAAACGTTCCGTCTCTAGCAATGGTTAGTTTTAGAATATCACCTTCAACCAATTTTGATTTTGAGGCATAGTTTGCGGGGACAGAATACTTTTTGCCGTCTGGACCAACCATCAATTGTCCGTCAAAAACGCCCTCAATAATAGTCCCACTTTCTGCCTGTGACTCAGAATTAAGTCCAGCAGCCCTTAAAGAAAAATCTACTGCTTCATTAGATTTTTTTCCGGCTAATTCAGCTAAAACTAATTTGGTTTTCTTAAGCTCTAGTTCTAAGGTATATACTAAAGATTCTAATTCTTCTATTTTTTTCGCTTTTGGCATTTTTGTTTTTATTTATTGAAGAGAAAATCCCTTCTCGGGACTATTTTGGCCCCCCTTGTACCAGTAAATTTATCATAAAACGGACTGCTTGGCAATCCGTTTATTTATGGCTAACTTTAGAGTAAATTTACACTATATGAGCATCCTATTTTTGATTTCATTTTCCACTGCGTTTCTATCCCGACCATACTTCAAACGAGAGAGCTCTTTGATGGCTTTAGCTAATTCATAATTGCCTTTTTCGGGCAGAATTGGCTGAAAATTAAAGGCCGGTGGATTTTGATTGTCAACCAATAATCTTATGTAACAAGTATATTTGGGCATATTGACCAAATCATATTCCGATACAACTGGCGCCATTTGTTTGGCAATAACTTCAGCGTCTTCTACACCAATCCGGTAAGAGATTATAGTACCGACATTGCCAAAAATCGCATCACGTATTCTAGTGTCGCCACCTTTGACCAATTGAGCAATAAATTGATGGGCCAAGATAAGATTTAATTTGTATTTTCTGGCTTCAGACAAGATGATGGAAATACTATCAGTCAAAAAGTTTTGAAATTCATCTATGTAGAGATAAAAATCGTGTCGTTCTTCTTCTGGTATATCAACTCGACTCATGGCGGCGTACAATAATTTTCCCACCACCACCATACCCAATAAATTGCTATTCATTTCTCCAATCTTACCTTTTGATAAATTTATCAAAATAATTTTGTCTTCATCCATAGCCTGCCTAAAATTGAAAGCGGATTTTTGCTGAGAAATTATCGGTCGGATAGTATCGTTGGTGATAAAAGGAGTAAGCTTGCTGGTAATATAAGGAACCATATTGGCTAGCGATGCTTCACCACCAGCTTTTTGCGCTTCTTTTTCCCAAAAATCTTTAACCAAATCATTTTTTACTTTGGCTAATTTTGCTCGGCGATAATTTTCATCAGCCAACACTTTTGGTATTTCCAAGAGTGTTGCTCCTGACTCAGGATCATCCATGATGAGCAACATAGCATTTCTCATGTACTGTTCAAACATCGGACCACCAGTGGCTTTGAGATCATACAATTTATCAAAAATATTTATCATCTCGTTGATGACAAAAGTTTTTTGATCTTGGGTAGAAAATTCCAGCATGTTCATAGCCATTGGTCTGGAAGTATCAGCTGGATCAAATATAATAACATCCTCGGCCCGCTCTTTTGGCACGTGAGTTAGTATCTTCTCTACTAGTTCACCATGAGGATCAACTACACAAACGCCATGACCAGCCTCTATATCTTGCTTTATTAAGGATTCCATAAAAACTGACTTTCCTGTACCGGTTTGGCCGATTTCGTACATATGACGACGTCTGTCATCATCTTTAATACGCACATAAGTACTCTTTCCCCGGAAAGTGTTGACGCCCAAAATAATACCATCTTTAGGCATATTACTTGGTGGTGGAGCCTTGACGGCCTCTAGCCAATCAATATTTGGCGTTTCTGAGGTGGGTAAGGGTAAATGCATAATAGAGACCATCTCCTCTGAATTGAGAAGCAATCTATGCCGAGGATCATAACTGCGATAGATAAAGTCGTTAATTATTTTATCTGGTTTTTTGGGTATATCAGCTTTGAAGCTATTACCAAATTCATAAATATTGTATTGGGTGTAGCTATTGATAATATCTACCAAATACGCTTGAGATCTTATAGGGTCTTTACTGGAGACAATAATGCGCACATTAACATCGAGACCAGACTTAGAGGTCTTTTGCTCCATCCCCTTGGCTCTTTCCTGCTCCATGGCTGACATACCGACCTGAGGTTTAGACGGTTCTTCTTTTGGTTTGCTAGGAGTAATAAAGCTAAAAATGAAGTTAAATACCTTAGCTACACCAATGGAGCTATTGGCACTAGCCAACGCATGTTGGTAGTCTTCTCCTTTTTGCATTGCTTGGGCAATTTTTCGGCCTCGCTGATGCCATTTTCTTGGAGCAGACTTGAATATATATTGTACAGCCGCTGATTCATTTTCTGATAATTTACTCAAACTATTACTAATAGATTCCAAAGGGTCAGTCTCAAAAGTTTTGTATGTTTTGATTGGCAAGCTGAAATCACTGCTAAATTTCAAGATACCGGCAGAAATATTACTATTAGCTTGAAATATATTGTAGTCACCTGTTTCTTCAAAATATATCTTTGGATAAACCGCTTGGAGCTGCTGAATAAAATATTCTTTTAGATGTGGTGGCACAGCAGCATAAAAATTTATAAAACCGTTTCTAGAAACCATTTCTAAAGAAAAAGTCTCTCTTGACCCAGCTGCTTTTAAGCCGGCAACGGCCGTAAATAAATTTTCTATTTTACCTAAAGAATTTTGAATGTATTCTTTGCTCAATTCCTCTTTTTCTTTTCTAGTGTATTTAGGAATTTTAATAAGGATGATATCTAATTTCAAATTTTTTTTGTTTTGATTTTTTACTCGACTAAAATAAAAAACTCCTCCTCCAATTATTACCAAGAGGAATAAGGCAAGAGTACCTAAAATTAATGTGTAATCCTCCATAAAAGTTATTTTTTGCCGTTATATATCTTCATGATATGATCTGCTTTTATTTTTGCTTCTTGCTCAATATAAAATTTATTTATTTTTGGTATAATTCTCAGCCATTCTAGGATTAAATTAACCACTTGTTTGGCTTTAAGTTTTGTTTTTAGCATCAAAGTAGCAATCTTCTTGGCAGTTTCTTCACCTTTGGCCTTAAATTTGGCTTGAGTAGCAATATCCATTGTCAAAAAGGCCTGTTCCATGCCGTTAGCTAAGATGTTTTCTACTTTTTCCAAAATTATATTTTGCTCGGAGATGGTCAAAGTAGTTGCATCAGTAGTTGTTGTTGGCAATTTTATCGGAGTAGTTGGTGAGACTAATTTTTCTTGATCAGTCTGGACAGATTTTTCAGAAGCGAATTCGCTGGCTTTTTCTCTTTTATTTTCACTAGGACTTTGCTCCGGAATTTTTCCCGGAGTTTCAAAGGAGGTTGAATTTTCCAAATTCTTTTCTGGCATGAATATATTATAACAGATTTCGGCTGTTTAAGTAAGTTTCTATTTGGGAAAAAAGTAATTCTCTATCTTTTAAATTCTGTAAATACAACTTCTTTTTTTGAATATGAAGACAAATACTATTTCTACCAATTTTGTCGATTTTATCAATTGAAGATAAATAAAGGCTACCGGCTAACTTAAAATTAACCTTATTTATAGCTTGTAGATATATTAATCTGTTATTAGTGAGTAGGTAGCAGTCATTAACTGCCAAAATCTGTCTAACTAAAGCAAATAACATTAAAATCACTAGGAAAAACCAGAGCACTATTCCTGCCTCACCAGCACGCCAAGCCGGAAACATCAAGAAAAACAAGGAAAGCAACAACAATAAAAATAAATAGAACTTAAAAACAGATTTTTTTAAGCCGGCATTAAGTATTAGGGCTTCACCTTCCTTTAAATATTTGTTAAAATTAGCCAAGGGAATTATACTTAATAATTAATTTCTAACGAGGTGAAGAAAAAAACTCAAAAAGTAGTTTGGTTTATATTGGCCGTATTTATGATCTTGTCCATGATATTATGGACTGTTGGTTTAGGGAGCATTTAGCGCTTTAAAATAGCCAAATAGGCCTCCTGAGGGATGTCTACTTTGCCTAGTTTGGCCATCTTTTTTTTGCCTTTTTTCTGTTTTTCCAAAAGTTTTCTCTTACGGGTGACATCACCACCATACAATTTAGCGGTCACATCCTTTCTTAAAGCGGGTAATTTTTCAGCGGCAATAATTTTACCACCGACAGCTGCTTGAAGTTTTACGGCAAATTGTTGGCGTGGCAAAACATCTTTTAATTTTTTGACTATTTTTTTACCTACAGAAAAAGCCTGATCTTTATAGACCAAAGTAGTCAAAGCTTCAGTTGGATGTTCGGCCACCCAGATTTCCATTTTGACCAAACTGCAATCCCTATAATCAGCAAAATCATAATTAAGTGAAGCATAGCCCGAAGATATGCTTTTTATGTTGTCATAAAAGTCTACTAAGATATTACATAAAGGAATTTGGTAATTTAAAATTACCCGATCTTCATCTATATATTGAGTATCTTTGGAAATACCTCTTTGCTCAGCAATATATGACATCAATCCGCCGATATATTTTTTAGGCGTTACCACTTCTATATTCATATATGGCTCCTCTATCCTTTCTATTTTTGACGGATCAGGAAAGTCCAGAGGCGTAGTCAAGACAGTGGTTGTTCCATTTCTTAAAAAAAGATTATAAGCAACGGTCGGTGTGGTAACTATCAGCTCCAAGTTGAATTCTCTTTTTAAGCGTTCTTGAAAAATTTCTAGATGAAGCATGCCCAAAAAGCCGCAACGGAAACCAAAACCCAAAGCCTGTGAACTAGCTGGTTCAAAAGCCAAACTAGCATCGCTCAGTTTTAATTTTAGTATAGCTTCTCTTAGTTTATGATAATCATTACCTTCCTGAGGAAAAACACCGGCGTAAACCATTGGTTTTACCTGTTTGTAGCCCGGCAGTGCTTTGACGTCACTTTTTACATGGGCAATAGTATCACCAACTTGTGCTTTTTCTAGATTTTTAACGCCCGTTACCAAATAGCCGATATTGCCGTTGGTAATTTTTTCAGCGCTGACCCATTGAGGTTTAAAATAACCTACATCTAATACTTCTGATTCTTCATTATTGGCCAAAAATTTTACGTGGTCACCTTTGTTTATCTGGCCACCAAACAATCTTATATAAATCACTACACCACGATACTCGTCGTAGCCAGAATCAAAAATCAAAGCGCGCAATTCATTTTCTGTGATCTTTGGCGGTGGTACTTTTTCAACTATAACGTCAAGCACAGCCTCTACACCCTCGCCTGTCTTGGCAGAAACTTTGTAAATATCCTTTGCTTCACAACCAATCAAATTGACAATTTCTTTACTTACTTTTTCCACATCAGCTGCCGGCAAATCTATTTTATTGATTACTGGAATAATTACTAAATTTTGTTCTATGGCCAAATATAAATTAGCTAGAGTCTGCGCTTCAATACCTTGAGTGGCATCTACTAGCAATATCGCTCCTTCAACAGCAGCCAAAGAGCGAGAAACTTCGTAAGTAAAATCCACGTGACCCGGAGTATCTATCAAATTCAAAATAGACCCCCGCCAATCCATTCGGGCTGGCTGTAGTTTTATGGTAATACCTCTTTCTCTTTCTAGCTCCATCTGGTCCAAAAGCTGGGCCTTCATTTTCCTTTTTTCTACCGTACCCGTGATTTCCAGCATTCTATCAGCCAAAGTAGATTTACCATGGTCTATATGAGCGATTATACAGAAATTTCTAATGTTTTCCATTGGAGAATAATAAGCAGAATTTTTTAAACAATCGACGGAAGATTTCTACCTCTTCCAGCTTGAATAATATACTTAAAATTAGGTAAGTAAGCAAGCCTAGGAGCCCAGCGCCTACTCCTTGCGTAAATATGCCCCAAAAAGTCTGCATATTTACCAACGGCGCCAAAAGATAAAGGCCAGCATAGCAAATAGCACCGGCTGACATGCCATTTAGAGAAATCATTAGTAGCGACTTAAATATCTTATTATCATCAATATCATGCACCCTAAGATGAAGACTAACATATAAAAGTAGCATATTTATGATACTAGAAATAGAAAAAGCCAAAGCTAAGCCCATAACTCCCATCCACTGAGCCAGCCACCAGGACAAGAGTATGTTGACGGCAATAGAAAATATACTAATCAGCATTGGGGTCTTGGTATCTTCATGAGCATAAAAAGATCTAGCCAAAAGTGGTATTAAACCTTGAGCAAACATAGACAAAGCAAAAAGGCCTAGTGTCTGAGCAGTATCTTTGGTATTTTCCCAATTAAATGCCCCGCTTCCTAATATTACTCTGACTATTTGAGCTCGCAAAACCAAAATCAATATTGATATTGGGATAACTAAAAATAAAATTCTTCTAAAGCTAATTGAAAAATTTTCAGCAAAAAGTTTTGAATTATTTTCATTGACCGCTTGCGTAAAAGTCGGAAAAACTGCAATTGCCAAAGAAACGGCAAATAAGCTAATCGGTAGGCTTTGGAGGTTATTGGCGAGATTAAAGACAGCAATACTGCCGACGCTTAAAGTAGAAGCGATCATGGTGATGATAACTAAGTTGAACTGGCCAGCAGCTAAGCCAATGGTTCGGGGTAACATCAATTTGAGAATTTTTCTCAAACTGTGATCAAATTTTAGAGAAAAATTATAATGCCAGCCATGTTTTAATGCCTCGGGCAGTTGGACCAAGAGATGAAGTATGGCTCCTAAAAATACTCCCCAAGCCAGACCACTTAAACCAAAATAAGGATAAAACCAAACTATGCCGACAATTATACCAATATTATAAAAACTGGCTGCTAGAGAAAAAGAAAAGAATTTTTTCCAAGAATTTAATACTCCACCTATGACATTTGAGGCTACAAAAAATATTATTGCCAAAAGCATAATCCGAGTAAGCGTAACTGTTTCGACTAATTGCCAAGCTGAAAATCCTGGTGTAAACACTGGCACTATTTGTGGAGCAAAAATATAAGCAATAATAACTAATAACGCTACGGTAATCAAAAAGAAGTTCATAACTGAATTAGCCAGGACTATGCCCTGCTCTTTATCTTTATTCCAGACCTTTTGAAATACTGGTATAAAAGCAGAAGTTAAAGCACCTAAGACCAAAGTATTAAATATCAAATCGGGTAAACGAAAGGCTGAATAATATATATCTGATAATTCGCCTGCTCCAAAGTTATGAGCTATCAATCGCTCTCTAAATAACGCAAATAATTTTGATAAAAAAGAAAAGAAGGCGATTAAAAATGCACCCCCTGTGACAGTGTTATTGATTTTATGCCACAATTTTTGCCACATATTTATTTTTTAGCGGCTATTATAAACCCGAGATACTGATCTTTGTCTATACTCTGACTATAAGTTACTAGTTTTTCATTTACGCTCATTTTATCTTTATCACTAGCATTATTCCAGACAACTTTGTAGCCATCGGGCAAAAATATTGTTGAATTATAGGTTGTGTTTTTCACTCCCGACTGAGCTTGGATTACTAGGTTATAGTTGTCTAATACCAGATTATCCTTAAAAATTTTGTCCCACCAATTAGTCACCAAAGGATCATCTAATTCCAGTTTTGTCGGCAACTTGTATTTCAACAACACCGTCTTTACTTCACCCGGACGTAGAGTCATCCAATTAGCAAAAACTGTTTTATCCAAACTAGTATAAATTTCCGTATTAGACTCGCCATTAATCAAAAGATTTTCTTCCTCTTTAGCAATATCAGGATCAACTTTTGCTCCAGAATCAGCCACCCTAAAATAAGCTTCAGGAATTTTGTCAAAACCAACAGCACTTAAAAGTTCTGCTCCTAAAGGTGTGTAAAAACGAATATATGACACGTTGCCACCGTCGATACCGGCAAAAGGATTTTCCTCTGGACCTTGATTGGTGCGAGTAAGTTTGACGGTAGCTATCATCTCGCCACTAGGTAATATCTCAACTTGATGATCTATTGTTTGGTAAATATCTTTATCAGTTTTGCCACCAGCTATATTGGTAGATATTATGCTCAAATAATCCTTATCATAATCAGCCATTTTGCCCGACCAGCCAAAGTCGTTTAAGCTAGTTTGTAACTGAGCATCATCAGCATAAATTTGAATGTCCTTAGTGGCTAACATCTGAGCCAAGCTAGCCATTAAAGCTGGTTGCTTTTCTGTGCTTGATAAAAGCTTTTCTAACACCTTAGGCACTAAGTCGGCAATAATAGCTTTTGGAGTGTTGGCTTCTTTGTCATAATTAAGTTCAACTTCTTGCTGTAACACAGCAAAAAAATTGTCAGCCGTAATTGTCACTTGATACTCTTCCATATACACCGGACCGATTAAAGTCAATAAATCTTCAAGTACCGAAGCATTAATAGCAATTACTCCATCAACCGAAGTCTGACTAGACTCTTCGTACATACTTTCTATTTTTTTGGCTGAAGTCGGATAATCTGGCCACCAATTAGCATCCCAAATATTAAAGTATTGATTAATAAGTGATAACGCTCGAGGAGCCTTGGCCACCTGTTTTTGACCAGCATCCAAGTCATAAGTACCACCGCCAGGAGTTTCTAAACCGACAATTTTACCCTGATAAACATCCAACAAGGAAAAGCTACCAATAAATCCCCCGGTAGCCCGTAATTCATTATTGTTTTGAAATAAAACTAAATATCTTTTTTCCCCGTCATGACCCAATAGTTGAACTAAAAGAGAAAAAATCTCATCCAAACTTTTCAAATCATTGCTAATGGTCGGTAAATATTTTTTTAAGCCTTCAAAATGTGGCTTCAACTCAATCGGCAATTCAGAAATTGTTATATTTTGCAAATCTTTTTGGGCAGATTCCAAAAAAGGCAAAGTTTGGCGTACTTGTTCGTGAATAATAGCTAAATATTCCGTCAAATTAGAATCTTCTTGAACTTTTTGATTTAAGACAGCGCCGGCCTGGGAAATATTGGTAGCCACAGCTAGCATATCTCTACTCAAAGATAATTGTTTACCGACTAAAGGCACGGCACCGGCTGCTTCAAGCATCCACTCTTGATAATTATCCAGCATACTCTGCGCCTGATTAAAATTAAATAAAGCCTCTTGAAAATCTACTTGAGCGTTTTGATAAGAGCTCTCAGAAGCCGATATCACTCCAGCTTGAAGATTTATCAAGCCATCGCGACCAAACTGCATAAGCTTTATTTTGTCATCTTGAAGTTGACCAAAAAGAACCAAGCCCCTGATAGGTAATAGGATAACCCCTAAAACTAAGACAAAAACCAATATTTTACTGCTGATATACTTCAGTTGTAGTGGCTGAAAATTTAGCTTAAAATAAAAATATCTTTTCCAATTAAATCCAGACTCTTTTGGTAAATGATAATTAGTAACTTCCCCCTGTTTTTTTAGCTGTTTGGCTTGTTTTTTGGCATTTATTTTATCTTTGGCTTTCTGCCAAGAAGATTTGTATTTATCAAAAGTGGCTTTTTTCTCAATTTTAGTGTTTTGTCTTAAATCTAAAACGTGAGTTGAGCGTGATAAGGCATCGGTATCAATTGATCTCGGTGGTTCTACTATATTTTTCTCTTTATTTTTGTCAGTGGCAATATCTTGTGCCTTTTCAATAATATCCTCTTTGGCTTTGCTTAAAATTTCTTTATAACTCAATTCCTGCTTTATCAGTTTGTCTAATTTTGCTAAAGCCTTTTTCTTTTCCTCCTTAGCTTTTTGAGCATCCAAAACATCTTCTTCAGCCAACAAAAACTGATCTAAGTCTTCTATTAGATCTTTTTTCAAATCTTTGATGTTCACTTGTGTAGAGTCTTTAGTTTTCTTTATTGGCATGTATTATATTATACCAAATTTTCAAAAATTTCCCAAATATTTCTCGCCATCTTTTCCCAAGAATATTTTTTTATCTGCTCCTGTCCGGATTTTATTAGCTTATCTCTCAGCTCCGGTTGTTTGATTATATCCTCCATCTTAGCCAATAAATCATTTTTATCCTTAGGATTAAAATACAAGACACTATCTTCTAAAATTTCCGGCAAACATGACTCATTACTTGATAGCACTGGCACAGCATAAGTCATAGCTTCCAAAGGCGGTAACCCAAAGCCTTCATACAAAGAAGGAAAAATATAAGCCAGAGCGTTTTTGTAGTAGCCAGCTAATTTGTTGTCAGATAAATGCCCAGTAAATATTATATTTTTTGTAATATTTTCTTTTTCCAGCCGTTTATAAAAATAATTTTTTTCTCCTACTAAAACAAGATGATAATCTGGATATTTTTTAATAAAATCGCCAAAAGTTGCCATCAAAAATTCCAAATTTTTATGAGGATAAGCATTGCCGACATATAAGAAATAATTTTCCGGCAAATAAAGATTCTGACTTTGAGACGGTTTTGGCTCTATGACTCCTTCATACACCACTTGTATTTTTTTGGCTTCTTCTTCACCTAGATTAAAATATTTTTTTATGTCATCGGCCGTAAATTTTGATACCGCTATTATTTTTTCCGCATTAAATACGGCGTGTCTGATGACCTGATTATAAAACCAATATTTTACTTTAAAGAAAAATTTGCTATGAGTGGTAGAACGTTTGCTGGGAAATTTGGTCATTATTAAGTCATGGATAGTAACCACAAATTTTCCTGAGTAGAGAATCGGCACATTGAAATGTGGAAAATAAACCAAATCAGGGTTTATCTGGTAGAGCATATAAGGGACAACAAATTGTTCTTTAAAACTATACCAAGCACAATCACAAATTTGAATACTAAAATTATCTGGTAATTTAATATTTGGATCTTCCTTAAAAAGCAAAATATACTTATTTTTATGATCAATTTTTACCAGCTCCTCTAAAAATTTTTGGTTGTAGCGTCCTATGCCACCAGCCTTGGTACTGAAGATGCGTAAATCAATTACTATTTTCATTGGTCATTTTTAAATTTATAAAATTGTCTGATTATTCTTTGCGCCTGTTTTTCGTGACGGGGTAAAACAAAGTTATGATTATTGTTTACACTAAAATCATACAGATCTTTATGCTCTGTCAAATTAACAAGCAACTTATAGATATCGCTGACATTATAAGGATCTACATACAAAGCTTTATCTTTCATTATTTCCGGCAATGAAGTTTTGTAGCTGGTTATTACTGGGATATTATAATAGCTCGCTTCAAGCGGTGGGAAACCATAGCCTTCATAGAAAGACGGCCAAATGAGGGCCTGAGCTTGGCTATAGAGAGCATTTTTTGATGGTCCGTCAACATAGTTAAGGTAATGAATATACGATCTTTTAGCTATACTGCGCAAAATACCCTGATATATCCAACCCTTAGCACCAACAATTACTAATTCTGTATCTGGATAATCACTATGGTAATGGGCAAAGGCTTTTATAATAGCGTTGATATTTTTTCTCGGCTCCAAAGTACCAACATACAAAAAATATTTATCTTTTAGTTTATAAGGAGCAAGTAAGTTATTTGCTTCTTCCAGAGTAATATTTTTAGTAGAAACTCCAGGGTAGATAACAGTAATTTTATCATCATCAACCGTAAAAAATCTCATTATATCTCTTTTAGTATTTTCCGAAACAGCAATTATTAAATTAGCCTTTCTAGCGAGTTTGCGGACATTTACTAATTTGTGCCAAAGCCTTCTCTTGAGTGAATAAAATTGTCGGCTATGCAAAAATGACAAATCATGAATCGTCAAAATCACTGGAACATCTTTGGGAAACTTAAAAAAATTTATGTTTGCCAGCCAAAATAAATCCAGTTTGACTGGAATTTTTTTTGTTAGATCTGGACCTAGACCAAAAACTGTCAGCAGATTAATTATTTTGTTGGAAAAATGCCAGTGGATGTGATGAATATTGTCGTATTTAAAATTCAGCCATTCTGGAGGCACATCTTTGAGACCGGTGCTGATTAAGTAGTAATTATTTTTTCTGTCCAATTCTAATATATACTTGATGGAATTATAAACATAACGACCGACTCCACTAAGTCTACTAGATGATAATGCTCTGATGTCTATGCCAATATTCATTTTATATTCTCTAGAAAATTTATCATTTTTTGTCTAAAAACACTCTCATCAAATTTTTTAGCATGCTCTCTAATAAATTCAGAGTTATAATTTTTATCGTTAAATCTCAAAATTTTATGTGCCAAAGATTCCCAAGTCTGTTCATCAAAAAATACACCAGTTTGATCTTCTACGATAGTTTCTAAGGCCCCACCACAACGATAGGCAATCACTGGACGGCCAGAAGCCATGGCTTCCAAAGCTGATATACCAAAATCCTCTATCTGCGGATAAATAAAAGCTTTACACTTTGCTAGATATTTATTTCTAATATCATCAGAAACCTCACCTAAAAATTCTATATTTGAATGGGCCAAACGTTTTAATTTTCTCAATTCTGAACCGCTACCGATAATTTTTAAAGGTAACTTCAAATTATTAAAGGCTTTAATTGCTAGATCTACTTTTTTGTAAGGTCGCAAACGACTAACTATCAAATAATAATCTTCAATATCATCGCTTATCTTAAACTGTTTGATATTTACCGGTGGATGTATAACTACGGCTTCTCTTTTGTAATCCTTGCTTATTTTGTCGGCAATATAATGTGAATTAGCAATAAAATAATCTACTTCCTGCGCTTTGATAAAATCCCATGTTTGTAATTTATCAAGAAGTTTTGGTAAAAATATTTTCAAAAATTTTCCTTCAGGTAAATTGCCAATATATTCTTCCTTATTGTCCCAAAGATACCTCGTAGGCGCATGACAATAACAAATATGTTTGGTATTATTTCCTGTTTTTACACCTTTGACAAAACCCGAGGATGAGCTGATGACAACATCATAAGCACTCAAGTCAGTTTTTTCCCAAGTTTTTGGCATTTGTAAAAGAAAATAACGAAAAATTTTATTGATCCCTGGTATTTTTTGCAAGCCAGAACTAATTATTTTTGATTGCTCAAAAAAATTTTTAGTAATCTTTTTATCATTTATCAAGGTATAAATAGGCGCTTCTTTTTGAATATCAGACAAAATTAGCAGCACTCGTTCAGCCCCGCCAAATTGAAACAAATGATCATGTGCCAAAGCAACCTTTTTATCCATTAGGACTGCTCTCCTTTTAACATAGCTTTTGGAGTCTTCAACAATATTATCAAATCCAAAAACATAGACCAATTTTCTATATAGAATATATCCAATTTTGCTTCTTCAGTAAAAAGCAAATTACTCCGTCCTGACACCTGAGCCATACCGGTCATCCCTGGTTTGATAGTCAATAATTTTTTATAACCACGCTCATAATGAGATACTTCTTCTGGTTCGTGCGGGCGTGGACCAACCAGACTCATTTCACCTTTTAGGACATTAAAAAGTTGTGGCAATTCATCAAGACTGGTACGCCTCAACCATTTGCCTATTTTAGTAATTCGAGGATCATTTTTTACTTTAAATAATGGCCCGTCATTTCTTTCATTGAGGTTCATAATCTCAGTTTTCATAGCCTGTGCATCCTTGATCATTGAACGGAATTTGTACATATCAAAGGCCCTGCCTTTTTTGCCAACTCTTTTGAGTTTGACAAAAGCTGGACCAGCCGAGGTAGCTCTGATTATAATTGCCAAAGTAATAAATAAAGGCAACAATAAAATAATCAAAAATAGAGCAATAACAAAATCAAAAGTTCTTTTGGCAACTCGACGCCAGCCATCTAGTGGTGTGCCTTGGATTTCAACTATCGGTAGGCCAGCTATACTATTTAAATCTATATTAATATTCTGCGCTTGAAATAAATTGGCGGCATAACGCAACACCATATGATTTTCTTGGCAATAGGTCAATATATCTAACGCCTTATCCTTGGAAATATTAGAATCAGTCTGAAATAAAATATCAATTTTTTTGTTTTTGATCTCTTGCAATATCTCTGGTGTATTCAATAATTCTTCCAGAGTTTCGAATTCAGCTACCACCTTAAAACCAAGGATTGCTTTTTTGGCATACACTTCCACCAAAGGTTCGCGTGTACTTTTTTCACCCAAAATTATTATTTTAGCCAAACCATAACCCTTTTTAAAAAATAAATTTCTAACTAATATTACCAATATCCGAGCCAGAAAAAGATAAACAATCGCTAAGGCCCAAGATAGTATAATTATAAAACGTGAAGAAAAAAGCTCGCGTTGCCAAAAGATGGATAAGATTAAAAAAATTACTACCGTTGATACTCCGGTAATAATCTTTGGTAATTCCCTAGCTAGCTTTTTGTCGTGCATGGTATAAAAACCTGACAAAGCAAAAATCAAAACAGCAAAAAAAGATACTCTAACAACCAATTGAAAAAAATCACTAACTGGCATTTCGTAAAAAACTGGCCTAAAACCGCTAACTATTTCCGAAAAACGCAAATAATAAGCGGAAAATGCCGCTGTCATTAACAAAATGAAATCAAGTGGTACTAAAGCAATATTGCTAATAAAATCAGCTTTTTTCATAGTATAAATATCATATCATTATGGCTATATTTAGTAAATATAAATTATCTTGACAAAAATGACAAAATATTGTATATATATGATACAAGGCTTAATAACCTCGGTGATCGCCGTCCTGCCACTGGCAGGAGGGAGGAAAGTCCGAACACCACAAAAAGGATAGTTGATAACGTCAACCGCTCTCGACGTGAGTTTGAGGGTAGAACAAGTGCAACAGAAAGTATTCCTTCACCCGAAGCTTTATGCGAAGGGTGGTAAGGGTGAAAATGTCGGATAAATAGACGACACGTTTCTATAGTAATATAGAAAAAGAGGTAAACTTTTATCTGGTGAAAGGCTAAATAGGTCCGCCTATGGCGGACGGGTAAGCTGCTTGAGCCTATAGGCGACTATAGGCCTAGATAGATGGTCACCTCCCCGCTTTTGCGGGGTACAGAATTCGGCTTATGAGGTTATTAAGCCTTTTTTAATTGTCAAAAAACTCTGAACGTATCAGAGTTTTTTATTTTAAAATGTATTCCAATGTTTCTCGAGCAGTCTTTTCCCAGGAAAATTGTTTGGATCTATCCAAACCTTTGTTTACTAATTTTTCCCTCAGCTCTGGTTCTTTCATAATTTTGTCCAAAACACCAGATATATCCACTACGTCATCAGGATCAAAATAAATAGCCGCCTCTCCTGCTACTTCATGAAGGACCGAAATATCCGAGCAGGCTATGGGCACTTTAGAAGCCATTGCTTCAAGTAGTGGTATACCAAAACCTTCAAACTTTGAAGGGAAAACAAACATTGATGCAGCCGCCATTAATCTAGGATAATTTTTTTGACTGACATATCCCAATAAAATTATATCGTCTTTTATTTCTGGATCATTAGCTAGTTTTTCTATTTCTTCATAACCAAAATTACCTGGTCGGCCGCCAAGAACCAGTGGCCAACGTCGACTAGTCCGTTTGTAAGCACGAATTAAATTTTGTACATTCTTTTTTGTTTCCAAACGACCGATATATAAAATATATTTATCTGGTAAGTCATGTTGCTCTTTGTAAGATTCACTTTCATCTTCACTGATATTGCCAAAAACTT
>QZJA01000005.1 GCA_003599205.1 Candidatus Parcubacteria bacterium
AAGATTGAGGGCTCAGTTTGATGCTAGTGTAAAAACCAACTATGATACTTTACATCACGTCAATAGTGATGAATGGCACCCAATAAAAATAGGCGAAGAATATTATTTGGCGCAAAAATTTCACACTAATTTCTGGCCACTTAGGTCTGACAACTATTTCATTTCCAATGGTGAGACTGATGCTAATGGTGCTTTTGTAGTCAAGGATAGCTTGGATGATGATGCTATGAAACATTTTTTTAAGACTGGTAGCGCTAAAGGATTAGCATCTTATCCAGGAGAAGAAGAATTAAAAGTAGATGCACCTACTGTCGTTGATAAGACAGATACGACATTTGGAGAAAGACCAGAAGTAGCACCCCAAGAAGCTGTCTCAGATCAAAATACAGAGCAAAGACCTGAGCTTAAACCTAATGTGGTACCAGACGAAGAAAGTATTAAACCAGAAAGTGTTGGAGAAAAAATTGAGACAACTACTAAAACAGAAACTGTGGCTCCTGATCAACAAAATAACGCCGGTAAAAATGTTGAAGCAGTAGAGGATACTTTACCAAGAGTTGAGTCTGATTCTCGATTAGGAAGTTTTGAAGCAGGAGAAACTAAAGTAACTTTTGAATATGATCAAAATGGTAGAGTAGTTTCATATGAATCAAATGGCACTATAAGAGGTGGTGGTTTGGATGCTCTAAAAGATGATTATAGGGCTAATATTATTGATCATTGGCAGAAGTCTGGAGGAAAAGGTGATTTAGAATTTGAGATTGATAAAGTTAGACTTGACGCTCAAACTATTAGTCTAAATAGAAGTATATTGGAAGAGATGAGGGCAAGTGGTCATGGTGATACAGCAGAAGCTCGTTTTATTGAGCAAAATATTGAAACAAGAATTAATTCTTTGGAAAGTAAATTCGGTGATATTTTTAAAGAAGAAAAAGTTGAAAGTGCCACTGGCGTTAGTTTAGAAAATCCTGTAGAAAGACCAGAACAACCAAAAGATTTGTTTGAAGATGCCGAAGTTGAAAGCACTCCTAAAGTTGAAGCTGGTCAAGAAGATTTAAATTCAGCCTTGGCAGTTTTGGCCAAAGGACTTAAAGTAGATAAGATGACAGTTGATCAGATCGAAGCAATGGATGATCCGGCAGCCATAAGAAAATTAGGTGCTAGTCTTAATTCTTTGATTGCCCAAGCAGAGGGTGATCCTGCTAGCGAGCATACTTTGCGTGGCTTAGAGCGTCTTTATGGAATTATAGATGATAAATTGGTGAGTATAAGTGCGGCTGATTCGGCTTTGAGTGCTTTGTCAGCTGGTGAAAATTTACCAGAAACTCTAACGCTTAAAGATATAGCAACTATGGATGATGTGAAAGTTTTGGAAAGTCTAAGAACTAGTGCTCAGAAAATGATGGAAGCAGTGGCCAATGATAGCGATTTAGCTGATCAGGCAGGCGGTTTGAAACAGATAATAGGAGCAGTAGACAAAAGAATAACTGATCTCAAAGCATAATTTAAAAAAACTCTCCGCGCTTAGCGGAGAGTTTTTTGTCAAATTGAAGGGCCGACGTATGGTGGCGTCGGCCCTGTTCGTGTCCCTTGGGGACGTGGTTGCTTACTTGCTCATGTTTCTGGCCGCGATGTCGTCGGCGTGCTTGCGGACCGTAGTCCGCGCTTCGTCCTTCTTCATCTTGGCCTGGGCAGCCAGCTCGCGCAGAGCCGCCGCCATGTCGAATTCGTTGTCGGTCAGACGTGCCTCGATGGCGTCGAGGCGGCCGGTGTTGTCGTTGGCCTGCTCGCTCAGGCAGACGATGGTGCTGTCCTGGCGGACAGAGGAGGCCTTGACGACCTCGTAGTCGTGCGCCAGAACGGCGTAGTCGTGCTTGAGCTCGGCGATCTGCCTGCTGATGGTCCGAATCTCGGCCGAGGCCTTGATCTCCTGGCGGACGTCCGCCCGGAATTCTTTCTGGACGTAGTAGTTGGCCTTGACCAAGACCAGGCGCTGCTGCGGCGACATCTTGCCGCGATCACCCGAACCCAGGTTGCCGTAGCGCTTGGCCATGAAGTCGACGAGGCAGTGCCCGTCGTTGACGTTGAGGGTGGAGTCGATCTGGGAGGATGCCCAGGTCCAGCACTTGTCGATCGGCAGCGGCGACAGCGCCTGGTGCCAGGACTTCTGGAGCTTGGTCATGCGCTCGGCTTCGAGCTTGTCGGCAGCGGTCTTGGCCGCCAGCTTGGTCTGTTCGAGGACGATCGTGGCGGTGTACTGGTTGTAGGTGATCTCGGCGTTCGGGTCGCCGGCGGCCATGAGCTGCAGGACCTCCTGCTTCTGGCTGTCGGTCAGCTGGCTGTCGGTGACGTCGGCGACGGTGATGGCGGCGGAGGCGATGCTCGTGAGGAAGATGACGGTGGCCAGGATGGCCAGGATGACGGTGATCAGTCTGCGGTTCATGTAGGGCTCCTCCTGTTTGGGCTTTTACTAAGCCCGTGGTCAACTGACGGGTGATTCTATAGTGTAGGGTTTTTAACCCCTGGAAACACGTAAGCAAGTTGTGAAGGTGCGTTGATTTAATAGAGTATTATAGCATATATCTTATTTTTTGTCAATACTAAAAAAGCCCTTCCAATCAAGGGCATTTTTGTTTAATTTTAGCCAAAATTTATATTTTTTTGAATATTTTTTCTACATCTTTTGGTTTATCCACAGCCACTAACATTTGTCTTAGCTTGGCGGCATCAGGTCGGCCTTTGACGTAAAAAAGCAAATGTTTTCTCATTTCTTTAAAACCTTTAGAACCCTTGGTGACCCACAATAGATGAGCATGTTTTATAGCAGTATCTTTGATAATATCCCAAGAGACTTCATCGTATTTGCCGGTTTTGATGTAATCTTTGATTTGTTTGAATAGCCAAGGCTGACCATAAAGTGATCGTGACAAAGCTACTCCGTCAGCTTGAGCATATTTTATATCAGCAACTACAGATTCTACGCTTTGGAAAGATCCATTTATTAAGTAGACGCCTTGAGGAAAATATTTTTTAAATTTTTCTCCAGTTTGTTTGAGCGCTTCCAGATCAACGGGACCAGTAAAAGGAATTTCGTAAGTTCTGCCGTGAACTATCAAGGCTGAGATATTATAATCCTTAATAGCTTCAATAAAATCAAAAACATTTATTTGTCCGGCCTGAGGCTGGCCTTGAATTTTGTTTAAGCCAATTCTAGTCTTGACAGATACGGGTATTTTGACAGCATTAGTGACTTCTTCAATTATTTTTTTGACAGTATCCATATCTCTCAAGATACAGATTCCGCCACCATGACCGGCAACTTTTTTGGCTGGACAACCAAAGTTTATGTCTATTCCGGTTACACCAGTAGCTTCAACTATTTTTGCTGCCCGAGAATACATTTCTGGTCTTTTGCCAAAGAGTTGGACTACAACCGGCTGTTCCATTGGGTCATATTGTATCATCTTGAGAGTTTTTTTGCTGGCATGATACAAAGCATCAGCTGATACAAATTCAGTATGGACAACATCAGCGCCCCACATTTTACAAATTTGTCGCCAAGCAGAATCAGTAATGCCAGCCATCGGTGTAGTGGTGACCATTGGTTTTTCAATTTTTTGCCAAAAATTTTTCATAGTTTAGATGTAAAAACCCCCGAATTTTAAGGGGGCATTTATATGTTTAGCAGAAAATATGAATTTTTACAACTAGAGCCATCTTTTTTTTCTAAAATATATGATAAATAGCAACATAATAACAAAAATAAAGCTAAGTATAATATAAAAATCAAAAGGTAGACCAATAAAAGGCATATCTTTAGCGTTCATGCCAAAGACAGAAGCGACTAGGTTGGCTGGGATCATAATGACAGAAATAATGGTCAGGGTCTTCATGATATCGTTTAGCCGGTAGGAAATCAGGGATTCATTGGTTTCTTGGAAAGCATTGATATTTTCTTTTTGAGTCTCCAAGATATCCCAAATATCTTTGGTGCGGTCTAAAATATTGGCAAAATATATGTCTATTTTGCTGTGCATAAAAAATTTGGTATTGGCGTTCATCAATTTTTTGATGATGTTTTTGTGTGCCTGCATGATGCGCCTAAAATCAACAATATTTCTTTTGACGTGGAGTATTTCTCTAACTAGCCGTCTTTCTTGGCCACGGAATATTCTTCGGTCTATATCTTCTATGTCTTGACCAATATGATCCAACATGGGGAAAGTATAGTTTTGTAAACGGTGCATTATTTCGTACAGCAAAAAAATGGGATGGTTAGCCAGCATATATTTTTCTTGACTGTATTCATTATTTTTTATTTCGTCAAAAAAATTTTCCAAGGTAGACATTTTGCCGTCACTGATAGTGATCAGATATTTTGAGCTAAGGAAAAAGTCTACTTCGCTAGATTCTATTTCTCTGGTTTTGCGATTATAGACAGGAAAAGTAAGAATAAAAAAAATATAGTGAGGGTATTCACTTATTTGCGGTCTTTGTATTTTTACCAGACAATCTTCAAGATCTAAAGGGTGAAAATCATATTCTTTGGCTAGATATTCTATATCTTCTTTGCTTGGTTTGTGGATATGGGTCCAAAGCAATTTTTTTGTTTTGATTTTGTTTATGCCCATGTTTTTATTTTTGTATATATATTATAATACTTTTTTCCTTTTGTGGCAAAAAGTTTTTGGAAAAAAAATATCTTTGTGGTATAATTATCCCCAGATAAAGCCTTTTGATGATAAAAAAAACAAAACCAGCGCGAGAGTGGCATCATAAAATTTTTGACTCCAATATTTTCACCATTTTTTTGGTTTTATTGTTGATTTTGTCTTTTGTCAAAGTCACTAAAGAAGTAATGCTTCGTTATGAAATAAATAAGGAAATAAAGATCCTTGAGAGTCAATTGGCTAGCATTGAAGGTAAAACTGGTGATATGGAGAAGCTGATCAGCTATTTGAATACAGATGAATATATTGAGAAGCAGGCGAGGCTGAAATTGAATCTCAGCAAACCAGGTGAGAAACAAATAAATTTAACAAATAGCCAAGAGATCAGTATTGATTTTGCCGATGATGAAGACGCGATCAATCCGGTGAAATGGTTTAATTATTTTTTCAAGTAAAGCATAGTTATGAAAAAAAGAATAATAATATTAGTCGTAGTCTTATTAATCCTAGCTCTGTCTCAATGGGTGTTGGTTAGAATGGTTTACGCTCATACTTTGACTGGTCAGGTGGCTCAGATGTTGGCCAAGACTTACAATTTAAAAGCAGGCGCTATTGTAGAAAATGACGCAGAGCTTAAAATTCCTTTGCTTGAGTATCTACAAATTAGAAAATTCAACGGTGATTTTAAAGATCCAGAAATTCAAAATATGGATTTGAATGAATTAACTTGGAATAGAGTATTGAAGAATCATTGGCTAAATAAATTTGCCGAGGAAAAAGATTTGGTCTTGAGTAATGAAGAAGTTGATCAATATATAGGTTATTATATTGAAGATTTAGATGGCTTTAAACAAAGCGTGGAGAATGATTTTGGTGTGTCCTATGATGACTACAAACATTTTATTATAGAATCAGGTGTTTTGGAGGCCAAAGTATATAACTATCTTATTTCCAATTATAATGATATGGAGGGGGTATCAAAGGCTCAGGGAGCCTATGAAGCTCTTGAAGCTGGTCAAGATTTTTATGAAGTTGCTAAAACTTTTTCTGAAGAAATGGCCTTTGTTGAGGGCAGTGTATTTTTGAGTGAAGATCAGATGATCGATGTTTATGAGCCGATCAAAGATTTGAAGGTTGGTGAATTCAGTCGGATAGTTTATATACCATTTCCTACTGGTTATGTGATTTGGTATGTTGCTTCTGACGTAGAAGAGGAAGGTAAAGCGCTCAAAGAAGTAAAGGCTATTTTTGTTAATGCCCTGCCGTTGGATGATTTTTTTAACGCTTATTTAGAGAGTGTAAAAGTAGAAAAATATTATTAATATCAAAATGAAAAAAATATATTTATTATTATTTTTTGTACTGCTGTTGTTACCTTTTAGGCCAGCAGACGCTAAGATACAAATTATTCAGCCAACCAGTAGTGTTTTGCCCGAGGTAGATGGTTTTGTTGTCCATTTTAGTGATCCCAGTCCGGTGATCACCAAAGCAATTGAAGTGATTGATACGTCTGATCCTGGTGTGAAACAATTGGGTATTTATCCTAGTCAGCAACAATTTTATTATACTTTGGCAGCTGAAGGTAAATGGCAATATAAAGCAGTTGGTTCAAATGATGATTGGGCGCCACTTGGTACCAGAATAAGCGTCAATAAAATTTTGTTGAGGTTGGATTCTAGCGAAAACGAGCAAATAAACCCAGTGTTGAGCAATGAAGATGACGAAGAGGTAGTCTTGCCTACTTATAATACTAGGTCAGAAAAGACTAGCTCGGCTGACAATAAGTTGACAGTTGACGTGCCAACTGGTCAAGCGCTAATAACCAAAGTATTTGCGCCAGTAAAAAACGGAGCTTTACATTTAGTTTCATCTTTTTACAAAATAGAAAGCCAATTATCGGATTATGTTGTTGAATTTTTTTATGATCAACAGTCAAATTTTTCCCGGGCAATATATTCCTATAATCAAGAAAATAAGCTTTGGCAGAAGCTTCAGTCTTACAATGATTTTCCCAATAAAGTCATAAAAACAGAAGTAAAAGCTCAAGCTGGTCCGCAGGTTTTGGCAATATTTGAAGATTATGATTCTCAGGATGGCATTGCTAGCTTTTACGATCAGAGTCGTTATAAATATTTCAATTATAAAAATGGAAATTTTGCCGCTTCACGTGATTTCCCTAAAGGTACAAAATTGAAAGTAACCCGTCTTTTGTCAGGTGAGTCAATCATTGTGGAGGTAAATGATTATGGTCCAGAGCTATCAACTGGACGTTTGATTGATTTGGATATTTCCGCTTTTAAGCAGTTAGGTTCAACTAGTGCAGGATTAATATACGTAAGCGTGGAAAAATATGATTCAAATTTCTAATGTAAGTAAAATTTATCCCAAGAAAATTCAGGCTCTAAAGGATATTAGTCTCCATATAAAGCCGGGAGAGTTTGTGTCTATAGTTGGTCAGAGTGGCTCGGGAAAATCTACTTTGGTAAAACTTATGATTGCCGAAGAAAGACCAGATTCAGGGAAAATAGTTATTGGTGGTTGGGATATTACTGGCATTAAGGGTCAAGAGATCCCCACCTTGCGTCGTCAATTAGGAGTTATTTTCCAAGATTTTAAATTACTGCCAAAGAAAACAGTTTTTGAAAATGTTGCTTTTGCTATGCAGGTGTGTGGTTTTAAGCCAAAAGAAATAAATAAGACAGTTGATCAGATATTGGCCTTAGTTGGCCTCAAGGGCAAAGAAGATCGCTATCCTCATCAGTTATCAGGTGGCGAGCAACAACGAGTGGCTATTGCCCGTAGTTTGGTTCACAAACCAAAACTGTTAGTGGGCGATGAGCCGACGGGAAATCTTGATTCTATCAACACCAGAGAGATTATTGACCTCTTGAAAAAAATAAACAATATGGGCACGACAGTTGTTTTGGTTACGCATAATCGGGAAGTAGTAAATAGTCTAAAAAATAGAGTGATTACTTTAGATAGCGGATATATAATTAGCGATCAAGCTAACGGCAGATACTTATTATAAAATTATGCATAGTATTTTAAGAATTTTTAAATTTGCTTTCCAGGGATTTTTTAGAAATTTTTGGTTGTCGCTCGTCACTATCACTATGATGTTGATGGCAGTTTTGTCGGTAACTTTGCTCATGGGTATGGACTATATCCGTGAAGTGACAATCAAAGGTGTAGAAAACAAAGTCGATGTCCTAGTGGAAATGAAATTAGAGGCTGATAGAGAGCAGGTAGAAAGCTTGGTGAATGATCTTGATGAATTATCAGAAGTAAAGGTGGTAGATATCATAACTCCAGAGGAAAACTGGCAAATGTTTTTGGAAAATAATAAAGATTCTGAGGCCACTCAAGTGTTAGAAGTTTTTGAAGAAGATGAAAATCCTTTTCCTTATTTTTTGGCGATTCAAGCCTACGAACTTGATCAATACCCAAAGATATTGGAGTTTATCAATCAGGAAAAATATAGTGCTTTTGTCCAAAGTAGTGATGCCGATACTCACGAGCAGGTTATAAACAAAATTAACGACTTAGCAAATTTTGTTAATAAATATAGTTGGTATATAACAGGCTTATTTGTGTTGATATCAATTGTTGTCATATTCAATACTATTCGTATGAGTATATACACTAGGCAGAGCGAAATAACTATTATGAAATTGGTAGGTGCTAGCAATTGGGTAGTAAGGACGCCTTTTGTTATAGAGAGTGTTTTGTATTCTCTGGCGGCGGTTTTGATTGTTATGGTTATTATCTATCCTTTGCTGAATTTTATTCAGCCGTCATTAAATACATATTTTGATGGCATCCAAGCAGTCAATATTGCTAAATATTTCAAGGATAATTATCTACAAATATTCGGTACACAGTTTCTTGGTTTGGCGCTTATAAATATGATTAGTACATCGCTAGCGGTTAGAAAATATCTCAAAGTATAAAAAAACAGCCCCGAATTGCTTCGGGGCTGTTTTAAAGTTATTTATTTTTTGTCAGGAATTACGTTGATTATTTTAGTTTCCTTGAGAGAATTATCAAATTTTCTCTTTTTCATTTTTCGGAAATTCACAGTTCCACTAACAGTTGCAAATAGAGTATCGTCACTGCCTTTTTTGACATTATCACCAGGGTGAAATTTTGTGCCTCTTTGACGCACCAAAATAGAACCGGCCTTAGCTTGTTGTCCGGCAAACAATTTTACTCCTAGACGTTTACTTTGGGAATCACGTCCTAAACTTGTGGAACCTCCTGCTTTCTTATGTGCCATAAAGTTATTTTATTATCTGTAAGCCTTTATTCCATTGAATAGGAAAAGCTTTATTTAACAGGGTAAATAGTAACGTTTTTTTGGATATATGTCAAGTCCCGCCCCTCCCGTTTTCACGGACAGGCAAGAAGGGCAGGATTTGTTGACTTTTATTTATGTTTTCGCTTATCTTTTCCTTGAGGTAGTGGGGAATTGTTCTTTAAAATAGCTTTAATTGGGCTCTTCTATAGCTTAGATGGACATTTTTACTATAGTTTAGTTTTTCTTCGTATTTTTGGATCAAATATTTTTCCATTAGTCGGCGATATTTGATTTTAGTTTTTCTTTTTATATTAAACATATTTTTAAGCAAAGGTTCTTAAGATAGCTTTTACTATACCTTGGATAGCCGGATTTTTAGCATAGATAGGACTCATAGTTTTGTTGGCTGGCTGTAGCCTAATGCGATTTTTTTCGCGGTAGTATTTTTTTAGGGTAGCGTACTCATTGTCAAGTAGTGCTACTACTACATCACCGTTTTTGGGATAAAAATTCCTCTCAACTATCACATAGTCTCCATCTAGTATGCCCTCTTCAATCATAGATTCGCCTCGGACTTTGAGAACATAGCTATTTTCATCTCTGACTAAATGTTGGGGGACAGCTATAGTCTCGTTGGTCTCTATGGCCTCAATCGGCTCACCAGCAGTAATCAGGCCAGCTAAGGGCAACTCTATTGCTTTGCCAAAACGATGATTGACTATTTCTAGAGATCGGGCGGCGTTTTGGCTAGAAGTAATAAGTCCTTTATCCTCAAGCGACTTGAGGTGCTCATGGACAGTGGCAGTAGAGGAGTAGCCGAAATATTCGGCAATCTCTCGGTAGCTGGGAGCATATTGATTGCTTTGGATGAACTGCGTAACAAAATCTAATATCTCTTTTTGTTTTTTAGTTAGATTGGCCATATGTTTTTGTTAGATGTTTTAAAGTTATAGAAGTTATTGTTTTTAAACTTAACAACTTATTAATTTAAGTATATACCGAACAAAAACCGAACGTCAAGTCTAATACTGTGGATAAATAAAATTTTATTGTAAAAATAGCTAAAAACTGTTAAAATTTAAAAGTAATTTTTACGCTTTATGGAAATTTTTGAATTTCAACCACTAGGAAAAACAAAACCTGACAAAAAGGATGTTTTGCGGGTAGAAAGATTTCCTCAAGAAGTGCCAGATGATAAAAAATTAAAAGATGGAGAGCGGGAAAAAGCTGAGGCAGAATTTTTGGATCTTTTTATTGCCAATCGAGCTGGACCAGAATTTCAAAATCGACTAGCCAGTTTTTTGCTTAGACAAAATATTTCTTTTGATGAAACTGATCCCTATTTTATCAAGCTAACTAGACTATTATCAGAAGATCGTCGCACAGACAATAAGGGAGTGTCTGAAGTTTTGCGTGCTGTCAGTAGTTTGGTATTTTTTTTGAGAAAAGGAATAAAGCCTCCTAATGATCCTGATCAACAGCGCTTGATTGGTTACAATAATGCTCTTGATGCTCAATACTCAGTTGATGTAATGGATATTGAATATGAAATAATAAATGGTCAAGTAGTGGTTTCAAAATTGCATTTGATTGATGTCAAAAGTTTTGAAGGTATGGCGGTGGAAGCAGCGCCAAAAGTGCGTAATGATCATTCTTATTTTAGTGAAAGATTTGAAATGATAGCCTTGTGGCAGGATACACCAAGCGTTGAT
Organism: Candidatus Parcubacteria bacterium; assembly: GCA_003599205.1. Taxonomy (GTDB): domain Bacteria; phylum Patescibacteriota; class Patescibacteriia; order UBA1558; family GWA2-36-10; genus BM519. Next base: position 10,683 of record QZJA01000005.1, read on the forward strand.
TTGTCAGCCAAAGCAAAATTATCGCAGGATGTTTTGGTAGACTTTATTGATGAAGAAACCGAGACTATGGCCTTATTAGAGGCTTGTGAAGACATAAAAGATTCTTCTTTTAATTTAGAAAGTCTCAAGGAAAAAATAATTGCTAGCTTAAAGCAAGAGCCATCTTTGGAGCTATTAGATTCTTTGGTAGATATTTTACAGGAGAAAGAAAAAATTAATAAAGATCCTGATTTAGCCAAAGCTATTGCGGAGATTTTGCTAGTTATAGAGCAGGCTCTAGCTGAGCTTAAAGATAAAAAAGTTAAAAAAAGAGCGCCAGTTATTTTTGCTCCTGAAGCAGAAATAAAGTCTATTTTAGCAGCCAAAAGACTAGCTTCAGGCAAGCAGGGTGGAGTTTTGGATACTTTAACTAGGGATATGTCAGCGCCTGGTTTAGCTCATACAGCAGCTTAGACCTTGACTTATTTTAATAATTATGTTATATTTGCTTGTTAACATTGTACTCTGACACACAACAAGCAATAGAGAGGAGGTAGACAGATGAAACAGGCACAGCCTGCAATTGTCACGAAAGATCAGTTGGCGAGACTCGTCAACGTTTTTTTGCCTGGCGAAGATCTGTCCACCGACACCGCAGCTGAGCTGGCTCAGACCAGAGATCAGATCAACTGGAAGCTCTACTTCCGACTGGTAAAATTTCACCCCGATAACCTGGCCTTGGTCAGGCAATTCCGCTCCCATGAAATTGACGGGGCAGAATACCGTCGGCGCAAGCGTTTCCTGTTCTACAAGCTCATGGGCGACTACAACGGAGCCCTCGTCATCCTGCGCCGGGGCCAAGCCCTGGACATCAAACTCTTCCACAGCGTCTTCACGAGCGACACTGCTCGGATGACCTTCTTCACTTCTTTCTGCTCCGGAGGAATCCAACATGACGACTTCGTGTCGCTTGATCAAGCCCGGGTAGCTGAGCTGACTGACATCTACGTTGACCGTTTGGCGGCCATGGCTGCCAGTGGTGATCCGATCGAGGATCTTTCTCCCAAGCTGATCTAGATCAGTAACCGACGCTCAGGAGGAAATATGGCTCCCAAGAAGAAGCCCGAAGGCATCGTCCAGTTCGAGGCGGATGGCCAGGTCTACTCGACCTGCGTCCAGGTGGGCGACAAGTTCCACTTCTCCGGTACGATCGGCGCGGTCGAGAACGGTCGGATGAAGTCCGACGGCGATTTCGAAGCGCAGGTGCGCGAGGTCATGCGGCGGATGATGTCGATGCTCGACGCAGTCGGGCTCACCCCCAACGACGTCTACTCGGCGACCGTCATGCTCTCCGGCGACATGTCCGGCTACTCCTACCTCAACAAGGCGTGGGGTGGCTTCTTCAGCTCCTGCCCGATCAAGCCTCGGCGCAAGGCTTTTGCCGTGGCGGCACTGCCTTTCGGGGCGCTCATCGAAGTCGAGTTCGACGCCGTCTGCTAGCAGGTGCTAGTACCTGCCTTTTGTTTGTTGCCTTTGCCCGAATCATTGATTCGGGTTTTTTATTTATTTTTTAAGTTTGACATAAAGTACAAATTAACCTATTTTATATTACAATTAAGTAAACAAGAGTACCTTAAAGAAAGGACAGTCTCATGCTCACTCGTGAAAAATCAATCCAAGGCGTTCTCTTTAGCTCAGAGGAGATTCAGACTAGGGTCAGAGACCTGGGCCAACAGATATCTACTGACTATGCTAACTTGGAAAACCCTCTTATCCTAATCGGCATTCTCAATGGATCTTTTGTTCTCTGCGCTGATTTGATGCGTCAAATCACTATTCCAGTGGAAATACACTTCATGTCAGTGTCGAGCTACGGTAGCGGCACCGAGTCTACCGGAATAGTCAGGATCGACAAGGATCTGAGAGTCGACATCACTGGTCGCGACGTGCTCATTGTCGAGGACATTGTCGATACCGGGCTTACATTGAGCTATCTCAGAGAGCTGTTTGCTGACCGACAACCCAAAAGCTTGGAGATTTGTGCTTTCCTGGATAAGCCGGAGACTCGGCAAAAGCCAGTTGAGGTCCGCTATATCGGCTTTTCTATTCCCAATGAATTCGTAGTTGGCTACGGCTTGGACTACAATCACTACTTTAGGGAGCTGCCCTACATCGCCATTCTCAAGTCCGAGGTTTATCAGGGCTAAGATCTAGTTCACTTTTGCCCGAATCATGGATTCGGGTTTTTTATTTGTTTAAAGCTTTGGGATATTGACAAAATAGGTCTTTTGTTTTAATATTTTTAATTCCCGTTCCCTCAATGTATTTAACTTCAAGGAGGAAGACGTGGCCGGACGCAAGGTAGTTATTCACAATCGTACCAGCCGGGCGGTACGCATTCGTTCCAATGGTGTCGTCTTTCGGCGCGATGGCTGTTTCTTTCGGCTTCACATCAATGGCGAACAGATTGCCTGTAGCCAATTCATCGATCAGGCACTTGAGCCGTTGACAAATCGCCAGCTGGCCGAGCAGATCAAAACCATCATGGGTATGGAGCAGGTCGCGGTAGGCGATGTCACCGTGGTTTTCCCTGGTTTCAATATCGAATACAACAACTCCTAGAAGTGATAGCTCGTCAGTAATGACGAGTTTTTTCTTTTGCAAATTTATGATAAAAAATCACTCCAATTTAGGGAGTGATTTAAAGTAAAATTTTTGCTTATGTTATTGGATATTTAGATGAAAATTTTCCTCGGTACTAAAGACAAATAATTTGTCACCTTTTTGGTTGAAGAGATAAGTTTTTTTAAGGGGGCCGTCTAAGAGTAAAATGGAGTTTCTGCGGTCGCGACCGTCTATTTCAGTGATGCGAGTTTGGTTTTCTATTTCAGTGATGAAATAAGAACCATTAGGATGCCAAATAAGTTCAGAGACGATATTGGATGATCGGTCGATTAATTCTTGCCAATCATTTTCATAATTATAGAGGATGATTTCATGGCCATTGGATATCAAAAGTCTTTTGTCATGAATTTCAGCAATGGTAATCGGGATGTTAATCAAATCTTTGTAATTATTTTTTATGTACAACTCAGAGCCAAGGCTGAATATAAAATAATTATCATCAGCCAAAAGGACTTCTAGGCTACCTAGGTTAAGATCGTCTATTTTTTTGATTTGTCTCAAATCATCTTTTTTGAGTTGTTCTACATAATATTTTTTTCCAACAGAGTATTGTATTACCAGAGATGATGATTCCAAAGCAAAATCATTGATATTTTTATTGATCTCAAGCTCTTGCGTCTGAGGATTGAACATTTGGCCAATATCATAGCGGAATAATTTGCTGTCTTTAAGATACCAAAGCAGGTGGCTTTGCTGGTTGTCCCAAATTATTTTATCCGCCAAGTCCAACTCAATTTCAGTCGTCTTTTTTTGGTTTATATCAAAAATAAAATAATTATTTGTATTTTTCAATAAAAGTTTTTGGTTGTCTGGAGACCAATCAAGTAGTTCATAATCTTGATCAAAGGTATGAATATCAAAATTTTTGATTTGTTCTATGTCAGTAACGAGTAATTTCTTATTTTCATCAATATGGGCGTATTTATCTTTAGCTTTGTTTAATAAGAAATTATCGCTACCGTCGCCCAAAGATACTTTTTCTCTTTGCTCTAAAAATAAAACAATATCTTCAGCAAAAGTTGTTTCTCCTGGACGGATTTCTAATTCTTTACGCCAAGACACATACTGGTCTTTTTGCACTTTGAGGGCGTGTATTCCTGGTTTGATATTTATCAGTTGAGTAGGAGTTTTGCGGTCCATTAGTAGGTTGTCCACAAATATTTCTGCGCCACGAGGGTAAGATTTTACGTAAAAAGCTCCATTTTTTTCTATGGATCTGGTATCTATATTATAGCGATAACCTTTAGCATAGAAAACAAAAACAGGGGTCAGTACAAAAAATAACAGGAAAAAGAAGCTATAGGTAATTCGGGCTGTGGTTTTGTTCATTTTCTTCTTGTTGAAAATTAAAATTTGAGGTATTATATATGAAGAATTACTATCATAATACTATGTCTAATTTTATTATTCAAGGAGGACGCTCGCTAGAAGGTAGCATCAAAGTTGCTGGCTTTAAAAATGCCGCTACGCCAATTATTGCTGCTACTTTGTTGACTAAAGAGGAAGTTCATCTACACAATGTTCCGTTGATTGAAGACGTAAAAAAAATGATTCAGATTTTGGTGTCCATGGGCTCCAAAGTCGTTTGGACAGACAAAAACAGCGTCAAAATAGACAACTCAGATATTGATCCCAAAAAGATGGACATGAAATTGGTCAAAACAATGCGTTCATCTATTTTGCTTATGGGGTCATTAGTTTCACGTTTTGGTAGGCTAGAGACAAAAGAGCCTGGTGGCTGTCAAATTGGTGCTCGACCGATGGATACTCATTTTAAGGCTTTTGATCGTTTGGGAATAGAAGTAAAAGTAGATGACAGTAGTTATTATTTGGAAAAGAAAAGACCAGCTGATGAAGAGATAGTTATGAGTGAGCTTTCAGTCACTGGCACAGAAAATATTATTTTGGCCTCAGCTCTAAATCAAGGTACAGTCAATATCCATGTGGCTGCCTGTGATCCATCTGTTCAGGATTTGTGTTGGTTTTTGCAGGATTTGGGATTGGAAATAGAAGGTATAGGAACTCATGATCTTAAAATTCGTGGTGCCAAAGCTCTGGGTGGAGCAGAATATTATATTATGCCAGACCCGATAGAGACAGGCACTTTTGTGTGTTTGGCTGGTGCTACTCGATCTAAACTAATAATTGAAAATACAGCACCGCAATTTATTGCTTTGGAAATAGAAAAATATCGTGAAGTCGGTTTGAAAATTGATATTAAATATTTGGATCTGAGCCCTAATAAGAATTATAAGCTAGCCAATCTGGAAGTAGATGGTAAGGTTGATTTACATGCTCTTGATAAATTACATGATATGCCTCACCCGGGTTTCAAGGCAGACCTTATTCAGCCATTTACAGTGCTAATGACTCAATCCAAAGGGACATCGCTGGTGCATGATTGGATGTATGACGGACGTTTGAAGTATGTGGCCGAGCTCAAAAAAATGGGAGCCAACATTGTAGTTTCTGATCCGCACCGTATCATAGTGATTGGACCATCTCCTTTGTTTGGCAAAGAGATAAATAGTTTTGATTTGAGAGCGGGAGCTACTCTGATAATTGCTGCTTTAGCGGCTTCTGGTACCAGTACAGTAACCAATATCTACCAAGTTGATCGTGGCTATGAAGCTTTAGATGCTCGTCTGGCCAAGTTGGGAGCCAAGATAAAAAGAGTAGAAGAATAGTTTTCAATAAATTCAACATAAAATATGGATCAATTTAGTACTAGTCAAAATATAGGTGAAAAAAAGAAACCTTGGTGGGTAAAATTTGCCAAGGTTTATGCTTTAATTCTTCTGATGATAGCTTTTTTTATTTTTGGGCTAGCAACTGCTTCGGTTATCAAACCACCAGAGGGCGAGACTTCGGATAAAGTTGTCAAGGAGACGACCGAAGAATTATTTAATATTTTTTCTGGAAGAAAAGATATAGATACTGATTTGTTTAGGCAAGTCTGGGAGGTGGTACACTCAGAATATTTTGATAAATATAATATAGATGATAAGGAATTATTTTATGGCGCTTTGTATGGTATGGTAGATGCCGTGGGGGATCCTCATACTATATTTTTGGATCCAGAATTAACTCAAGAATTTAATCAGGATTTAGATGGCACCTTTTTTGGGATTGGTGCGGAAATAGCTCGTAAGGACGGCTATCTGACAGTAATAGCTCCTTTGCCAGGCACACCAGCGGAAAAAGCTGGTCTCAAAGCGGGTGATAAGATTTTGGCTATTGATGATCAAGAGACTAGCGATATGTCAGTTGATGAAGCAATCTATTTGATTCGTGGACCAAAGGGAGAAGTAGTTGTTTTGACAGTTGTCTCAGCCGAAGAAAATTCAGCCAAAGAAATAAGTATTACCAGAGATCAGATAGAAGTACCAAGTGTGGTCTATCGCAATGAAAATGGTATAGCAGTAGTGTCTATAACTAATTTTCAAAATGACACCGAAGAAGATTTTGCTAAAGTTGTGCAGAATATTTTAAAAGAAAATCCTAAAGGATTAATTTTGGATTTAAGAAATAATCCCGGTGGCTATCTACATGTATCAGTTTCTATTGCCAGCTATTGGCTAGATCCTGGTCAGGTTGTGGTGCGCGAGACTTTTAGTGACAAGCGCAACGATACTGATTATGAAGCTAGCAATAAGCCAAGTTTGGCTCATCTCAATACGGTAGTTTTGGTCAATGAGGGCTCTGCTTCTGCTTCGGAGATTGTAGCTGGTGCTTTGCAGGATTATCAAACAGCTTTGATAGTGGGCAAACAAACTTTTGGCAAAGGTTCAGTGCAACAGCTTATACCATTAAAAGATGATTCTTCGCTAAAAATTACAGTGGCCAAATGGCTGACACCAAAGGGTCGGACTATAGACGGCGAGGGTATTACGCCTGATGTGGAAATCGATTTAACAGCAGAGGATTATGAAAATGATATCGATCCACAGATGCAAAAAGCAAAAGATATTATTTTGGGAGTGGAGAAAGATACAGCAAGCGAGGATTAAGTAAGAGTTAATTTTACTTGAATGAAAGTTATTTTTTTGCAAAACATAGCTTCCTTGGGACAGAAGGGTGATATCAAGGATGTTTCTGATGGTTATGCCACTAATTTTTTATTGCCACAAAATAAAGCAGTTTTAGCAACGGAACATAATATTGCTCAGCTAAAAGCTCAACAGAAAAAACAAGCTACAAAAATAAAAGAAAAATTAGATACGCATCAAAAAATAGCAGCCACTTTGAATAAGCAAACTATCAATTTTTTTGGCAAAGTATCTGATAAGGATACCTTGTTTAAAGGCATTGGTGTTAAGGACATTATTGAAGCAGTGCATAAAAATTTTAATTTGGAAACTCAGGAAAAATGGTTTCGTGATTCAGCGGTAATAAAAAAGCTTGGCCGTCACGAAGTCTTTTTAATTTTGCCAGATAATAAAAGAATTTCATTTTATATAAATATTAAAGCGGAGGAGAATTGATATGCCCCCAAAAACAAAGTACATTTTTATTACCGGTGGAGTTTGTTCTGGCTTAGGCAAAGGCATAGCCTCAGCCTCTATCGGCGCTATTTTAAAATCAGCCGGCTACAATGTGTTTACTTGTAAGTTGGATCCTTATCTAAATATTGATCCCGGTACCATGAGTCCTTATCAGCACGGAGAGGTTTTTGTCACTGATGATGGCACAGAAACAGATCTTGATTTGGGACATTATGAAAGATTTATTGATACCAGCCTTTCAAAATTATCAAATTTAACTACTGGTCGAGTTTACGACAAAGTATTAAAGGGTGAAAGAACAGGAGCGTATCTTGGTAAAACCATTCAAATTGTTCCTCACATTACCAATGAAATAAAAAGCTATATACACAAAGCTGCTACAGAATCTAAGGCTGATTTTTTGTTGACTGAAATAGGTGGTACAGTTGGTGATATAGAAGGTGAGCCATTTTTGGAGGCTTTGCGACAATTCCACAATGAAATGGGTGATGAAAATGTCATGTTTGTCCATTTGACTCTTTTGCCGTATTTGTCAGCTTCCAGAGAATTAAAAACCAAACCAACTCAGATGTCAGTTCGTGAGCTACATCGACGCGGTATTCAGCCAGACATAATATTAGCTAGATCAGATTTAAAGATTGAGAAAGAAGAATTGGCTAAGATTGCTATGTTTGCTGATGTTGATCCCAAAGCTGTGATCCCAGCCCTGACAGTTAGTAGTATTTATGAAGTACCCTTGCTGTATGAAAAAAATAGTCATATTTCCGATATTATTTTTGATAAATTAAAACTGCCAAAAAGAAAAGTAAGACTAGATGAATGGGAAGATTTGGTTAAAAAAATTAAAACCACTAAAAGGAAATTGCCCATTGCTTTAGTTGGTAAATACAACGAAAATATTGATGCTTATATTAGTGTGGTAGAAGCTCTAAAATCAGCCTGCTATCACAACGGAGTAAAGCTTGATTTGGTTTGGATACATTCTGGAAAATTGGAAAAAGGCGACAAAAAAGAATTAGCTAAATTTAAAAAAGTAGCCGGTATTGTGGTGCCTGGTGGCTTTGGTAGTAGAGGAGTAGAAGGGAAAATTATAGCAGCTAAGTACGCCAGAGAGAATAATAAACCTTATCTTGGCTTATGTCTGGGTATGCAGATTGCCACCATTGAATTTGCTCGTCATATATTAGGCACCAAGGATGCTAATTCTACTGAATTTGATAGTAAGACTAGCAATCCAGTGATTCATATTTTGCCCGGTCATAATGCTGAAGAAGATATGGGGGGAACTTTGCGCTTGGGTGCTTATCCTTGTATTTTGGAAAAAGATTCACTTAGCTTCAAGGCTTATGGTGTGCCAAAAATATCAGAGCGTCATCGCCATCGCTATGAATTTAACAATGAATATCGAGAAAAATTGGAAGCTGGAGGTATGCGTTTTGCTGGTATGAGTCCGGATAAAAGTTTAGTAGAAATTATTGAACTTCGTGATCATCCATTTTTTGTTGCTTCTCAATTTCATCCTGAGTTTAAATCCAGGCCATTGCGGCCACATCCACTTTTTAGAGATTTTATTAAAACAGCAGTGAAGTTGTATAAATAATTTATAAGATTATGAAAAAATTAATCATTTTAATTTTAGCCTTTGTATTATTGCTATTATCATATTTTTCATTTTTTCGTAATTTGTATTTTAACAAATCTTCCAATTATCCCAACTACGAAAATCAAATGCAATCCCCACTAAGTAATCCAGCAGAGGATATCGTAAATAGGGAAATTGTAGCCAGGTTGCTATCTCAATTAACAGATAAAGAATCTACTCCTCTTTTATCGTGGAATACACCTGAATTTGGTCGTCTATACGCTACAGTATGTTCATCACCACAAAATATATTTCCATGTGAAGTATGTACTGATGCCGGAACAAATTTTTATGACAGAAATGGGAATTTTATAGGTAATTGTTTTGGTATGCCATTGTGGTATAGTGATGGGCAATTTACACCTGAGTGGTCTCAATGTAGGAAATTGCAGAATTTAAATTATAAGGATGCAGATTATATTTCCCTAAGTGTTTCGGCTAGGTGTCCAAATATTAAAGAATAGAGATTTTATTAAAACAGCAGTAAAGTTGTATAAATAAAATTGTTATCACTTTAAATATGTTCAAAAAATACCAAACATTTTTATATGCGCTGATTTTTTTGGTATTTTTGTTATACGCCCACTCCAACCACCCACTCAATAGTGACGAAGGTATTATCCTAGATGGAGCCTGGAATATGCTCAACGGGCGCAAACTTTATATTGATTTTTTTGAGATTATTACGCCAGGATCATTTTTTGCTATTTTTCTTTCTTGGAAGATTTTTGGTGCTTCATATCTAGTAGCAAAATTTATTTCAGTATTTTTTGTTTGGTTATCGGTGATTGGTGTTTATAAAATATGTGTTTTATTTTCCCATAAAAAATGGACTTACTTGGCTCCCTTTATTTTTGGATCTTTATCCATTAGCTGGCCAATAATAAATCACAATTCTCACAGTATTTTATTTGTTATTTGGGCGGTTTATTTTTTGCTTAGAGCTTTGGAAATCAAAAAAAGAAAGTATTTTGTTTTATTAGGTGTCTTTACCGCTTTTTTGATCTTATTTTTACAATCAAAGGGTGTAATATTTTTAGTAGGCGTGTTTTTGTACCTGATTTTTTTGTGGTTTTATAAAAAAATAATTCCCGGCAAACAAATAGTTTATTATATCCTACCGGCTATTGCCATAAGTATAGCTGTTTTATCATTTTGGCCACTTGATATTATATATAGTGACTTGGTGATAGTGCCAACTACTAGGTATATAAGAATAAATACCGTTAGTCTTTGGATGTTTTTTATTTTTGTTTTGTGGTTTGTGTTTTTGTGGTTTGTATACAGGAGAAATCAAGATATAAAAATAAAAGCCTTATTACTTATTCAGGCTTTGCTTTTATTCAGTTCTTTATCAAGACCCGATCATTATCATTTGAGCTTAAATATTTTTCCTATTTTAGTTTTGACTGGGTATTTTTTGGCTGGTGATGGTAGGAAAGAATTAAAGATATTTTATGCTACTTATAGTGTAGTTTTAATTGTTTTATTGTTGATGCCTTCAGTGATGACGTTTATCATTCGTTCGCCACTTAGCATCAACAAGCCAATAAGTCTGGTAGAAAAAATAAAAGATAATTGCGAAGAAATATATGCTGGGCCATTTTTGCCGGGAATTTATTTTGAAACCAGAAAATTAAATCCCGGACCATATTATTCTTTGTTTACAGATTTTAATTATCCTTGGCATTTTGCCGAGCAGGCCGAAGCAGTAAAAAAAATCAGGCCAGATTGTGCTGTTTTGGATTATGGCATGGTCAGTAAATTTGGCTATGACAAAAACAATCCTTTGGATAATTTTATAGCTGAACATTACGAAGAGTCGAGTATGGATCGTATTTGGTTTTATAAAGATTAAAAATACCGCCATAAGGCGGTATTTTTTGTAAATAAAAATTCCATAATAAACAAAAAAGATGAAATTATTTGTTTCATCTCTTTTGTTGGCTCCCCACGTAGGTTCAGAACACCCAAGCTAGGCTCTTATAAGGGGTTTTGAGGTGTTTTCCATCGGCGATTGACCCTTACTTGGGTCGGGGTCTTGGATTTGGTAAATAGGACAAATAGGACATTTTTGAGTATATTTTCAATGTGCCGTTTGTATTTACACTGTTGACACTAATTGAAACTAAAACCCAATAAATACAATATATTTATAAGAATTTAATCCTCAAACAAACCTACGCTATTAAAATATGAGATAAGTTTACCACCACTACTGACAATTATTCTAATAGTTGGATAGTTATAAACATCGCCGGTTAAACCCTCTGGCAATTGATAGCTAATATCCCGCCAGATCCACTCATGAGCAGCAGCCATATTAACAGCATCTTTGATACTAGGAGTATAGGTAAAATCATCTTGTATAGCTTCAAAATTATCTACATTGCGACTTAGATAGTCCATGGCTATGCCTTTTATTTCTTCTTCGGTTTTAAAAGGAGTATATAGGGATCCATAACTTTGACATTTTTCCTGACGTTCAGTGGTAGTTAATTGCTGAGTATCTTGAGGATAGACTACATGAACTTCTACAATTTGTCCGTTTCTGGCGTCTATTTCATACTCGTAGACTTCACACAAATCATCTATATATTCTTGTTGGTCAAAAATATAAACTGGACGTTGCCATTCATCTGGTGTATCTATACGCCAAGCTCCTTCACCGATAACTGTAACTTTACCAATGTTAAAATTACTTGGACTTTTACTACTGTTTACGTATGCTAGATTTAGAGATTGATCATTCATAAAGTCTCTAATAGTTTGTTTGATTTGGGAACTGAAGTTCGTATTAGGCTGCTCATCTAAAATACCTTCAGATTGTTTGAAATCAGAAGGTGGCTGGATTAGAAAAGCGTCACCACGTTGGTACCAATAGATAAATACTAATACTGCTAAAAGTAATAATGTTAAAAATGAGATAATAATTATTTTTTTCATGTTTTTATTAATTAGTTTTTTTAACTCGCCCTAAAATAACTAGAAATAGGTAAATAACTAATAGGCAGCTATTAAAATTACATTCTTCTTCCGATATATCACCGTGAGCTAGTTTATGCCTGAATTTATAACCTAATGGATCTAATAATACAAATCTTATTTGAAAACAAAAATCTTCTCCCCATGCATTTATAAATTGCTCCGACGATAAGTGTCTATCTGATAATGCCTTTCTCCTAGTAGACAAACCTAAGTCTTGATCTAAAGAAATAATATCAATCCCAAGAAGTTCGGACGTATTTAAAAATACTGACTCAAACCGCGGTATTAATATATGTAATGCGGTTGTATAATCTTTATCAAAAAACGCTTTTAATCCTTTCTCTATGAATTTAAGAGATTTTTCATTGATCAGGCCACCTTTTTTAAAATAATCTAATAAGTTTTTTAGATTAAATTCATCATCGCCTTTATTTGAGATTAATTTCTGTATCACTGGTACTAAATATAGCTGCAAAATTGTCTGCTGCTGAATATCGTACATTTTCATCAGCCAATGTATTTCGCCATTATCTCCGCCTTTCAATAAATGTCCCTCATCGGATATAGCAGATATACTCATTATCGAATAACTAACTGGTATGGTTCTTTTAGCAGATTCTCTAACTTCCTTAATGATTGGCATAAAAGATCTTCTGCCACCTATCTCTTGTAAGGCTTGTTGTAATGTTTTGTCTTTGGTGGCGTTTTCTATAAATCTATCCAATTGTTCCTGCTGTTCTTTTGTAAATTTATGTTCCACATTTAAACTTTTAAAATCTTTTCCCGATGAAATAGATTTTTTATTCATTTCAACAATTTTATTCTTACATAATTTTATATTCTCGGAGTCGCCTTTTTTTAAAAATTCTTCCAGTGCTATTTTATAAAAATGGGCAGCACTAAAAAAATCACCATTATTTTCGTGCTCTTTAGCTTTGTTTAAACTATCAAGTTCATTCATTTCTATTGTTCTTATACCCTAACTTTACACCGCAAAACCAGTAAAATCAACTTTATTTTGTTAAAATTGTTTAATATCATTGATATTGACTAGCCCCAATGCTTGGCATTGGGGTGTACCAAATTCTTGACATTTTTACTAAAATATGATATACTAATATATTGTTAAAATAGCCCTTTATATTAATAAATTCAAGGCAATCTCTATGAGGTGTGCTTTTTGTGCGTTAATTTATATATAGCACATAAAAAGCTCATCTCATAGGGAGTATGAGACTGCACTGGACAGCATTCCAGCGATTTAAGAGGAGGTACGACGATGACGACCAACACGTCGATCACGTCCGGTCAGATCAAGCAGTACAAGCGTTTCGTCGAAGACGCGACCGAACGGGCGCTTCAGGAAGCGAACCTGGACAAGGATCGCATCCAGAAGCTCATCAGCCGAGGCGGGGAGTTCCAGGCTAGCATCATCGCGGCCATCAGGGAGCTCTCGGTTTCCAACCAGTACGCCGACGAGGAGGTCTCCTCCAAGTACGGCTACCTGTCGGACTACGTGGTCAGGCCGATCACCGAGCAGTGCAAGATCCTGCGCCAGTTCTTCCCCAACATCCCGATGCGGGTGGACGAGGATGTCACCGGCCAGGTTCTGCCGAGTGGTGCCGAGGGCTGGTTCGCCATCCCGAGGTGGGAGAAGATCGCACCGACCTACGGCGAAGCTGTGCAGATCGTTCTCGATCTGATCAAGCAGGCCCGTGGCGGCAAGTTCCACAACTATCGCCATGGTCAGCTCGGTCCCGAGTACCTGCGGCGATCCGTTCGCACCAACCACGCGCTGGATCTCATCGGTGACCAGCAGTCGGAGCACGACATCCTGCTCGTTCCGGCTCAGTTCGGTCTCCGTCACCGTGGACGTTCCGTCCGCCGGGCTCGCGAGGTCTTCACCTCCGACGAGTTCGGTCTCGGTGCCTACGAGATCGCCATTATGCTGCTCACCCACCCCGAGCGTCTCAAGCATTACGACGATCTCTGGATCGACTGTGCGGGCGACGAGTTCGATCCGGCTGCCGATGGCCAGTGGGGTCGCGCGCCGCTCTTCCGCTTCGACGGCGACGAGGTCACGTTCTTCGCCGGCTGGGTCCGCCATGCCTGCGACAGCTATGGCTCGGTGTCGGCCTTCGTCCCGCAGTCTTAGTCTTGAATCCTTGAAGGCTTGAGCTCTTTTGAGCCTTTGAGACCTTGTCACCGCGTAGCGGTGACTCGCCACAGGGGGTTATCCACAGGTATCACGTGCCGTGGGTAACCCTCTTTTCATTTTGTTTAAATAATTTGTTATAATATTTTGAGTTGGGCTAGTGAATAGCAATTTAAGGATTGTTATCGCCTGACTTTCTCTTTGGAGACACATAACCAGAGTCTTAAAGATTAAGGTTTTTAAGAGAGTGTTATTTTGAGGAGATACTGCTTGCTTTTGTCTGGCGCAGATACTTTTATTAGTTACTGCCAAATAAAATTCAAAGTAAAGAGAATATAGTTTTATAGCCAATAAGAAGTAAATCTCAATACTTGGTGATAAAAGATGGACAGAAGTAATAATCCGGATGCCGATGGTCAGTGGAGTAACGCGCCGATCTTCAACTTCAACGACGACAAGGTCAAGTTCAACACCAACTGGGTCAACAATGCCAACGACAACTATGGCTCGGTGTCGGCCTTCGTCCCGAAATATCTTCTCATTGTTATGAAAGGGTGTTTTTTAGCACCCTTTCGCTTATCTTGTTTTGGTAGATCTTATCCAGCCGCCAAGCATTTTTCCAATTTCATCAACCATACTTTCCAAACTAATATATCTTTTGTTATCTATGGCTTTGATGTCCTTAAGCAGACGAATGAATACTCTTAATAGGTTTAATTTTAAATTTATGTTGTTTAGAGTTGGCAATTTATTTTCAGGTTTTTGGCTAGAAGCCAAAAGTATATTTTCTATGATATCAAGCAAGATATTCTCACACCGCTCAAAAATAGTAAACCTATCTTTTTTGGGAATTGAGTTTCTATACTCATGTAATGTTTTATACAAATCATAGCTTTTCTTAAAAATTGGAATGTCAAAATTATTCATATGAAAGTTTATAATGATATATTTAAAGATATTGTTTCACTAGAGAATTTATTTTTAGCTTGGGATGAGTTTAAGAAAGATAAAAGATACAAAATTGATGTCCAGGAATTTGAGTTTAATTTAGAGGAAAATATTTTTAAATTACATAGGGAATTAGACAATAAAACTTATAGCCATGGGTCATATATTGGTTTTTATATTACTGATCCCAAGCTTAGACACATTCATAAAGCAACGGTAAGAGATAGGATTTTACACCACGTTGTCTATAAGGTTTTGCTACCAATATTTGAGCCGACTTTTATTTCTAATTCTTTTTCTTGTCGCAAAGGCAAAGGCAGCCATAAAGGAGTAGAAATACTATCTAAAATTTTAAGGAAAGTGAGTAGAAATAACACTAGAACTTGCTATGCTCTTAAGTGCGATATCAAGAAATTTTTTGATTCGGTTGACCATTTGATTCTGCTAGAAATTATAAGCAAACGCATTGTAGATAATAATACTCTGGAATTGTTAAAAGAAATCATCGGCAGTTACACTTCAAATATTTTCCAAAAGAAAGGATTGCCCATAGGCAATCTTACTTCACAATTATTTACTAATGTTTATATGAATGAACTGGATCAGTATATAAAAAATAAATTAAAAATAAAACATTATGTCAGATATACCGATGATTTCGTGATTGTGTCTGAAGATAAAAATTATTTAATGAATATACTAAAACCTATATCAAAATTTCTGTCGGATAAATTGCTCCTACAACTACATCCCAAAAAATTATCTATCCGCAAATATAACCAAGGCATTGATTTTCTTGGTTATATTATTTTTCCTCAACATAAACTTATTAGAACTAAAACTAAGAAAAGAATTTTTAGGAAACTAAAATATAGGAAAACTGAATATGAAAATAACAAAATAACTAAATATACTTATAACCAATCTTTACAATCATATTTAGGGGTTTTATCTCATGCTGATGCTTATGATTTTAGTAATGATCTGAAAAACTGGTTTATCTAATAATAAATATCAGTATTATCCCTAAAACTATAAATATAAAGATAATAGCACACTTCACAGCTTCAGCTTTTTTTGCTGTCTAGAGACGATAATTCCTCTAAACTTATCTTCTGTTCTTACTATTAACCTTTATCTTTTCCAATTGTTTTTTTATTTCATAAGGCTGGTCAATATGCCTTAGTATAACCTCAGGCAATCCAGTACCCGCTGTATTTATGGTTATGCTTCCAGTTTTATAAAACGTCCTTTCAAAAAATCCTTGATCAACGCTTAAGTCGGTTATTTTGTCATAATCAATGCTTTTTAAGGAAGTGGACAACCAACCTTTATGAATTAACACGCGCTTATTAGTAAAAGCATAGATATTAGCTCTTCGTAGATAAAAATTATAATAAAAATAGGCAATTAGAAAAGTAATTATTCCCAATCCCATGGCTAGCAAAAGAAAAGCGCTTATCACGCCCCACACTATTAAAACAAATCTAATATATTTGCCACTGATGGTGAACTCATATTTTGTTTCTTCATTAGCGGCTAATACTTTGGCCCATATTTTTTGATAATACTCTGGTTTCATAAATTTACTATTAATTATTTTATTAACTTATTAATTTGATTAAAACTCACTGGCTTAATATTATATTTCTCTAATCTGGCCAGAGACACACTACTTTTATCACCGCTTACTTCTTTGAGCTGTTTTTTGGATAAAACATAAAAACACCACTGATCTAAATCTAAGATGTTTAAAGTCATAGGATCTTGGTGTTTAAGCAAAGCTAGAATATAGATATCAGCTTTGTATTCTTTTTTATTATCTTGTGGTTTGTTATTAACAGCCGAAGACCAATATAGTGTCCTGGCTTTAAGCCCAGAGAATATTATATTAGACAGCTTACTCTGATCCCAGTCTTGGATATATGAAGAGCATTTTACTTCTATTCTAATACCCTGTTTAGTTTTAACATCATAATCACCCCAAGGATTTCTAATACTAATATCTTGTTTGTCTTTAATGGCGTTTTCTACTAGAAACTCAGCTAGAGCTCCTCTGAGAACATTGGAGTTTAAATTGGAAAAGCCATATTGCCAGAAATCTGAAACAGAGAATCTATTTTTAGTGTTCTTAAATAATTCCTGGCCACTTAATTTTTTAAGCGGTAGTCGTTTGTACATAAGTTATCGTGCGTTACGTTTTGTTTTTGGCGGGAAATACAAAACCCGCCAAGAGGAAGGTTTTTAGGCCTCTATGCGAGTTTCCCCGCATAACGTAACGCACGCCCTCATGACGGGATTAATATGCGTTACGATTTCTAGCCATGCCCGCAAAGTGCGAGTTTAGGCTATTTATTGTATCTAAAGTTTACTACAAAAGGACTGCAAATTCAATCCTAGCTTAGCTTACATTAGGAGTCTTACGAAGCAAAGTTATCAACAGGGCTGTTTCACAAGGGCTTTTTGAGGTTTTGGCTAGAATTAGCAGATATTCGGCAATATTCTATTTACACTATTGACACTATTAGCTAACCTTAGCCAAAAAATCTTTGACAATCAATTATTTATATACTATGCTAAATATAGTTCTTTATAAAACTAAATATCAAAATATCAGCCATTTCTTAACACTTGCACTCTGTAAGTGTCCAAATTAACCCATTGCCCTTATGGGGGTCCGTATCCCGTTACAAAAAACGAGGACAAAAGGTTAATTTGAAATAGGCATATCAGAAATAACTAAACGAGTCTATCTTACCGGCTAAGTCCAAAAAGAAAAACTCGCTAAAGAGCTGAGTACCGAAGAAATAATAAAAATTCTATGAAATTAATTTATCTGTTTTTATTATTGATTCAGTATTCAGCTTTTTGTTTGAGCACAAAATTATTAATTAACCAACAAAATTATGACTAAGCAGACTCTTAACATCGTTCAGGTTTTAATCAGTGAATTAAAACCTAACACCTATAATCCTCGCAAATGGTCTGATAGACAGACCAAAGATTTAAAAGAAAGCATCAAACGCTTTGGGTTAATAGATCCAATAATAGCCAATGGTGCTACTGAAAGAAAAAATATTGTCATCGGCGGTCATTTCAGGCTTCATGTGGCCAAACAATTAGACTACAAACAAGTGCCGGTGGTCTATGTCAATATTCCTGATCTAGACAAAGAAAAAGAGCTCAACATCAGACTTAATAAAAATCAAGGTGAATTTAATTTTGAGCTCTTATCCAAGTTTGATGAAAGCTTCCTCTCAAACATTGGATTTTCATCTGAAGAGTTAGACGAAGTATTTGAGCTACCTGAAACACCAGAAGAGTTTGATCTCCAAAAGGAGTTATCCAAGCTAGATATCAAAGAGGTCAAAATGCAAAAAGGAGAAATCTATGATTTAGACGGAAGCCGGTTGATGATAGGCGACTCGACTATAGAAGCAGATATGCTCCAGCTAATGGGCAGTGAAAAAGCAGATCTTTGTCTGACTGATCCACCCTATATCCTTGATTACTTAAAAGGAAAAAAGAAACACGGTAAAGCTACCGAAGGCTTTGGCTACAAAAGAGATAGAAGATATTTAGAAACTGATGTCTTACCTGACAACTTCACTGAACTCTGGATGGCCAATATTGCTAAAGTGCAAAAAGAAAACTTCTCTATTATAGTCTATGAAAACTGGAAGAACCTGAGAATAATTTGGTCAGAAATGGAGAAATACTGGAAAGTCAAAAATATGCTGATTTGGCGACTGCCTAATAGGACTCAGGGCTTTGCCGCTAAGTATAAGTTCTTCTCTAAGTATGATATTGCGATGGTGGGTACTTCCAATGATAATAAAAAATTGAACTTAGATGAAGAAGTTGAACTCTTGCAAAATGAATATGAGTCAGCCTTATTTGCCATATCAGGGCGTCCACATTGGGAATCTTATGGCAAGGGTAAAAAATATTGCCCCACTGATTTTATAGACTTCAAAGCTGATGATGCTAAGAGTTCAGGGCAAGGTATAGTCTTTGGCACCAAGCCTCTAGAAATATTAATACCCTATATTAAGACCCTAACTAAACGAGGTGATTTGATAGTTGAGCCTTTTGGCGGTTCTGGCTCTACACTTATAGCGGCCAACAAAATGGAGCGTCGTTGTTTTATCATGGAAAAATCACCAGTCTATGGAGAGG
>QZJA01000007.1 GCA_003599205.1 Candidatus Parcubacteria bacterium
AAGATTTGAAAATAAATCCTCTAGTGACTTGGCAGGCTCAGAATCTGTCGCTTTATGATTTTTGGGAAGTAGACTGGCAGATAGCTTTGTTTGATGGTGATAATTTAGTTGGTGTCAATGAAGCTAAATCTAGAGATTTTAAGTCTTTAGAAAGTCGAGACATAGAAGTTGCTTGGCTTAAAGATCTGCCCAGAGTTACCAAAGTACAAATATTTCCAGTTTTAAACTGGCTAGACAAGGATAATTTTACGAGTTATTATCAAGAGGAAAGAGAAGTTGATCGGGTTAATTTTTAGCTGATTTATAAGCCCTGTTAGAAATTTTGCCCTTAATTTCTAGTAAGGGCATATTAAATTAATAATTAATTTCTGGCTCGGATGAGAAACTTTTTCCTTAGATGGAGGAATCTTGATTGGCTGTTATTTTTCGCCATTATAATTTTTTTGGTTTTAAGTAGCAGTATATTGTATAGTCTTAGTTTGAATACCGACACGACTAATTTTATTATTTTTAAAAAACAGATTTTTATTGCCTTGACTGGCCTAGCTTTATTTTTCGGAGCGGCTCGAGTTAATTATAGTTTTTGGTCAACTTACAGTAAGTTGATTTTTATTTTGTTTGTTTTGGTTTTAATTTCAGTTTTGCTTTTTGGCACCAATCTCAAAGGAACAACTGGCTGGATTGTGATTGGGTCTTTTACTATTCAGCCAGTTGAATTTGCCAAGCTAGCATTAATTATTTGGCTGGCTCGTTATTTTTCTGAGAATGCTCCTGAGTTTAGATATTTTAAACACATTTTGATCAGTGGACTGATGACTTTGTTTTTTGTTTTACTAGTAGCAATGCAGCCTGATTTGGGATCATCTTTAGTTTTATTTGGTACTTGGTTGGTAGTTTTGTTATTTACTGGTATTAGAAAAAAACATTTAATTTTACTCTTTGGTACTCTCGTAGCAATATCAATTTTTGCTTGGTTTTTTGTTTTGCAGGATTACCAGCAGTCTAGAATTTTGACTTTCTTTGATCCTGGCCGTGATCCTCGAGGGGACGGGTATAATGTGATTCAATCTATAGTGGCTGTTGGCTCTGGACAATTATTTGGCCGTGGTTTGGCTCTTGGCTCGCAAAGTAGCTTACGTTTTTTGCCTGAGCCTGGTACTGATTTTATTTTTGCGGTAATTGGTGAAGAGCTGGGTTTAGTGGGAGTAAGTCTGTTACTGGCCTTATTCGCTTTTGTTTTTTATCGTTTATTTAGGACTATGCGCCGAGCGCAGGATGACTTTGGAGCCTATCTGGTCTTGGGTGTGGCAGCGATGCTTTTGGTCCAAACTTTTATAAATATTGGGATGAACATGGGTATTTCACCAGTTACTGGTATTCCTTTGCCACTAGTTTCGGCTGGAGGCAGTTCGCTGTGGGCCAGCCTAATAGCTTTGGGTTTGGTGCAGAGCGTCCATATTAGAAACTCTTAAACGGGGGTTGACTTATGGCTTGTTTTGTGATTAAATAGACACACTGTGTTTTATTTTTAAGTTAAAAAATATGGCAGAATTCATACTAGAAGCTAATGAACGTAAAGTTGATCAACAGAGTCAACTAACAAAAATTCGTGAAAACAGCCGCGTGCCTGGTGTTGTTTATGGTTTTAGTCAAGAACCGCTAGCAGTTGACATGGATTACAATCAATTGCTTAAGATTGTAAAAAGCGCTGGAACTAGTGGCATAATTACTCTCAAAGTAGGACAAAAAAACTTGAAAGTAATAATTCGCGAATATCAGCAGAATCCAATTAGTGATAAATTGTCACATATTGATTTTATGGCCGTAGATGAAAAGCGACCTTTGACCACCAAGATTCCTCTAGAGTTTTTTGGTACTTCCAAAGCTGTTCGTGAGCAAGGCGGACAAATTGATATAAAAAGCAACCAAATTTCTGTAAAATGTTTACCAAAGGATTTACCAGAAAAGATTGTTATTGATTTGGGTAATCTTAGTGGTATTGGACAGAAGTTGCTTGTTCGTGATCTTAAAATTGATGATAAGGTGACTGTTTTGGACAACCCAAATGATCCTGTAGTTAGTGTTATTATGCCTAAGAAAATTAAACTTGTTACCGATGCAGCAACAACTGAGGTTCCAGTAGCAGGTGCAGCTCCAACCGATAGTGAAGCTAAAGAAGGTGAAACTAAAGAAGGCGAAGCTAAGAAAGAATAATTTTTTCTGGCCCATGCTGACTCACAAAACCAAAATTTATTTGGCGATAACTGTCATTTTTGTGGCAGTTATTTTGCTTGTTTTTGGTATTATCAATCTATTAAAAGAGAATAATTCTCAAAATCAGGAGCAAACTCAGGTAGAAAATAAACAGGATGAAACATTTATTCCTAGGCATCCTTTAAGTGGCTTACCGTTGGATGATAGTGCGTTCAATTGTTTGCCAATTTCTATCATGATAGAAAATGCTTATGATATTTTGCCGCAAAAAGGTCTAGCTCAAGCAGATATAGTTTATGAAGCGCTGGCTGAAGCAAACATCACTAGACTTCTGGCTATTTATGACAGTACCAAGAGCGCTGATAAGATCGGGCCGATTCGCTCCGCTAGGCCATATTTTATGGATTGGGCAGAAGAGTATGGTGGTATTTATATGCATGTAGGTGGTAGTCCTCAAGCGCTTAATTCTTTAGACAATTATGATTTGATTGACGTTGATCAGATTGGTGCGGGAGAAGTATATTTTTGGCGCGACCAGAATATTGATGCCCCACACAATGTATTTACTTCCAATTCTAATTGGTTGAGAGCCGCTGAGATCAGAGGTGGTGGTGAATATTATTGTAAAGTAGGTGGCATTGGTATGTGGAATTTTAAAGACGTACCAAACGATTATTCTAGCGAAGGTTTGAATTTAGCTCAGGAAATCAAAGTTGATTTTTCTTCTGATCTTTATGAAGTTAATTGGAAGCTGAATCAAAATTTAAAAGGCTACCAACGCTGGCAAAGTGGTGATAAATATATTTATGATAATGGTGAGCAGGTAGTGGTCAGTAATGTTATTGTACAGTTAGCTGACACTAAGATTATTGATGATATTGGTAGAAGACAGATTGATACTCAATCTGGTGGCAAGGTTTATGTTTTTAATATTTATGGAGTAAAACAAGGTCAGTGGAAACTGGATAATGGTCGGACTAGATTCTATGATAATGAAGGCAAGGAAATTGAGCTGGTGCCAGGTAAGAGTTGGATAGAGATAATTCCTGGTGAAGAAAATATTAGTTATCAATGAAAATAACCCTGGCTGCTGTCAGGGTTTTATAGTGGGCTATTTATAAAAGCTTTTCGGCTTCGGCCGTGTGGATTCCGCCTTTATTTTGGCGGATTTTGGTTATTCGGTAACGGCCGTTTTTGGTCTCTATGACCTGACCGTTCTCAAGCTCTTTTTCCGAATCATAGCGGAAGCTGGTGGAAGGACGAGCGTCTTTGCTGTGACTGTAGAATATAATCCAAATTCCCACGATGGGGACCTCCTTGTTTTCTAGCAGTGAAAAGCAATTATCAACAATAGCGGATTATAATATGATTGTTTATTTTTGTCAACTATTGTGATACTTTCACTATCCTAATGTTATTGGCTAAGTCTTTGAGAAATTCTATTTTGGCCTGAGGTAGTTGTGCTTTTATAATTTTTTTTATTAGTTCATGTTGGGCAGGATCGATTTCTAGTAGTATTAGGTATTTGTCGGCTAGATAATTCGGCAGTTGTTCCAAAAGTTGACGGTAGTAATTCAAGCCGTCTTTCCCAGCTAGTAGAGCCAGCCGTGGCTCTTTTTGAATTGAAGGTTCTTTTAATTGTTGGGGAGTAAGATAAGGCAGATTGGCCATAACAATAGCAAATTTTTTTGCTGGGATTTTTTTGAGTAGATTTGATTGCAAAAATTTTATTTGTTTGTTTAGTCCTAATTTTCTGGCATTGGTTCTAGCTGTTTTTAGGGCAGCTAAAGAAATATCGGTCGCCAGATAGGAGGCTGTTTGGTTGTTATTTTTGGCCAAAGATAAAATCAAACAACCAGTACCAGTGCCAATATCTATGATATTTTGTTTGTTCTGAGTAAATTTTAAAGCCTCGTCAATTATTAATTCTGATTCAGGACGAGGGATAAGTGTATTTTTTGAAACCAAAAATTTGAGACCATAAAATTCTTTGTAACCTTTGAGGTAAGCTAGTGACCAGCCGGCTAATCTTTTACGCAATAGTTTTTTGAAGCTTAGAATAGTGGAATGGCTGAGTAATTTTTCTGGTTTTTTGTAAATATATTCTATTTTCTTATGCAATGCCAAAGCTAGTAGCTGATCTAGCTCCTGTGGTTCCAAGGCGCCGGCATTTTTTTGCAGAAATTCTTTAATGCTCGGTCGGGAGTTGTTTAGGCTTTTTTTTGTTTGGCGGCTTGCCATAGTTCTTTTATTATTGGCATTAGATCGCCAGCCATTATCTTGTATAAGTTGTGTAGGGTCAGCTTGATGCGATGGTCAGTCATCCTATCTTGAGGGAAATTGTAAGTACGGATTTTTTCTGAGCGGTCGCCACTGCCAATCTGATTTTTCCTTTGGGCGGATTCTTTGGCTCTTTTTTCCTCTTCCATATTGGCCAAAATGCGGGAGCGGAGGATGGCCATGGCTTTTTCTCTATTTTGTCCCTGAGATTTTTCGTCTTGGCAGGAAACAACTGTATTGGTCGGTAAGTGAGTTATGCGGACAGCAGAATAAGTGGTGTTGACTGATTGTCCACCATTGCCCGAGGCGCAGAAGGTATCAATTCTCAAATCTTTAGCTTCAATTTTTAGATCAATTTCTTCAGCTTCTGGCATGACAGCTACTGTGGCGGCGCTAGTGTGGACTCGTCCAGCTTTTTCAGTTTCTGGTACCCTTTGGACGCGGTGGACACCGCTTTCATATTTGAAATGTTTGTAAACATTTTTGCCGCTTATTTCGGCTATTACTTCCTTGAATCCGCCGATTTCAGTTTTGTTGGCGGAAAGTAGCTTCATATCAAATTCCATATTTTCAGCAAAACGGGAATACATGCGGAAAAGTTCAGCGGCAAACAGTGCTGACTCATCGCCACCAGTGCCGGCTCTTATTTCCAAGATAATATTTTTTTTGTCGTTCGGATCATCAGGATTTATCAATTCATCTAATCTAGTTTCATTGTCTAAAATATTTTTTTCTAAAGCAGTTATTTCTTCTTGAGTCAGAGCGATCATTTCATCGTCAGTTTCTGAACCAATTGATTCTTGGAGTCCAGATAATTCTTTTTTGGTTTTTTCTATGCTTTGAGCCAAATCAAAGACTTCTTTGAGATCGCTGTATTCTCGGCCTAGTTTTGTCATTTTTGAGGAATCAGAAACAACGTCTGATTTTTGCATTTCAGCTTCTAGTTCGGCAATCTTTATTTTTATTTTTTCTAAATCAAATGTCATATATTTGTCATAAGCTACTATTCTATTATAACAAAAAAGCCCTGGCTAATACCAATGAGCTTTTTTTATTATTAAAAAAATAGTTATTTATTTGTTTTGCTTTTAGCTTTGGGTTTGCTATTTTCCTTGATTTCTTCTTTAATCTTGGCTTTTTCTTTTTCTAGTTTGCGTTCTTGAGCACGAACTTTTTTAACAGCCTTACCCTTTCTGATTTTAGAAGTTTTTTCTTGAAGTTCTTTGATCTTCTTGAATCTATCTACCCGACCAGCAGTATCAACTAGTTTTTCTTTGCCAGTATAAAAAGGATGACAAGCTGAACAAATTTCCACTCGAATTTCTTTGATAGTTGAACCAATAGTCATAGTATTGCCACAAGCACAAATAATCTTGGCATCAGCAAAGTATTTTGGATGAATGTCTTTTTTCATATTTATAAATAAATTACCCGCCTAGACTCGACGTTTTAGTCGAGGCTGGCCCCAGTAGAGTAGCAGATTTTAATAAATAAGTCAATATCTATAGACCAAGCTAAAAAGTCTTGCCAATTTGCGATTTTTATGTTAAAGTGATGTCTACTTAATTAATCACAAGTATTTACTGTGGTTTTAGCTATCCTTGTTTTGTCCAAGACAGAACTGGCTAAAATAGTAAATATGGGTAAAGCCCGCCTAGACTTAATGTCTAGTCGAGGCAGGAAAGGAACAAATATGAATTTACCAACTTTAGAAGAGTTGCTAAAAAGTGGCGTCCATTTTGGTCACAAGACCTCAAAAAGATACCCTAAAGCAGCTTCTTACATCCACACCCAACGGGGAGGAGTACACATTATTGATCTACAAAAGACTGTTGAAGGCTTGAAAAAAGCTTTAGACTTTGTAGAGAAAACTACCAAAACCGGAGGTGTTATTTTATTTGTCGGCTCAAAAAAACAAGCTAGAGCCATTGTTAAGGAAGCAGCTCAAAGCTGTAATATGCCTTATATTATTGGTCGTTGGTTGGGTGGAACTTTCACCAACTTTGACAACATTGTCAAATTGACCCGCAAATTGGAAAAAATGGAAAAAGATGAGGCCGAAGGTGGCTGGGAAGTTTATACCAAAAAAGAGCAAGTTACTCTTAGAAAAGAAATGGAAAAACTTCAAGAAACTGTCGGTGGTATCAAATTGATGAAGAGATTGCCAAAAGCAATGTTTGTGGTTGATATTAAAAAAGAAAGTACAGCTGTTAGTGAAGCTATAAAAGTAGGTATTCCAATCATCGCTTTGGTTGATACCAATGTTAATCCGGAAAAAGTCACTTACCCAATTCCAGCTAACGATGATGCTGTCAAATCAATTGAGATGATTAGCAAATTGGTAGCAAATACTATAGCCAATTCTAAAAATTAATTAAAACAAAAATGTCATTAGACCTAATCAAAGAAGTAAGACAAATTACTGGGGCTGGCATTTCTGATGTCAAAGAAGCCTTAGACGAAGCTGCTGGTGACAGGGAAAAGGCCATTGAAATTTTGCGTAAAAGAGGCCAGAAGATTGCCGCCAAAAAATCTGATCGGGAGATCAAAGAAGGTGTAATTGCCTTAGCTAGAGCAGAAAATAAATTGGCTGTAGTTGGTCTTGGTTGTGAAACTGATTTTGTTGCCAAAAACGATGATTTTAAACAAGCAGTTCAGGAATTAGCCGAGAAGCTTTTGACTATGGGCAAAGACGGTTTTGCTGATTGGGCTACCAAATTTATTCAAGATGAGCTGATTGTCAAAATTGGTGAAAATTTGAATCTTATTTTTATGGACTTATTTGAAGGTAAGGTCATCGGCACATATCTGCACTCAAACAATAAAGTTGCTTCAGTGGTGATTTTGTCTGAAGGTAAAGAGGAAATAGCCAAAGAAGTGGCCATGCATGCTTCTGCTATGGCGCCAAAATATCTTACTCCAGAAGAAGTGCCAAGTGCTGAGTTAGAAAAAGAAAAAGAAATTTATGTTGAACAGCTCAAGAAAGAAGGTAAGCCAGAAGATATGTTGGAAAAGATTTTGGCTGGTAAGGTACAAAAATATTACACTGAAGTTTGTCTTCTAAAACAGCCTTATGTCAAAGACGACAAAAAATCAATAGAAAAGTTTGTAGCCGAAAATGGTGCTAAGATAGAAGCTTTTAAATATTTTTCTTTATAATTTTACAATCTTGCCCCGGGTTTTACCCGGGGTTTTTGTTTTGAATAAAAATAAATAGCCGGGACGCGCGCAAGCGTGCGTCCCGGCGGCAGGAGCATCGATAGTTGTGATACTTCGAAATCGCGGATGATCTCATCTACGCCCACAGAGGGGAGAGGATGGCAGCGATCACTGCGATTACGGTGCCGAGGAGAATGGCAAAGACCAGAGGTCCGCCGCTACCACCTTCTTCGAAGAAGGTGCGTCTCACTTCACTGAGAAAGTGCTTCATGGTCACCAACCCTTTCTATTGCTTGTGTCGGATTATACTTGGTTTGTAGACCAAGCAGTGTTGGAAACTTAATTGTTATATATAACATATTTGTAGTAATTTGTCAATGATTAATTTATTTTAATCTTGCTAATTTTATAGCAATTTGACATAATGATGGTAAGATTTTTAATTTTAGAAAATGAAAAATAAACGTGTTGTTATAAAATTATCTGGTGAAACCTTTGAGTTGGCTAGTAGCGAGGCCAATCTGGATTTTCCGGCCATTGCCAAAATCGCCAAAAGTATCAAGCAATTGGTCAAACTGGGCTATCAAGTGGGAGTAGTAGTCGGCGCGGGCAATATTTTCCGAGCGCGGATGGTCAAGGGTCAAGAAATTGAGCGGACAGTAGCTGATCATATGGGCATGATGGCTACCAATATCAATGCTTTGGCCTTGCAGTCTGTTTTGGAAAAAAATGGCCAAGAGGCTAGAGTCTTATCATCGTTTTCTGTGCCCAAGATAATGGAAGATTATAACCACCGCAAAGCCATTGATCATCTAGAACACAAACGAGTAGTGATTTTTGCTGGAGGCACAGGTAATCCTTACTTTACTACGGACACTACTTTGGTGCTGAGAGCACTAGAGGTTGGAGCTCAACACATTTATAAAGCATCCAATGTAGCTGGTATCTATGATAGCGATCCTGATAAAAATCCCAAAGCTAAATTGTACAAGAAGTTGACTTACACTCAGGCGCTCGATCAGAATTTGAAAGTGATGGATGCTACTGCTTTTGCTCTAGCTCGTGATAATAAATTAAATTTAACAGTTTTTAAATACAGCCCAGAGAATATCATCAAAGCAGTAGCTAAGGATGCTATCGGGACTAAAGTTTTTTATGAAGGTAGTTAAAATACAATTTCATAACTTAGATAAGGAATACTTTTTTTTGCCAGAATTTACCGATGATAAGGGGGCTGATGTAAATGTAGGGGATTTGGTAATAGTAAAAACAATCCTGGGTGAAGATCTGGGGACTATTTCTGATTGGGCGGAGTTTGAACCTAGCACCAGTCAAGAAAAAACCGATGATAATGTTGACACTAAAAATGTTTCAATAGAGCAAAAATCAATTTCTGATGTAAAACCAATGTTGCGGCGTGCTACTGATGATGATCTTAAAAAATTATCACAACAACAACAGCAAAATATTAAATATCTCCATGATTGCAAAGAGCTGATTAAAAAATATGGCTTAAATGAAATGAAGTTGATTGATGTTAATGAATCATTTGATGGGGCAAGACTGACTTTTTATTTTACCGCTGATACCAGAGTAGATTTTAGGGATTTGGTCAAAGAATTAGTCAAAAATTATCGGAAAAAAATAAGATTGCAACAAGTTGGCGTCAGAGATGCTGCCAAAACTAGTGGTGATTTTGGCCCCTGTGGCTTGCCACTTTGTTGTCGCGCTTGGCTGGCTGATGTGGGTAATGTCAGCCCAGACTACATCAAAGATCAAGATTTGGGGCATCGAGGAGTTGATAGATTATCCGGACCTTGTGGTCGACTTAAGTGTTGTCTAAGATTTGAAGAAGAAGCTTATAAATACAATTTGGATAAGTTGCCTAAAGTAGGGGACATCATCAAGACAGCTGCTGGTCCGGGCAAGGTCAAAACAGTTAGGCCTTTGCAACATACAGTCGAATTGGAAATTGATGGAGTTACAGTGGAATATCCTTATCTTGAAGGCAAGCTCTGCGAGAAAAATAAAGATGATTGCCAACAATAATTTTAGAGTTTAACCGCCCTTTGTTTGAAGGGTGGTTTTTTGGTATAATGAGATTGTTAAAATTAAACAAAAATTATGGCAAAAAGAAAAATACGAGTAGCTATCAATGGTTTTGGTCGCATTGGCCGAGCCGCTTTCAAGATCATGCTGGCTAGCAACAAATACGAAGTAGTAGCTATCAATGATTTGGCACCAGCTGAGTCTTTGGCTTATCTTTTGAAATATGACACGGTTTATGGCAAATATGATAAAAAGGTAATTAGCAAAGGCAGTAGTATTTATGTTAATGGAAAACAATATCATATTACTGCTCAGCCTGACCCCAAGAAATTGCCGTGGAAAAAGATGAGAATTGATGTAGTGCTGGAATGTACTGGTCGTTTTGTCAAAGATGGCTTGGCTGCTGGGCATATCAAAGCGGGAGCAAAAAAAGTAATTATTTCTGCGCCAGCTAAGGGTGGAGATGTTGATACATACCTATTAGGAGTTAATCAAAAAAATTATAAAAATCAAAAAGTAATTTCCAATGCTTCTTGTACTACCAATTGTATTGCTCCAGTAGCTCAGATTATGGTGTCAAAGTTTGGGGTGGAAAAGGCAATGATGACTACCATTCATTCCTACACGGCTGATCAGAGTTTAGTAGATGGTCCGCACAAAGACGCGCGTCGTGGCAGAAGTGCTGCTCAAAATATTGTGCCCACCAGTACTGGCGCGGCGGTGGCTACCGCTAAAGTCATTCCAGAGCTGGAAGGCTTGTTTGATGGATTGGCTATCAGAGTACCAACTCCAGTAGTGTCTTTGTCAGATTTTACTTTTGTGCTCAAAAAAGATGTAACTGTAAAACAAGTTAATAATGCTCTGATTACTGCTTCAAAGAGTAAGCAATACAACGGCATCTTGGGAGTAACTGATGAGCCAGTAGTTTCTTCTGATTTTATCGGTGATGAACGCTCATCAATAGTTGATTTGTCACTCACTAAGGTAGTTGGCGGCAATATGGTCAAAATTATTGCTTGGTATGATAATGAATGGGGCTATTCTGTCCGTTTGGTAGAAATGATTAGCCAAATTAGCTAATATTTAATAAATTTAAATATAGCGCTATGAAATTGAGTAAAAAAATTATCAAAAGTTTGGTTTTGGTAGTTTTTGTCTTTTCTTTTGGCTTTTATGTAAACATTGGCCAGTCAGCTAATGAGCAACAAAGCTACGAAGAAGGCAAGCTTATCAAAGTCAAAGGACGTCAAGGAGCGGCTGTGTATCAGATTGGCTCAGACGGCAAAAAGTATGTTTTCCCTGATGCCAAGACATATGGCACTTGGCATGATGATTTTAGCCAAGTGGAAGAAGTAGAGCTAGCCGAGCTTGATAATTATGATGATGGAGGCATAGTGACAGTTCAGCCTGGTAGCAAGTTGATTACTCATCCTAATACTGCCAAGGTTTATGCAGTCGGCGAGGGTGGCGAGTTGTTTCATATACCCGATGAGGCTACAGCGGAAAAGCTTTATGGCGAAGGTTGGAGCAAAAATGTTGAGGACGTAGATCCTGGTATTTTTTCTACCAGCTACACCAATACTCAAGAAGAGGTTTCTGAAGAAAATTTGCCCGAAGGTACCTTGGTCAATGAAGAAGAGACCGACGAATTATTTCTTATCCAAGATGGCAAGAAGAGAGAGGTAAAACCTTATGCTTATGGACAAAATAACTTAGATAAAAAAAGTGTAGTAAAAGTTAAACAGATAAAAGAAAAATACGAGTTAGGCGAAGAATTAAAAATGCCAGAAACAAGAGTATCGCAGTATAATCCCATAGAAGAAGATGAGACTTTTGTTGTTATTTGTCATCAGCCGATAACTAGCAATGCCAATAACCCTCAGACAATGAAAATTTCGCAGAAAGCATTGGAAGCTCACTTAAATCACGGCGATGCCTTAGGAGAATGTCCTGATCAGGAGTATCCAGAACCAGAAGATACTTGTGATAATGTAGTGGTTGATACTAGGTCAGCTGCTGGTGGTACAGCTTGGCAGGATCTTGGTTTAGATATTTCAGCTCATCCGACTATTACTCGATATAGGATACAATGGTTTAGTGGTTATTGGTCACCTTGGTATACCAAGGGAGTTGATGATATTGATTGGGTGGATCCAAATAGAAGAGTCTGGTCATATTTTGATGATCATACCCATCAGGTTGAATGGTGTCAGACTATCAATGATGATATGTCCGATATTACTTGTGCCGGTGGTGAAGATCCAGAGTTGATTGAGCGAGAACGACTGGGCAATACTCATTGGAATGATCTTGGTCTAGATATTTCAACTCATCCAGAAATAAAAAAATATAAGATCCAATGGTATAGCGGTGCTTGGGCACCAAAGTGGTATTATCCTGGAGAAAATGATGTGGATTGGGCATTAACCAACAGAAGAGTTTGGTCATATTTTCAAGATCATACCCATAAGTTTGTTTATTGTCCTAGTGAGGACATAAATGATGTTTTAGAATAATGTTTTAAAAATAAAACCCCCGTTTAAGCGGGGGTTTTTAAATTATACAAAAAAATGCTAAAATATACTCATGAAAATATATTTCCAAAACAGTTTAAGCCGCAAAAAAGAGGAGTTCAAACCCATTAAAAAAAATAAAGTTGGCCTTTATACTTGCGGGCCGACAGTTTATGATTATCCTCATATTGGCAATCTTTCAGCTTATGTCATCTGGGATGTGCTCAAGCGTTTTTTACTTTCCCAGGGCTATCAAGTCAAACATATTATGAATTTGACTGATGTTGGTCATCTAGTGTCTGACGCTGATGAGGGTGAGGACAAGATTGAGACAGCTAAGCGTCGAGAGAAAAAAACTGCTTGGGAAGTAGCTGATTATTTTATTGAAGTTTTCCAAAAAAATATAGCGGAATTAAATATTTTATCGCCGACAAAGTTTTTGCGGGCAACTGATACTATCAAAGAGCAGATTGATTTTGCCAAAGTTTTGGATGAAAAAGGTTATTTGTACAAAACTAGTGATGGTATGTATTTTGATACTAGTAAGATTGCTGATTATGGTCGGCTAGCTAATTTGGCCGAAGTAGAACAACAAGAGGGTGCGCGAGTAGCCAAAAATCCAGAAAAGAAAAATGCTAATGATTTTGCGGTTTGGAAATTTTCACCGCAAAATTCTCAACGTGATATGGAGTGGGATTCACCTTGGGGCAAGGGTTTCCCTGGTTGGCATTTGGAGTGTTCAGTCATGAGCCGAATGGAGCTGGGTGATACCTTTGACATCCATACTGGCGGAGTGGATCACATGACAGTCCATCATCCCAATGAAATGGCTCAGTCAGAAGCATTTACCGGTAAGTTGCAGGCTAATTATTGGTTACACAATCAGCACTTGAGATATGAAGGCGGCAAGATGTCCAAGTCAGCTGGAGTGTTTATCAAGTTGTCTGATTTGGAAGAAAAAAAATATTCACCCATGTCTTTCCGTTATTTTATTTTGCAAAATAATTATCGCAAACCGCATAATTTTTCTTGGCAAGCCTTGAGTGCAGCTCAGGCAGGATTAAAAAATATTTTGCGCAGTATTGCTTTTTTTGATCAAGCTAAAGCCAAGGCTAGTAAAGAATTTTTGGCAGAATTTTATACTGCCTTAGCAGATGATTTTAACACAGCTAGAGCTTTGTCTGTTTTACAAAAAGTTTTGGAAAGCAAGCTTGAGGATAAAGTAAAATTAGCTACTGTGTTGAAAATGGATGAGGTCCTTGGTTTTGATCTTGAATCTTTGAGAAAGAGATTTTTGGATCTGCCAGAAGAAGCAAAGATTTTGTTGAAGGAGAGGGAAGTGGCTCGTGAAAATAAAGATTGGGCAAGAGCTGATCAATTGAGAGACAAATTAGTAGCTTGGCAAGTAGAAGTTCAGGATACTTCTGCTGGGCAGAAGGCGATTTATAATTGGTTGGAATAATTAATTTATTTTGTACATCCGGCTGACGCCGGCTGTTTTTTATTTTTGTCAGAGTTTTTAAAGATTAATTGGTGGTGTGTTTATTGTTGACATTTTTTGGATATTATGGTATTATAGCGATTGTATCTGAGAGTTCGTTTGGAAAAAACAAAGGACCTGGGGTAGCTCCAATAGGATAGAGCA
Source organism: Candidatus Parcubacteria bacterium (assembly GCA_003599205.1). Taxonomy (GTDB): domain Bacteria; phylum Patescibacteriota; class Patescibacteriia; order UBA1558; family GWA2-36-10; genus BM519. The sequence continues at coordinate 13,861 of QZJA01000007.1, forward strand.
ACCGGCTTGCCGGAAGGTTGAGGGTTCAACTCCCTCCCCCAGTACCAATATTGGCGGACGTGGTCCTTCGGGACCGACTTGAAGTCTGTGAACCTCTCCTCCTGAGAGACCTCGCACAGATTGATAGTACCCCTTACGCACCCAGGGGACGTCCGCTTTTTTCTTTTGCTTGACTTTTGTTGACAAAAATTGTATATTCCTGTGTTATAGTAGTGTAACAAGCAAGCACCTTAAAACCAAGTCAATCAACCTCGAGACAAGCCTGAAAGGAAGTGTCTTCATGAGTGATAGGATCATTAAACCAGGATGCCCCGCCGGTGTCCGCGACTTGCTGCCTCAACAGGCGGCCCAGAGACAGGATATCGTCGCCAAGGTGATCGGTGTCTACGAGATGTTCGGCTTCGTGCCACTCGAGACTTCGATGCTGGAGCGCGAAGAAGTCCTGACCGGGGGCGACCCCGAGTTCAGCAAGCAGATCTTCCGGATCAAGGATCCGAGCAAGAATCGGGATCCTTTGGCGCTCAGGTTCGACCTGACTGTGCCTCTGGCCCGAGTGGTCGCTCAGTATCCGGAACTGCCCAAGCCGTTCAAGCGCTGGCAGATGGGCCGTGTCTTCCGCGGCGAAAAGCCCCAGGCTGGTCGCTACCGTGAGTTCGCTCAACTCGATGCCGACACTGTCGGTAGTCCCAGCCTCCTGGCTGACGTTGAGATCATCAACATGATCTACCTGGTCATGCGGCGACTCTCAGTCGTCAAGTTCATGGTTCGGGTCAACACCAGGAAGATCCTCAACGCTCTGCCGTACTACGCCGGTTTCGATCCGACCAAGGTCACTTCGGTCCTCAGGACTCTGGACAAGTTGGACAAGATCGGTCTTGACGGCGTCAGGAAAGAACTCATGACCGAGCCGGTCAACGAGTGGGACGAAAGTCCTGGTCTTTCCGCTGACGTCGTCGGCAAGCTGGTGGACTTCATCAACATCCGAGGCGACAACCAGGAGATCCAGTCGCAGCTCAGCGAGCTCATGGGAGATGTTCCCGAGGCTGCTGCTGGTTTGCGGGAACTCCAGGAGATCGTGCGTGGTGTTGAAGCCGCTGGTGTGGATCCTCAGCGTTGGACGCTGGACTTGTCCGTGGCCCGAGGTCTGGGCTACTACACCGGTCCGGTTTTCGAGACCCTGCTCACTGATCTTCCCGAGTTCGGCTCGGTCTTTTCCGGCGGTCGTTTCGACGGCCTGGTGTCTCGTTTCAGTAGGCAGAGCATTCCGGCTACCGGAGCTTCGGTCGGTGTCGACCGGCTCTTCACGGCCATGGAAAAGCTTGGTCTGCTCAGCGACCAAGCTGTGGTTCGACCCGAAGTTGTGGTCATCTGTCCCGAAGACAGCCTCCGTTTCGAGGGGGTCAAGGCGGCAGCTGAACTGCGAAGCCAAGGTCTCAGGACCGAGCTCTACATGGGCACGGAAACCAGTATCGGCGGACAGCTCGGCTATGCTGCCAAGCGTGGCGCCCAGTTCGCGGTCATCATCGGCCTCGAGGAGTTCGCCGCCAATCAGGTGGCAATCAAGAACTTGCTTACCCGCAAACAGGAAAGGGTTGACAGAAAACAGATGTGTGCTAATATCAGGGGAATATAAGCACACAGGCACCTTCAATGAATTAGAGGGGTACGTAGCTCAGTTGGCAGAGCAGCGGATTGTGGTTCCGCTTGTCACGGGTTCGAATCCCGTCGTACCCCCCATCTATACGGTCTTGCTTCGGCAAGACCTATTTTTTTAGATAAAAAGGAAAATAAAAGATCCCATCATTGATGGGATTTCGCTTATTCTTCTACGCCTAGGATAAAGGCTTCCTCGTTGGGTTTCTTACAGTCGTGAGGGAAAATGATAACGCAGTCTTGCTCAGCATGGACTTCTTGGTCGCCGTCGTGACCAAGCAAAGTGCCAGTAGCAATAGGCTGGAAGTCGGCGAATTCGTTTGCCAAGTGGAAGTTAGTAGCGGTCTTGTGGATATGGTTGGCCCAGATGCGCCTTTGTTGGAGTTGAGTCGGGGGATAATTCGGGTGCAGATCAATGCAACCGAATTCCGCTAGGAAGATCATAACAGCTTCAAAAGCGCGATCGGGAGCTTTAGGGTCGTTGTGGAAACCGCATTCAATACAAATGCCGAAGTTGCGACCAGGCGGATTTTGGTTGACGAAGTAGTCAGTACCGCCGGCTTCAATCACATCCCAGCCGCGGGAGACGATGCCAACAGGTAGCTTGGCAGCGATCGGGTAAGAGTGTGGCTCACAAATGATAAAAGGCGTGCTCTGGGGGTTCATGCTGGAGTGAAGATCAAGTAGGGCGTGACTTTCGGACAAATAGGGCATAAGTCGCCGAGCACGCTCAGCTTCATAGGTCATGAGTTCTTCGATCGTGTAGGTATCGTTGGAGCGGAAAGCGCGATTGAGATTGAGTTGGATTTGACGCTGGTTCTGTCCGATGGCAGCGATATTAGCAAAGATAACATTGAGGTTACCGGAGTTTATGACTAGTTGGCGCGTCTTGAGGAGTGATATCAAACGGACAGCGGCTAGAATACCGCCGATTTCGTTGCCGTGAACGCCGGCCATGATAGTAACAGTCGGGCCAGCTTGTTGACCGTCAAAAGTGAAAATACTGGGGTCGTTTTTCATGTTTCACCTCCTTTTCGAGGTTTGGCGTTTTAAAGGACGGGGGGTGTTGGCTATTATTGCCTTGCTATAAAAATTTGTCAATTAATTGACAAACGGCGGTATTTTTTTGTATTATAATGGCACCTGTACATTTAAGTTTGGTCAGTGAAAGGAGCAATAAATGGCGAAGAAAAGAAAGTTAGTTTTGTGCGACGTGGATAAGACAATCGTTGGAGTTGATTATAAGCCAAATAGTCCTGATTTTTTTGACTCTATTTTGTCTTTTCAAAGCGATGATATGTTGATTGGTCTCAATTCCGATTCGCCAATGTTGAGGATGCAGCAATGGGCAACTGATTTCGGCATGCGCGGTCCTATCATATCCGAGCTCGGAGGCGTTATCTCTTATCAGGGCAAGACTATTTTTCTAAGGGATAACGATCCCTGGTCCAAGCTATTTTCCTTGGTCGTCAATCGTATTCGCTTAGCTTTTCCTGAGATTCGTCTTTTGATTTGCGACCCGACGGCATTCGTTCGTGATGTAGGGGAGATAGATAGCCCCGACAGCGACTGGGTGATCTTGAATTCGCTGCGCATGGTCAGCTTTGCCTGTCTTTTTCGCAAGCTGGTTGATCGCCGTCTGGTGATTAATAATGATCTGAGCGAATTGGTTTCCAAATTCGTATTGTCAATAGTTGACGAAATCGGCATGAGACCATACCTATCTCAACCAGATATAAACCACGACTATGGCATCATGATCCTTCACGAAAAAGGAGCTAGTAAGTCCTGGGCCATTGATGATATCAAGCGGATGTTTCCTGATAGTCAGATATACATGATCGGTGATAGTATGGGCGATTTTATGGCCGATGAATCTATCTTGCAATGCGCTGTCGGCAACGCATCTGCTGAGTACAAAAGTCACTGCCAGCCAGAATTAGTGGCGCCAGCAAACAAAGAGTTCACCAGAGGTGTCGAACACTTGCTTGCTCGTATTGCCAAGATCTAATCTCCCGTAAATTTTACGGGTCTTTTAATAAAAAATATGGTATTATATAGTTAATAATTATTTATAAATTTATGTCATTACAACCACATCTAAAATGCCAAGAGGGAGATGTCTCAAAATATGTCTTATTGCCAGGAGATCCTAAAAGAGTTTTGAAGATAATTGAATTTTTTGATAAAGCTGAGAAAGTAGCAGAAAATAGAGAGATGCTCACTTATAGAGGGGCTTATAAAGGTTTGGACATAACAGTTACTTCAACCGGTATGGGCTGTCCTTCAGCTGCTATTGCTTTGGAAGAGTTGGCCAACATTGGTGCTGAGGTTTTTGTCAGAATCGGTACTTGTGGTACTTTAAAAGAAGGCGTGGACTATGGTGATATAATCATACCAACAGCCGCCATTAGAGCAGAGGGGACTACCAAGGAATATATTGCTCCTGAGTTTCCAGCGGTAGCTGATCTTGATATCTTAAATAGCTTAATAGCTTCAGCCAAAGAAAATAAAATACCGCATCATGTCGGTATCAATAGAACTCATGATGCTTTTTATGAACATTTAGATAATATGTTGAGATGGGGTAATATCTTCAAAGACAAGAGAATGTCTGTCTGGCCTTCACCAGTAATAAGCTCCGAGATGGAATGTTCGGCTGTATTTTTGATTGCTCATTTGCGTGGTTTGAAAGCTGGTGCTGTCTTGGCGGTAAATACTTTAGAGCCTTTAAATAAAATTGTTGACGATCCAGATTTAATCTATCATTTAGAAGAATCGCCTAATGCTGCCAAAGGTTTGGAAAGAGCAATCCAGACAGCTCTTGATGGATTGGTCATCTTTGATAAAAATAATAAAAAATAATTTTTATATTTTCTAGATAAAAACAAGCCGTAGTCACTACGGCTTTTTTGATTGCTCGCGCTACAACTGCTTGAGCGTCTGATGAAGATAGTCCACCAAAGTGGTATCATCGTCAGGCGCGCTGACAGGCAGCTGAGGAACCTCAGACAGTTTGATCTGGGGATTAACCATCTCCCAGAAATTGATAGAAAGGGCAAGGCACTGTTTGGAGAAAGGAACGACGTGTTCCGGCGGGATGGAGGCCCAGTCCTTAGGCTTGCCCCACGGCAAGACATAGTGCATGGATCTCCTGACCGGTTTGCCGACAACAGCTCGGCCTCCGTAGGGGATGCCGATGACGAAGTCGCGTTCGCAGACTTCATCGATCACGTCTTCGTAGGTGAGGACTCCCGACACTTTGATGCCGGAGTTGGAAATGATTTCGTGACCTTTGCTGATAACGATGCAGGCAATGACTTCCCTGATGTTGATGTCTTTCTTCTTCAGGGGATTGACCAAATCCATGGTACTCACTCCGGAGAAGATGACATCGTCAATCAGGGTATAGTCTCCAGGAGGAATCCTGGCAATCTGCTCTTGGGTAGACAGGTACTGGTGCCGACTGGTCAGTCCGGGCGTACTTTTTCCGTCGGGCAGGACAGCTCTGGTGACTTCGATGGTGTGGGCGGGGGTGTGAGAGCCGCGATAAGTGCGGTTCTGCCAAATGTTGGGTCGGGGGCTTCGGGACACCATTTCCGCCAGACTAGCAGTCATTGCTTCGTTGGAGATAAAGTGGATTTCGTTTTCCGGAAAAACAGTCTGCAGGATCCTGGTAAGACCGATCTCAATCAGTTCTTGCGCTTCGCTAGGAGCAATGATGCCGGCCTGCCTGAGCAGGTCGCAAGCATCTTGGGAGACGACATAGGGGGTTTTCATTTTTTTCACCTCCTCTCTGAGGTTTGGAGTTTCAAGGGACGGGGGATTTACTAGCCATTATTACTTTATTATAAAAATTTGTCAATTTTTTTGTAAAATAAAATGATTGACAATTGTCATATTTTATAGCATACTAAAGCCATTAATATTAACTATTAATTTTATGGAACCAAGTCATCATGAGCTAGTTATTGGTGATCGTCCTCTGACAATTGAGAATGTGGTCAAAGTAGCTAGATACAAAAACATTAAGATTTCTTTGTCCAAAAAGACAATTAAGAACATTGAAAAAGCTAGAAAAGTAGTGGACGACATTGTTGATGGTGAAAAGATAGTTTATGGAGTTACTACTGGTTTTGGTATGTTTAAAAATAAAGTTATTTCATCTGATGATGTAAAGACCTTACAGAAAAATCTTATCCGTAGCCATGCTATTGGAACGGGTTCATATTTTTCTGAGGAAGTTGTCAGAGCCGCTATTTTGATTCGCATAAATTCTCTATCACACGGTCACTCGGGAATTAGGCCAGTAGTTATTGAAGCACTTATCAATCTACTTAACTATGGTATTTATCCTTATGTGCCGGCCAAGGGTTCGGTTGGCGCTTCTGGTGATCTAGCACCTTTGTCACATCTGATGTTAGTTATTATGGGTGAAGGAGAAGTAATAGTTGATGGCAAGCGTCAGTCTTCAGAAGAAATTCTTCAAGCCAACGGTATTGAGCCAATAGTTTTGGAAGCCAAAGAAGGCTTGGCTTTGAATAATGGTACTTCATTTATGACTGGCATTGCTTGTCTCAATGTCTATGATGCTGAACTTTTGTCCAAGTCATATGATTTGGTTTTGGCTCTTAGTCTAGAAGGTTTAGCCGGCACCTTAGCGGCCTATGAAGAGCGGGTGCACAAGTTGCGTCCACATCGTGGCCAGATGGACTGTGCCAAAAATGTGTACAGTATTTTGCATGACAGTAAAATAATTTCTAGTTACAATCGTCAGGAAAGAGTCCAAGATTCATATAGCTTGCGTTGTGCTCCTCAAGTACAGGGGGCAGTCAAAGATTCTATTGCTCACGTCAGAAAGGTAGTAGATATAGAAATAAATTCTACTACTGATAATCCGCTTATTTTCAATGATGACAACGAAGCAGTCTCAGCTGGGCATTTTCATGGTGAGCCAATATCTATCGCTATGGATTTTTTATCTATAGCCGTAGCAGAATTGGGTAGTATTTCTGAACGTCGTCAGGCCAAGATGCTAGATATCGCCAACAGCGAAGGCTTGCCGGCATTTTTGACTGACTCAGAGCGAGCGGGATTAAATAGTGGCTACATGATAGCTCAGTACACTTCGGCTGCCTTGGTAGCAGAAAATAAAGTCTTGGCTCATCCTGTTTGTGTGGACTCTATCCCGACTTCAGCCAACTCCGAAGATCACGTCAGCTTTGGTACTATTGCCGCTCGTCAGGCTAGAGAAATAATCAATAATGTTTTTGATATTTTGACTATGGAAGCTATGCTCGCTGCTCAAGCTTTGGATTATAGAGGGCCAGAGCATATGGCCGAAGGAAGTCGCTTCTTGTTTGATATGATCCGAGTCAGAGTAGAAGTTTTGGAGGATGATAGAATCTTGTATAAAGATTTGCAAGCATTAAAGCCCGATTTCAAGTCAGGCAGAATACTCAATTCTTACCAAGAAAAATTTGGAAAATTAGCTTAAAATTTATAATTAAAGTATAAAAATTTAAATTCCTTCTTGTAAAAGAGAGGGAATTTTTTTTTGACATGTTTTTAAATAATTGTTATTATTAAGACGTCTATGTTAATGGAGCCGTCTATTGGGATAGCCGTCGTTTATATCTAATCAGTTTAAATATAAGAATTATGAAGGAAGCAAAAAACACTTCAAAAAAAGCCTTAGCTTTGAAGAAGAAAGTTTCAAGAGCTAAAGACAATGTAAGGGAGTTAGGATATTCAACCGACTCTTGTTAGAGAGTTATGTTTGAAAAGCCAACTATACTTAGTTTTAGCATTATAGTGACTAATAGGTGCAATGCTAATTGCACCTATTGTCATTTCTATGGTCTGGACAAAAGTATAAAAAAAGATAAATTGTTTTTGGATATAGACGATGAAACATATGATCTATATTTATTATTTTTAAAGGATTTAAAAAAATATTTTAAAAGTAGTAAAAATTTATTATTTCAATTTAGATTTTCGGGAGGAGACCCATTGGTTCTGGGCACTAGATTGTTTGACTTAGTGGATCGTGGTTATAAAACTATTGGTATTAAACCATATATATTGACTAATGGGTTGGCTATAAATGATAGGTGGATTAAAGAAGCTAAAAAACATAAAATAAAAAATTTATTAGTTTCTATAGAGAATCCAATAGATTCTGACCCTGGAGCACCAAATCCCGATTTGATAATTGATAAAATTAAAAGATTTAATAGTAAAGAATTGCCTATAATCCCAGGAGTTTGTATTGTAAGAAATAAAGACTTTAAAAATTTGTATAATATATGTAAATATTTTTATGATAAATTAGGGGTTATACCTGTTATAAGTGAATTAAATTTTCAGTCTTTTGAAATCCCTAGTGAGCAGGAGTACCAAGATTTATATAAAAATATAAAGAAAATAGTTAAAGAATTTTATAATAAAACACAGTTAGTTTTGTTCCCCTATATATCTCCTGAGATTTCTTATTCTGGTCTGGAGCAATATCTTTTAGAGCTAGATATATATAATAGAAAGTACAGCTTAAATAAAAACGATTCTGTAGATAGAAAACTTAATTTAGTGTATAATCAGATAGAAAAAAGCTACCCTAAAGTTGGTTGTAGTAATGAGAGCTGTGATTGGTTTGAATTTTGCCAAAATTATAAATGGGTATGGACAAAAACTTTTAATGATATAAGCTTAGAAGATAAAAAGAAGTCTTATTGTAGGCTGAAAAAAGTAATAAATCAAGCATTTTATGAAGCTTAGTAAAGAAGAAAAAATTGAAGAATTATTGACTCGTGGTGTTAGTGAAATCATAGATGTTGATAACCTAAAGAAGAAATTAAAACTGGGAAAGAAGCTCAGGATTAAATTGGGTATTGATCCCACAAGTCCAAATATTCATTTGGGCAGACTGGTACCTCTTTTGAAGTTACGTGATTTCCAAGATTTGGGGCACAAAATAGTTTTTATTGTAGGTGATTTTACAGGTACAATAGGAGACACTAGTGATAAAGAGTCGGAGAGGCCAGTTTTGACAGACAAAAAAATAAAGGAAAATTTAAAAAATTATGTAGACCAAGTGGCCAAAGTTTTGGATATTTATAAAGTGGAGATTAGGTATAATTCGGAATGGCTTGGCAAATTGACTTATAAAGAAATAGGTGAGCAGGCAAATTGGTTTTCTCTAGCAGAGTTTACGGCTAGGAAAAACATAAAAGATCGTCTTGATAAAGGTAATAGGATTTCTCTTAAAGAGTTATTATATCCACTAATGCAGGGTTATGACTCGGTAATGGTAAGGTCTGATGTTGAACTTGGAGGCAATGACCAGAGATTTAATTTATTGGCTGGCCGTAATATGCAAGAGCATTATGGACAGGAACCGCAGGATATATTGATGACCAATATAATTGAAGGATTAGATGGTAGGAAGATGAGTTCTAGCTGGGGCAATACTATAAATTTTTTGGATGAGGCAAATGATATGTTTGGCAAGGTTATGAAGATGAAAGATGATATGATAATAACTTTTTTTGAACATTGTACTAGGGTATCAATGGCAAAAGTTTTTGAGTATAAGAGTCAATTATCATTAGGTAGTGTTAATCCTAGAGATATAAAGATGGAACTAGCCTCAGAAATTACTAGATTTTTTTGGGGTAGCGACAAGGCAATGGAAGCTAAAAAAAGGTTTATATCAATAATACAGAATAAAGAGATTCCAGAAGATATGCCGGAACTGTCGCCAAAATCAATGAACATACTAGATGTCATGATTGAGGCTAAATTTGCCGCCAGTAAAGGAGATGCTAGGAGGCTCATCCAGGGAGGTGGTATAAGTATAAATGATAATAAAATATCAGATTTTGATATTGTTTTGTCTCCTGGAAATGTATTAAAAAAGGGCAAGAGACATTTTTTGAAAATAGTATAAATAAAAAATAACCCCGTCTTTGACGGGGTTTATTGTTGACTAAGACCCTCTAAAATACTATAGTATAGATAGACGGCTTTTAATTTTAAACGGCTCTAATGATTAGTTTATCTACATTGGTGTTAATAGGTGTTTGGCTGGTCAATTTTTCTCTGCTAATTTTTATTTTGAGCAACAAACACAAGCTCAGGCAGTGGCCCATCTTTGTGATGGTGCTACTTTTAGTTTTGTGGCAGTCAACTGAGCTGGCCAATGTGCTTTGGCTACTGGACAGTCCTTATCTTATCTGGAGTGTTAGAGCTGGACTTCTGCCAGTACTTTATTTGGCCCCAGCCTTTATTTGGCTGGTTTATTTGTTGTTTGACAAATGGAGTCATTTTAAATTTTGGCAAAAATTATTTTGGTGGCTACCGGCGATTTTGATGTCACCCTTTGTCTTTAGTGATTTTAATTTGAAAAATATAACAACCACAGATACCCAAGTGAACTATAGCCCCGGTGGTTTATATTTTTATTTTGCTATATATTTTGTGTCTTTGATGTCTTGGGGTTTAGTAGTACTGATAAAAAATAGAAAAAAAGCCGGAGCAATTGTTCAGCGACAGATTGATTATATTTTTATAGCCACTGCTTTGACAACTATAGCGGCTGTTAGCTTCAATGTGATTTTACCGATTTTGGGAGAATATAGTTATTATTTTTTGGGAGTAAATAGTGCAGTAATTTTTAGTTTCATTGTCACTTACGCTTTATTTAAATATCGTTTTATTGATTTTAAAATTTCTATTTATAGAGTCTTGATAGATTTAGCAAGACTTTTTGTTACAGGATTTATTTTTTATCTTTTTACCTTGACTTTGAATTATTTGGTCAAGATTGATTTGACGGCAAAAAATAATTTTTTGATATTTTTGTTGTTTGTTGGTTTGACGGCACCATTGGTATTTAGATTAGTTTCAAAACTTGTGGTTTCATTTTTGCTTGATCCTAGTCGAGATATTGCTCGTTCAGAAGACAAAATAGCCGAGATTTTGCGCTCCAGTCGGGACATGAATGTTTTGTTTGCCAACTTGGTCAAAGAAATCGGACGGGTGATTGATTTTAGTGAAATATTTATTTATCTAGCCAAAAAAGATAACCCCAAAGTTTTTTATCAGGTTTTTCCCGTGGGGGAGCGTTTGCTTAATTGGGATAGTAGCGAACTACTCAAGCACCTGAGCGCTGTCAAAGAGCTGATCAATACAGCGGAGATAAATTATTTTAAGACAGATGTTCAGCTATCGCAGGAGCTTCAGGCCAAACAGGTGGATGTGGCACTGCCTATATTTTACAATCAACAGCTTTTAGGGGTCTTGCTTCTGGACAATGACCGAGAGCTTTTGTCAATTCAGCAGATCAATTTTTTGCATAGAGTGAATCAGTATTTGGATATTGCGGTTGGCAGTCTCCTACTGTATCAGCAGGCAATGGCCAAAAAAGCCTAGGCCTTGAATTTTTTTGAGTTTTAGTATAGGTTTTAGTGTTAATAAATAAAAGCTTTATATGAGTATACAAAATATTATTTTACTTATTGCCGGCCTCATCAACTTGATAATGAGTATTATTGTTTTTTCTCGCGGAATAAAAAACAAGATTAATTTGTATTTTGGCTTACTGACCTTTTCTAATTTTTTGTGGGCAGGGAGTTTGGCAGTTTTTAATTTAGCTCGTTCTATTGAGATTTTGCGGTTATTTTCTAGCTTACCTTATACATTTTCTTGGCTTGTAATTATTTTTTTATTTTATTTTTCATTGGAGTTTCCTTACAAAACGTTCGTATTATCTAGATTGTATAGATGGTTAATTAATATAATAACAGTAATTATTATTATTTTTACTACATATTTTTACGATTTTTTTGTATTAAATGTAGTAAAGGAACCAGAACATTTGGGATATTATAGAATTGATTTTTATTCTATGTATGTCATATTGTTAATTTTTATGGTTTTTGTAACAATCATAAATCTAATAAAAAAATATAAGTTAGCAGAAGGAATAGCAAAATCTCAGCTGGGTTTTGTTATTATAGCGGTTATAATAGGAACAGTTTTTGGGTCATATTTTAATCTATTTGTGGCTTATTCCAGAGATTTTAGATGGATTCATTTAGGTCCTTTGTTTACTTTATTTATAAATTTTGTTGCTTTTTATTATATATTTTCTTCTAAGAAAAATAAAAAACAACTAGTATAAAAATATGATTTGGCAAAATATTACTTTACTTATAGCGGGAGGAATCAACTTGATAATGAGTATTATTGTTTTTTCCCGCGGAATAAAAAACAAGATTAATTTGTATTTTGGTTTGCTGACCTTGTCTAATTTTTTGTGGGCAGTGACACTGTTATTGTCTATCATTTTATCTGATAATGCAGTAGCGGAAATATTTTATAGGACAGCTTATCTTGCGGCTATTGGTATAGCTGTATCTTTATTTTACTTTACAGTATATTTTCCATATAAAATTAAAAATTTTAAAGTATACAATAATATTTTTATTCTATTTTTTGTAATTATTATTACGATATTGATATATTCTAAATTACACATAATTAATTTTCAAAGGGGCATAGACTTATCCTTTTGGTCTATTGATTATTATAAACCATTTTATTTAATTTATAGTTTATTTTTTTTCTTATTAGTAATTTTTGGTGTTTATTTTTTGGTTAGCAGAATGCATGATTTAGAGATTCATTTGAAAAGTAAGATAAAAATATTGTCGATTACTATTATAATAGGATTGGTGTTCGGTGTTTATTTTGATTTATTACTTTGTTATTTTGGTAATTTTAAATATATTGGTTTTGGTCCAATATTTACAGCTTTTATGAATGCTTACGTATTTTATTTGCTCACTTCCAATAAAGAAAGATAGATTTAGTATGGCCAAGAAAAAAAAGAAAATTTTATTGCTCTTAGCTGGTGGCACTTGTATTTTGGATAAACAAGGTCAAGTTTTTAGTGTAGAAAAAAAAGATGATATTTATGCTTGGCAAAAACAAATGCCTGAGCTAAGCATTTTGGCTGATATAGAAACGGAGCTAATTCTTCCTGAAGATGAAAATGTTTGCGCCAAAACCTGGGAAGATATTGCCAGAGCAATTGATAATAATATTTTGGAATATGATGGCTTTGTAGTGGTAAGCAAAATTGATCAACTGATCAATACAGCTTTGGCTGTCAATTTTTTGTTACAGCATTTTGATCGGAGTATAATTTTTACTTCTTCCTATGTCAGTGGCGCTACCTTTTCTGACAAAAAAAACATCATTTCTCAGTTGAGCCAAAAACACGGGGGGCTAGCCTTGAGAACCAATTTGATAAACGCTATGCAAATTGCTGATCAACCCTTGCCAGGAGCAGCAATTTTGTTTGGCACTAGATTGATAGCTGCTACCAAAGCCATTTTTGATCTCAAGGGCCAGGTGAATTTGTTTGACAGTATTGACGATGATTTTTGGGGGCGAGTTGATTTTGGTATTAATTTGCGCTCTGGCTTGTCTTTGCCAGCTCAGAGTACACAAATATATCGGGAAATTAGTGCTAGAGTTTTTACTTTTGAGGACTTGCCGGGCGTGCCCTGGAATTTTGATAAAAACATGTTGGACAAATATCAGGCTATTTTGATAAGAGTCGGCCCCTATCAAGCTTTGGATAAAGATAAGCAAAAGCAAATAGCTACTTGGCAGTTGCCAGTTGTTTTGTATAATTATTCGGCTGTTTCAGCAGTCAAAGGAGCAATAGCTGTAAGTGGCTGTACTTACAACGCTGTTTTGCTCAAAATGATGTGGGCTTTGGCCAACAAAAAGAAAGTATCTGATTTTGCCAAAGTTATGCAACAGAATATAATTGGAGAGTTTATATGATGATTCTTCCTGTTATTTCGACTGAGTAAACAAGACATTTACATCTGTCATTTCGACTGAGCGTAGTGTCTGCCTGTCATTTCGACTGAGCGTAGCGAATGGAGAAATCTAGCCTTATGAGAGAATACAATTACTATGTTTATATAATGGCGAGCCGATCAAAAGTTTTATATATTGGAATTACTAATAATTTAGAAAGAAGAACATTAGAACACAAAAAAGGTTTAATAGAAGGTTTTTCTAAAAGATATAGGACACATAATTTAGTTTATTTTGAGCATACAACGGATGTAGATGTTGCTATTGAGAGAGAAAAACAATTAAAAAGATGGAGAAGAGAAAAGAAAATTGGTTTAATAGTTAAAGAAAATCCTAATTGGGAAGATTTATCAAGTCAATTTGATTTATAGATCTCTCGACTTCGCTCGAGATGACAAATGTTATTTCTACCTGTCATTTCGACTGAGTAAGTAAGTCATTTACATCTGTCATTTCGACCGACTGAACGTAGTGAGGGAGTGGAGAAATCTAAGATCTCTCGACTACCGGCCTCGCCTAGCGAGTCTAGGCGGGCGCTCGAGATGACATAATTAACAATATAAATTTTTAACGGGATGAAAATTTATTTTTACATAGTTACGGCCGATGATAAGAGCCGAGAAATACTGAACTACCTCAAGAAGGTGGGCATGGTTGTTACTAGTAATCTTGCCAGTCCGGCTCAGCAGAAAAATACTTCGCAGTTTCAGTCTTTGGATAAGATTGATATGCTCCTAGTCTATGGTGACAGTCTGGATCAGCAAGCCGGCTATCTGTTGGCGGCAGCTCTGTCTCAAAACAAAAAAGTGTTGTGTCTTTTGCCCGAAGGTGTCAAAGTGGATAAAAATTTGAGCGACTTGCAGTATGACAAAGTTTTGGCTAAAAATTTGAAGATTTTATTTTTTGCTGGAAAAAATTGGTCAGAGTCTCTAGCTTCTTATTTTAGTGGTTTGGAACATGGTCAGACCAAGGAATTTTTTAATATAAAATATACACTAAGAGTTTCTCACAAATTGGGCGATTATCTGAATTGGAAATACAAGCAGAGCGGCATCAATAAGGCCGATTGGATCAGAGAAAAAATTCAACAGCTGATGGAGGGGGACGAGGAATACCAAGATTTTATCAAAAACAGGTTCAATAAATAATTATGGTATTGCAAGAAATTAAAAAGGAATTTTACAATCAGGCCGGGCTGTCTGAGTGGGCACAGCCTTTTGTTGTAAAGGTTAAACCAAACAATGATACTTTGGCTATTTTGGTGCATGGTTTTTCCAGCTCTCCTTATATCATGCATAATTTGGCGGATTATTTGGCTAGTCAGGGTGTAGATGTGGAGGCAGTGCTTTTGGCTGGTCATGGGCGTAATTTCAAAATTTTTGGCCAAGCCGATGCCCAAGCTTGGCATGATTCAGTGGAAAAAGTTTTACAGGAAAACTTGCCTCACTACAAAAATATTTATTTAATTGGTCATTCTCTAGGCGCTTCGGTTTGTGTGTCTTTGGCTGCTGATTATCCCCAAGTGAAAGGCTTGATTTCTCTAGGTATTTCTGTGTATTTGCGTGGTGAAAAATGGATACGCTTTGCTCTGCCTTTTGCCAAGCGCTTCAAAAAAAGATACAAAAAATCTTGGCTCACTCACGATGAGATAGAACAGCTCAAAAAAGAGGGTCGTCGGGTTTATGTGCCGGTTAAAAGCGTTTCGGACCTTTATCGCATGATAGATACTCGAACCAAAAAGAAAGCTAAGTTGGTCAAAACACCGACTTTAATTATTCATTCCCGCAAAGATCAAGTGTCTCAGCCCAAGAGTTCGGAGTTTTTGTTCCAGCAGTTGGAGCTAGAGGACAAGGAAATATATATTTTGGACAAAAATAGTCACGGCTTGCTCCAGCGCACGAGGAATGATTATGTTTTTGCCAAGATGGTTGATTTTATAAAAAAGCATAATTGATGGTTGACATGAGCAGAGTTATTATGTTGTAACTCTGTTTTTTTTGTGCTAAAATTCATATACCTATGACAATTATTGATAAATTCAAAAGCATTGTCAAAGAGCATGGCGACAAGACAGCGCTGGGCTATTTGGTGGAGGGGCGATATAGAGAAATAAATTATCAGGAGTTGGATAATTATCGTTTGCAGTTGACTCATTTTGCTTTACAAAACAAATGGCAAAGAGGGCAAAGGTTAGCTGTTTTGTTTGACAATTCG
>QZJA01000016.1 GCA_003599205.1 Candidatus Parcubacteria bacterium
ACCTCACTATCTTCGTCAGCTACCCAATCTAGGAAATCTGATTTTTGCTCTGATAGCCAAATAGCTGATTTTCTATTTTTTTCGTTTATATTTTTATTATCTAAAAATTTTCTAATAGCTTTTATTTTGTCTTCACCGGCCTCAGCAGTTGGTATTTGTATAAGAACCAAAGGATTAATATTAGATCCCTCTTTTGCAAATGATTTTTTAAGCTCTATTCTTTTTTGATACGCTGCTTCTAATACTAGGTCTTGGGAATCAAGATTTTTCTTAGTACTTAAATTATCTAAATCTTCATTAATAACTATTTCTTTTTTAATCATGCCTTGCTCTATAACATCCGACGGGCTTACTTTTACAATTTCATCTGTCTTAGAAGTAAGTACGGGAGTAGCTGACATTTCCAATGTCAAATCAGCGTTTATGATTTCTTTTATTTCATTTGTTCTTTCGGCAGTAGAGCCTATATGACTTTCATCAATAATCAGAATTATCTTTCTTTGTTCTCTGGTTTTTTCTAAGACTTGTCTAAAATTTATTTTTTCTCCATCTTTCATTAATATATTTTTCCATTTCCCAGATTTACTATCCTTACTTCTTATTTTTTCCCAGTTTACAACCACAACCTCATTTCTAGTTATTCTTTCTCTAGAACCAGAGAATTCATCTTCCAATAATGATACTCTAGGAAAACCATCAAAAATATTAACAAGACTATTCTTACTTTGGATATGAAGATCACCCTTACCGATACTTATCCAAATAAAACACAAATCTTCATCTGGTAATTCTTTGGTTATTTCTTCAATAAATTTGGCAGTCATGACAGTCTTACCAGATCCAGTAGGAGACTGGAAAACACAAATTTTACCCTTTTCTTTAGAGCTTAAAAGATTTGAGCACTTTGAAAGTAGCTCATCAACTTTATTGCGTTGATATTCCTTTAGATTAATATTCATATATATTTTTATAGACGTCTAGTATTTTTTGTGGTATTGGTTCAAGACGAACGTCATCCCATTTTATAAAATCTTTTTTATCAAGCCCCAGGCTATCTAGGGTAAAACAGTATAAGACTTTGTCTCCTTTGATTTTATCTAAGTTATTTTTAAGGGTATCTAATTTATTTCTTTCTAGATCATAGTATACAACAAGAACCCTATCATTTTGTTTATATATTCTATATGCCTTAGTCTTTTTTACCTCTTCAAAAATATTTTCTCTTAAGCAAAGCATTTCCGTACACTCTTGGGTAATTTTAGTTTTTAACTCATCGCGGCTAATGGTATTTTTTACAAAAGCGGTTTTGTAATATTTAAGGTTTCCTCCTAGTTTTTCGATTTTTTCACCTTTTTTTGTTCCATATCCTTTAATAACTTTCTTGAGCCTAGGATAGCAAACTTGTGCACATATATTATTTTCATTGTTCGTGCACAGTATAAATCTCCTATTACCATCATCTATGCTATTAGCCGCCAAAACAGCTTGGCCGGTGGTACCAGAACCAGCCATGAAATCAAGAATCACACTATCATCTGGTGCAGTTGTTAAAATTTTTTTTATTAAATAAGTAGTCTTAGGATAATCAAATGGAGATATGCCGTTAAAGATATTTTTTAGCTCTGCTTTTGCATTTTCATAATTTAACTCTTTGTCTAACCATACTGATTTAAGTTTAGTTGTTTTATCATCTTTCAAATAATCTCTCTCAAAAACATCCCATCTGTCCCCGTTCACTATTCTTGCAAAAAGCAAATCTTTCTTGGCTTCAAATTTTTTCCTACCCCATCTCCATCGACCATCTTCTCCTGTGCTTAAAATTGGTAAAGCCTTCTCTAGAAATTTCTTTGTTTTTTCTAATGAAACTCTGCCCGTCTTTGGATCAATATAAATTGGATAGTACAAATTTGGTACGTCTACTCGCCTTGAAGCCGCACCTCTCTTTCGGAGTCCAATCTCCCTATAATTACCAACAGCATCCTCCTTATTGTATTCCGATATTTGTTTCTCTGTTAATTGTTGATGTTTAAAATTTAACTTTTCTACATCTTTTGCATAGACCAATAAATATTCATGAGTTACTGCAATATCCATTTGTTGTTTACCCCTAGGGTTGCTCTGCACCACGATATTCGCAATAAATTTTTTTTCATCAAAAATTTCATCACACAGCATCTTGAGAGGTGCCTGCTCATTATCATCAATACTAATAAAAATAGTACCGGTTTCTTTTAAAAGTTTTTTTGCAAGTCGTAATCTCTTGCTCATGAAAGAAAGCCATTTGCTATGGCGATATGAATCTTCCTTATCCACATAATTATCGTTATACTTGAAATCTTTATTCCCGGTATTATATGGCGGATCAATATAAATAACATCTATCTTATTTTGATGAGTAAAATTCAAAACTGAAAGAGAGTGATAATTATCACCCTCAATTAGTATGTTGTTTGGGCTTTTTTCATCAGTTTTTATCTCTTTAGACTTAATTTCCTTAAGAACAGGTAGGGCGTTTTCGGAGTCTTTTTCAAATTTTTCTTTGACCCTTTCTTCATCCCAGATAAGCCCATATTTTTTACGAGTTTCTAATTTTTCTACTATTTTTATAAGATCCTCTTTATTCAATTTTTCGTAATCCTTTTTTGCCATATGATATTATAATTGTATATATATTCTGCCATATTTTCGCTAAAAAGTAAACAATTTATACCAGAAATTTGAATAATCTGATGTTTATAAGCAAAATACTTTGTATATAGATATTCTATTGTAGTTATAATTATAATAATATAACTATAAGTCAAACTATGTTGACTTATTTTTTAATATCTGTTAAGCTTATTATTGAGGGTGATTTACTCTCTGAAGCTCATTGACAGTAAATTCTCAATTGAGAATGATTACCCACTAAAAGCAAGCAGACTCTCACGGGCGAAAGCCCCCAATTGAAAAGAGCTGTTAGCTCTTACTTCTCGGAAACAGAGAAGGCATAATGCCTCGGGCAGATATTTTATTTTTCTGTTTTTTCAGATAAGTGTTAAGCATTAATTGATTATGATGTTGTGTCATTAATAATATATGCTATTCACTGTACTGGACTACAGGTGAATGATAGATAAATATTTACTTGATTTTTAGGCAATAATAACCTATATAATTTTACGATTTAGGTTATTTAACGGTTCTGCCACTTAAAAAGTCGCAGGCCAATTTATTGCCAGTGAGCCGAGAGTCAGAAATTGGCTTGCGATGGATTTTGCAGCAGAATTGTTAATCAGTTTACGGATTATTAACTTTAACAATTTACGCTTATGAAAAATTCAAATAGTAACAAAAAAGATAGGGTAATCGCCCTGCTGATAAATTTTAACCATTTGACGTCAAAAATTTTGCGGTTAAAGGTTAAAGATCAGCAGGCTCTCGGCCTGCTTGCTGACGCCTTGCGAATTAATAAGCAAATGTTGTCTTTATATAAAGACAATAAAATTGGCTTAGAATTTGTAAGGCAGACATTTTCTCTGATATTAATTTTTATGAAAGAAATGGTCAGCAAGTGGCTCCGTTAAAATCTAACGCCATTATTGGCTATAAAAATATAACAATCAAAAATTTATGCTCACAATCGGACAATTGATCAAATTTGGCCGGATTAATCACAAGTTAGGACAGGATGATTTGGCTAAAAAACTTAACGTCAGTAAAAATTATATATCACTGGTCGAAAACGACAAAAAAGATCCTAGTATTAATTTTCTCAAAAATACAGCTAAATTATTAAATATTCCATTGGTGCTTTTGATTTGGGAAAAAATAGATTTGCCAGTAGGTAAAACAAAAGAAGAAAAAGAAATCAGAGAGCAGATAGAAAAAATGGTGAGTAAATCGCATACAATATTTGCTGAAAGAACATTTAAAATTAAAAAAACTAAGAAGTGAAAAAACGCCAACTATTGAATATAAATACTCTTAATGAATTGGCATTGCAATTAGAAATTCCATATGATTTTTTAATTAAGATGGCTGATCGGATGGATAATAATTATTATACTTTCGATAAAAAACTTATTAAAAAAAATGGTAAAATCAAAATCAGAAAATTTTTTGAAGGTAATAATAATTTAAAGATTATACATAGAAAAATTAATCAACTACTTGACCACATAAATTATCCAGATAGTATTCAGGGGGGTATAGTCGGGAAATCTATAGTGACTAATGCTTCTATTCATGCTAGCAGGAAATATGTTGCTAATTTTGATATTTCAAATTTTTTTCCAAGTATCGATTACCGTGTGGTCTATCGAGTTTATAGATTCTTAAAATGTAGTCCCGATGTTGCTCGAATATTAACTAAATTTACTACCGCTGATGCCCATCTTCCTCAGGGATTCGGTACAAGTCCAAAAGTATCAGGTTTAGTTTTGTTTGAGGTAGATATGCGCCTTAATAAATTATTAAGCCGTTATGGATTAAAACATTCATTTTGGATAGATGATTTAACTATATCAGGTGATCATTCAATAAAAAAATTTAAAAATATTATTTGCAAGATTTTTCAACAGTCTGGCTTTAAGCTAAATCATGATAAAACAGAATTTACAAATAGTAAGCAAAAACAGGTATGCACTGGATTGACTATAAATTATCAGCCCAATGCTGATAAGGCTATCAGAGATAAAGTGAGAAAAGAATTATTTTTATGTAAAAAATTTGGAGTGGAAAATTTTTTAAATGAGCATGGATATAGTATTGATAAAGACAAATATTTAAGAAGTATGGCCGGTAAAATTAGTTTTCTATACTCAATTAATCCAAAATATTTAACCTATAAGAAAACTTTTCAAGAAATAACCACTTAAACTTATGTCCCAATACTACAACTCACAACGTACCAGAGGTCTATATGATCCAAAGGCAAAAGAGCTATTTAAATTGTCTAGAAGTAAAATAGACCTATTTTTAGAATGTCCTCGTTGTTTTTATCTAGATAGGGTTTTGGGTGTAGGCAGGCCACCAGGCTTCCCTTTTGCCTTAAATTCAGCCGTAGATGCCCTACTTAAGCAGGAATTTGATATTCATAGATTAAATGGCAGTAAACACCCCCTGATAGAAAAATATGGCATAGACGCTCAGCCAATCCCTCATGATAATTTAGATCAATGGCGTCATAATTTTACTGGTGTCCAACATATAGATAAAAGGACTAATCTTCTAATATACGGAGCTATTGATGATTTATGGCAAAACTCCAAGGGCGAATATATTGTAGTTGATTACAAAGCTACCGCCAAAGCAGAAGAAATAACAGAATTGGATAAAGATTGGCATAAAGGCTATAAACGTCAAATGGAAGTATATCAATGGCTACTTAGAAAAAATGGTTTAAAAGTTTCATATACTGGTTATTTTGTCTATTGCAATGGTATAGCCGATGCCAAGGCCTTTGATCAGAAATTAGAGTTTAGGGTAAATTTGATTTCATATAAAGGTGATGATTCATGGATAGAGAAGACTATTACAGATATACATAAATGTCTAAATAGTAAAAAAATACCAAAAGCTGGCAAAGATTGTGATTATTGCAGTTATAGGAAAGCAGTTAGTAAGGTAGAATAAATAGACAAACAAAACAAAAAACACTCTAATAAAGAGTGTTTTTTGTAATCCAGAATACGCTTAGTTCGTATCCCTAGTAAGGGGGTAGATAAAAGTTTAGAACTAAATTCTTAGTTTGGCTAATATCAGCCTTACTCGGGTCGCACGAAACGTGCACTAGGTTGGCTCGGGGACAGGGATTCGAACCCCGGTTGACGGGACCAAAACCCGTTGTCCTACCACTAGACGATCCCCGATTGATTAAAAATAATTTTAATTATACTACGTTGTTTTTATATGGTTGTGTCTTTATCTGTAGCAGACTTGCCCGGCACGCCTACGGCGAAGCCGAGGCGGACGGGTCCCCGAATATTATGTAAAACAGTAATATACTACTATTTTTTATTACTTTTGTCAATTATAAAGCAAAATAAAAGAGCGGTTTCGAACGCGAAACCGCTATAATTTTGGCTTCCTTTTGGTAAGGCACAGCTCAGCTTGCGCTAAGCCAATACTTTACACTAATAGGGAGGCCACTCGCCGTAGCCACCGTTGGTCCAGGTCCCATCCCAGGGGCCTGCCGATTCGTACATGAAGATGATCGTGTCGATGCAATCGTAGGCAGCACCTTGGCCGCCGCCGTTGAGCATTTCCTCACACTCCATCGGCATGACAGCCTGAGCCGGCTCGACCATCACCGGTGCGACGACCGCGAAGGTCATGACTGCGAGGGTTAAACCGAGTATCACTTTCTTGAGCATTTTTCACCTCCTCCTATTTTTTGGAGGGTACAGGGAGATTTTTTCGGAACCTAGATGCCCCGAAATCCACTCCCACTACTTTTATCATAACATAGGAGACGCTGTTTACGAAACAGGAAGAGCGACGGACTTGATCTTCTGACCCAGGTACTTGTCTGGCAACAAGATCCGCAATAGGAGCGGCTCGCCCGATTTGCGCCAGCGCCGGCTGAGGTTGATGCTCCCGTTGCGGGAGTTGTACTTGTCGGAGCCGGCTTTTTCCTGCTCCCAGAACAAGATGCCTTGGTCCTTGACGACGTCGCCGTTCTCGAAAGTGACTTCCACATCTCCCATCTTGAGCGGCAGCGGGGTAGCCGAGATGTAGAAGAGGGCCACGCGGGCCATGCAGAGCTTCTGTTGAACCAGCGGCTTGATTTCGCTGACGTCGCGAGCGGCGACAGCACTGCCACGATCAGCTGCCTGGTCAGCCCTGGCCAACGCGATCTTGAGATCGTCCCACTGGGCGAAGAAGATCTTGCTGTGGCTGGGCAGCTCCCACAGGACAGCTTGCGGCTGGTCCTTCCACTCCCAGCTCAGAGGCAGCTCCTTGGCCTGGGCGTTCGTCACCGTCGACGGGTAGTTGCCCGCCACATTGGCACAGCCCGAGCAGATGAACAGGGTCAAGCAGGCGTAGATGAGTAGGGTTTTCATGGTTTTCTCCTCCCGAAGAAGGTGACTTGGTGGTTTTCTTCTTCCTCGTTGTTGTGGAAGACGCGGTCTGACCAGCCGTACATGACGGCCAGAGTATCTGGGTTTAGCCAGAAGTATTGGGCTTGGCTACTGGCTTTTACTCCGTTAACTCGGATTATCTTTTTTTCTTTTGGAGCATGGAACTCCAAAATATCGCCAGAGCTGTAAGGCAGTACCAGTAGTAGGTCTTCCAGGTAGAAGACGCCTTGTAGCTGGCTACCCAGCGGGCTATCCTTGATTGCTCCAGGGTTTTTTAGCCCGCGGATTGTTTCCTGGATTTCTCCGCTGAGTCCAAAAACAGTAACGGAATAATCGGTATCGGTGATAACAGCCACTCGCTGTCTGTTATATGACCAGGAGTTACGGAAACTCCAGATAGGGAAGGGGTCTTGCGTTTGGCGGGGGATAGACATAATATCGTTTAATCGCTGTCCACCACTGTCTAGAAGCGACAAGGTGAAGAACCAATCTCCATCCTGGATGGATATAGTGTTGAGCAAAAAGTAGTCGTTGTTTTCGGAGACAGTCAGATTTCTGGCGAAGATAGCGCCCTGGATAGCAATACTGTCCTTGGGGAATCGCTGTTGCTTCAGATCAGTATAGATAAGCGTGGGGGGCATAGCCTTGAGCATAACAAATCCGTCGGAAGTATTGATCAGAGAGTTCGGTTGATTACATTCGCCCGGACCTTCTCCTTCGACGGAGTATTCTTTCCAGGAGTTGTTTTTAGACAACTCAATGATAGTACTCAAGCCAGAATCAAGGATGTAGCAGTTCTGTCCTACGGCAATCACCTGACTGCCGATATGGAGGAGTTCTTCCTCCTGGCTACCATAGCTGAATTGCTCTTGGAAATACCAGTTTTCTACTGTGTACTCACTGGTATTTACAAAGAGTAGACTCGCTAGCAGTAAGCAGAGCATTTTTCACCTCCTTTCAGAGGATTTGGTCTGTTTTGGTGGCTTTTGGTTGTCAGAGAACATTAATAAGTTATTAAAGTACAGGTAATCATTTTTGTCAATATTTTAGTATGATTATTTTTGGTAATGTTTTTCGTTAATATTAAAAAATAAAAAGGGGCTCACCGCGCAACTGGGGGGAGTGCTGCTGCGATGAGCCCCAGCCCTGCTCTAAGGCAGGGAGCTGGTAATCATAGGAGCATGATTAACCAGGAGTAAGTGTTGATTCGTTGGACATGACCTTGTCTGTCTTTCTAGCGGCGGAGCCACCAGAAGAGGTCAATCAGGGTCAAGACCACGATCACGATCTCGCGTTCCATTGCTCACCTCTTTTCATTTGGTTGGAGGGACTCCCCCCAGCAAATTAACAAGAGACAGCGAAGAAGGTCTCGAGATACTCGACGAAGCTGTTGACGTTGAAGGGCTTTTTCCAGAAATGCGCTCCGTAGAGCTTCTGGAGTTTTTCGATCTTCTCCATGTGCTTCTTGTCGTGGACAAGAGAGCTCATCAGAACTACCGAGCAGTTACGACCCAGTTCCATGTCGTAGATCAGTCCGCAGAGCCAGCCGCCGTCCACTTCGCCGGTTTCGGCGATGACCAGATCGGGGAAGGGCCGGAGATGCACTAGCAGGCCAATGACATCAACCGGGCTGGTCACCAGCTTGGGTCGATTGTCTTGTCCAATCACGACGTTGGCATAGACCTCGTGGCCCTTGCCATGGCACTCCAGAGCAGAGCGAAGCGTCCGGAGAGTGTCGTAGTTATTGTCGTAGATGAAGATGCGCGACATTTTAGAATCCTCCTTGAGGTGGGTGGTTCAACCTTCCTTATTCGGAAAGGCCTTTTTCTACGACCTTGGCCAGTTGTTCTTCGGTCAGTAGACCGAGTACGACTGTTCGAAATCTATCTTGAAGGACCTTGCTGTCATAGTCCATGTTTTCGTTGAGGCGTCTGACATGGCCTTGGAATTCTCTGATCATCAGGTTTTTGCGGTTCATATATTTCTCCCTTTCTTGCCCGCGTTGGCCAAACAAAAAAGTCTCAGACATGAGACATTTTTTGATAGACCAAACCTAAAATCAACGCCGGTTACGCTACTAGCTCCAGACTGTCCAAGCGTCCAAATACAGACAGTCTTTCTTTGCCTCATCTATTTAACACTTAAAGTTATAAAGGAACTGTTTTACAAAAAAACACCTATAGTAGGCGTTTCCAGTAAAACCAATAAATTGGTCCTTATGCCGGTTACGCTACTAGCTCCGCATGATCCAAGCGTCCAAATACAGATCATGTTTCTTAGCCTCATTAGATGAGTGGGTATTGAATTGTTAATATTTAACACCTTATCATAAATGTTGACTTTTGTCAATAGTAATTATTTTGTTAATAAAATTAATCATTGAAAAAAAGTATAAATTATGGTATTTTATAGACATGAATCCCATTAAAAATTCATGGGATTAGGCGGCAGTATAACTATATAAATTTCTAACGGAATGAAAATATCAGAAGAAATTGTGCTGTTATTTACCAAAATACAGCAAATTTATAAAAAAAGGGAAGAGCTCAGCCGAGTGGAAAACAAAGTTGAAGTCGAAGAAATTGCTAGTCATTTTTCCGCCCTTTATGAAAAATTGAGAAATAGCGTAGATTTTAAAGAAGTACATTTGCTTCGACGTTTTGCCATTGAAAGAAATATCAAACGACGTTTTATCATGGAAATGCTCAAGCCGGAGATTGCCGTCAGTTTGGTTGAAGATTTGGTGCGTTCACGCTATCTGCCAAACAAAGCTATTCCTGAATACTATGTCCAAGGGGTAGAAAAAATTATTGAAAAATATAATAAATTATTTTTATTGATGAATGACCTGTATCACGGCGACGAGATCACTAATTTGTTTGACTGGTTGATATCAGTGGAAGCTTGCGAGATCGATATGTTGCTCAAGCCGGAAGATATAGAAGATTCAGTGATTGAAGCTATGTATCAGGTGACTAAGCCGAGGATAAAAATCAAAGGCGATGATTTGAGTATCAGAGAAAAAAACATTCAGCTTTATATCGCTATACATAAGGCCTTGGTAAAATCAGATGACACTATTATTTCTTATCATTTGCTTAATCTTTATTATCCCGAGTGGTTGAATGCCAACGATGAGATGATAAAAAATATAGCAACTCATCTTTTGGAAATACATCGCACCATAAACTATCATCTCAAACATCCTTACCAGCGTAGAATATTAAGTTCTATTAGCGAGCCAGTAGTGACTTTTCAAATTTTATATGAACTTATCTTAAATCATGGCAAAGATATTGAGCAATTGTTAGTAGATCCAGATCATCTACAGAGTGAAGCTAAATTGTTGATCAACCAAAAATACAAAAAAATACGTTTGCGTATAAGCAAAGCCTCAGTCAGAGCGATAATCTATATATTTATTACTAAAGTTGCTTTTGCTTTCTTGGTGGAATTCCCTTATGAAATGTATGTTATAAATTATGTCAATTATTTCAACTTAGGCATAAATGTAGTCTTCCCACCTTTACTTATGTTTTTGGTTACCTTGACCATAGTCCCACCAAGTAAAGAGAATACCAATAAGATTTTAGAGAATTTGAATTCTCTAATTTATGGTCATCCAGAGAACTCTATTTTGTGTCAGCTCAAAACAAAATACAAAAAAAGCACCAGTTACCAGATATTCTATTATTTCATGTACACCTTACTTTACGTTATAGTGTTTGGTTCTATTATTTATATGCTTAGAAGGCTTGATTTTAACCTCTTATCTGGCGCTATTTTCTTATTCTTCCTAACAGCGGTGAGCTTTTTTTCTGTCAGAATACGTTCTACTGCCAAGGAGCTTAAAGTCGTTAATACTCATGAGGGAGTAGGATCATTTTTGATCAGTTTTTTCTCCATGCCAGTAGTATCAGCTGGGCGTTGGATGGCTACTAGATTCAGAAAATTAAACCTCTTTGCTTTTATTATGGACTATATAATAGAAGCTCCATTTAAGCTATTTGTGTCTGCTTTTGAAGATTGGATTGGTTTTATGAAGGAGAAAAAAGAAGAAGTTTATCATGACAACCAATAAGAAATTTTATATTATTGCTCACAATATACGCAGTTTGTATAATATAGGCACGATGTTTAGGACAGCTGATGCTTTGGGAGTAGATCAGCTGTTTTTGACTGGTTATAGTGGCCAGCCGCCAAGAAAAGAGATTTCAAAAGTAGCTTTGGGAGCTGACGAATCTGTGCCATGGCAGCATTATAAAAGCCTTACCTATTTGGTAGACAAACTCAAAAATCAGGGAGTAAAAATTGTCATTTTGGAAAAGAGTAAGGATTCAGTTGATTATAGAAAATTTAAACCAAGTTTTCCTTTGGCGCTTATAGTCGGCAATGAAGTTCGAGGTGTATCTGCAGACACTTTGAAAAAAGCCGACAAGGTTATAGAATTGCCCATGGCTGGCATCAAGGAGTCACTCAATGTTGGTGTAGCTTTGGGAGCAGCTGGGTACTATCTAAATAGTTTTAGGGATTGAGTGGCTAAGGGGCCACTTTTTTGCTATAATAAAGATATAAACATTAACTAAATTACAATGTCACTAAACAAAATAATGGAAGTGATATTTTCCTTGGTCATGTTGTTATTTTTGGCAATTATTGTCCTAGGAATTTTAGTCGGTATTAC
Organism: Candidatus Parcubacteria bacterium; assembly: GCA_003599205.1. Classification (GTDB taxonomy): domain Bacteria; phylum Patescibacteriota; class Patescibacteriia; order UBA1558; family GWA2-36-10; genus BM519. The sequence continues at coordinate 11,749 of QZJA01000016.1, forward strand.
CATAGTTCAGCAACTTGCTGAATATGAAATCAGCTTCGGCATGAGAGTTTTATTTATCGGCGGTATGTTTGCAGTATTTATGTATATTGCCAAGTTGATTGTTGATAAGATCAACGAATATCATCGCTATATTTAAAAACAAAAATGTTGAAAAATAAAATCACTACAATCGGCGGAGCTACGCGCGATATTATGTTTTATACTAATGACATGGTGTTGGTTGACAACAAACATGATTTGCTTCGCAAAAAACTTATAGGTTTTGAATACGGTGCCAAAGTATATAGCAAGGATTTAATTTTTACTTTTGGCGGTGGCGGTATGAATACAGCTGTAAATTTTGCCAACTTAGGACTCAAAACTCAGACTATTCTAGCGATTGGTACTGACATTATTGGTCACGAAATATTGGCCGAGCTCAGAGATAAAAAGATATCTACCAAACTGGTTCAAATCAATGCCAAAACTATTTCTGGTACATCTTTTGTTATCAATGTCGGTAAATTCAATGAACATGTTATTTTTGCTTACCGTGGTGCCAATAATAAAATTGATTTGAGCAGAGCTATAGTTAAGAAAATTAATACTCCTTGGGTTTATCTAAGCTCTTTGTCAGGTAATTTCAAAGTCGGTCTAGCTAATTTGTTTGAGCAGTGTGAGAAAAAGAAAATAAAAATCGCTTGGAACCCCGGTAGTAGACAATTAAAGACAGGATTAAGAGCTTTAGCTAAATATATGAAGAGCACTACTGTTTTTATTGTTAATCGTGATGAAGCTTTGGAACTAGTAATGAGCGTGAAGAAAAAAGAAACAAAAGATAATATTAAGAGTAGTTTGAAATTTTTACATCAGTCTGGACAGAAAATTACAGTTATAACCGACGGTCATCGTGGAGCTCATGTCTATGACGGAGATAAATATTATTTTAAAGCGGCTATCAAAACCAAAGGCATTAATACTACTGGTGCTGGTGATGCTTTCGGAGCGGCTTTTGTGGCTGGTATTATCAAGTATAATAGTATTGAAAAAGCTCTAAAATTAGCTGTTTTAAACAGCAACTCAGTTATTGCAAAGATTGGCGCTCAGCGCGGTATTCTCCAAGCAAGTGATTTAAGAAAATATAAGCTATGATCAAAAAAATAAAAGCTGAAATTTCTGCTCGGCATGTGCATTTGTCTCAGCAAGATGCCGAAAAACTTTTTGGCAAGAATTTTAAATTTAAAAAAATAAAAGATCTATCTCAACCGGGGGAATTTGCTGCCCAAGAAAGTGTGGAAATAGTAAATAAAGATAGAAGATTAAACATTAGGATCGTCGGTCCAGTGCGTAGTGCTACGCAAGTAGAATTAGCCATGACGGATTGTTATTTTTTGCGTGTTTTTCCCGAGATCAGAGTATCAGGCGATATTGCTAATACGCCGGGTATTACTATTAAGGGGCCAAAAGGAAGTATTAAAATAAAACAGGGAGTGATTGTGCCACAAAGGCATTTGCATATATCCGAAGTAGACGCCAAAAAATGGAAGATTAAAAATAAACAAAAGCTAAAGGTTCGCATTAAGGGCAAGAGAGCTTTGACTTTTGATGACGTGGTAGCTCGCGTGAGCAAAAATTACAGCACCGCTATTCATCTTGATACTGATGAGGCCAATGCCGCTGGCCTGCTCAAATGCGGAACAGTAGATTTGGAAATATGAAAAAACATTTATTAGTTTTAAATTATGGCAGTAGCAGCTTGAAGTTTGCTGTTTTTGAAGTTGATGGACTAAAAGAAAAATTAAGCGGTAGTATTTCCCTGATCGGTAACAAGAGTGTTTTGGTTTACAAAAAAACCAAAGTAAATATTGCTACTGGCTTTAATTTAAAAATTTGGTGGGAATATATCGAAAATCTTTTTGATGATTTTGATATTAAGTACGTTGGTTTTAGACTGGTTCATGGCGGTGAAGAATTTACTGATACTGTCAGAGTGAATCAGCAATTTTTGCAGCAGATAAAAAAGTATAATAAATTAGCTCCGCTACATAACCCTATTGTTTTGGAATTAATAAACATAGTAAAAGAGACTTGGCCAGAAGCCAAACTATCGGTAAGTTTTGATACTGCTTGGTATAAAACTTTAGAGCCAGAGGCATATTTGTATTCCTTACCACTGAGGTATTATGAGCAGAATCATATCAGAAAATATGGCTTTCATGGCTTGAGTCATGAAGCTTCAGCTCAATATGCCGTCCAAAAACTAAAGAAAGATCTTAAGAAATTAAGTTTGATTACTTGCCATCTTGGCTCAGGAGCTAGTATTACTTGGCTATTAAATGGTCAAGTAAAAGATACTAGTATGGGTTTTTCTCCTAATGAAGGCTTGACTATGGCTACCAGAAGCGGTGATTTACCAGCTAGTATTGTTTTTTATTTAGCTACTGAGCTGAAAATGTCACTGGCCAATATACAAGAAATGCTCAATAAAGAAGCGGGTTTATTGGGTCTGGCTGGTACCGGCGATTTGCGTGAAGTCTTGCTTAGAGCAGGTCATAAGGTTTCTGGCTATAGAAAAAAAAGAAGCTATAGTTCAGTAGAGCGTAAAAGAGCTAGACAAGCTTTGGCTATTTATATTTATGATGTTAGACGTTATTTGTCTTCTTATATTGGCATGACAAAAAAATTAGACGCTATAGTTTTTTCTGGAGCAGCCGGAGCCAATAATGCTGATTTGCGAAAAATGATACTAAAAGGTATAAATATAACAAGGTCTTGTAAAATTTTGGTCGCCCAAAATGATGAAAATAAAAATTTAGCAAATAAAACACACAAATGTTTGGTGAAAAAATAATAAAATTGGTTCAGTCAGATCAGGTAATGGAGGAATTTGTAAATTCCGAGGTCAAGTTGCAGGATATTAATAATCAGTTCTATGAATTGACCAAAGAATATAAAATGAGTTCCAATGCCGCTGACTATTATTCATTTTTTAATTTTACTAATGTTTATTTCTGGTTTGTTTTAGGAGGATTACTGCTACTTGTTTTTGGTTTATTATATTTGTTGGCCGAGCTACAACAACGTTCAAACAATCCCAAAAAAGTGGTGAAGTTTAGTGAGGAAAAAAAGGCTGAGTCGCAGGAGGAAGAAGTAGTAGAAGTAAAAGTTACTAAAACTGAAAAAGAAGGGCCTAAATTAAAAGAGGAAGAGATAGTAAAAAATCAGTTGCAAAGCAAAAAAGAAAGCCAAAAAAAACCCATTAAAGTAAAAGTTGTCAAAGTCAAATAAGCTTGCTAATATTTAGTTGTCAGATTTTTCTCGCCCCGCCTCTTGACTCTGCTCAGGGCGGGGTTAAATAATAAAAGAATATATATGCCACATATCTGGAAATTACCAGAGCCTATAAATAAAGATTTTTTGGATCAATTTCCCGAGTTACACCCAACTGTAGCTCAGCTTTTGTATAATCGCGGTCTAAGGACTCAACAAGCCATTGATGAGTTTTTGTTGCCGGATTATAGCCAGGATATCCATGATCCATTTTTATTTAAGGATATGAAAAAAGCCTGCGAACTTGTCTATAAACTAATAGCGGAAAAACAATTAATAACTGTTTATGGTGATTATGACGCCGACGGAGTTTCGGCCGCTGTTATATTAAAGACCGTTTTAAGTGATCTTGGGGCTCAAGTTGATGTTTATTTGCCTCACCGAGAAAAAGAGGGTTATGGTCTAAATAAAAAAGCAGTTGAGGAGTTGGCAACTAACAACACCAAATTGATTATTACTTGTGACTGCGGCATATCAAACGTTGAGGAAGTGGCTTTGGCTAAAGAAAAAAAACTCAAAGTGATAATAACCGATCACCATGCTATTCCCAAAGACTTGCCTCCAGCTGATGCTATTATTCATCCACAGGTGGAAGGTGAGACTTATCCCTTTAAAAAATTAGCTGGTGGGGGAGTAGCTTTTAAATTAGCTCAAGCGCTGATTGCTTACAAGCATAATGACGCCAACGATAAAGAAAAGGAAACTCAAGAAAAATGGTTGTTGGACATGGTGGCTATTTCAACAGTAGCTGATATGGTACCGCTTTTGGGGGAAAACAGAACACTTTTGAAATATGGTTTGATAGTTTTGAGAAAAACTAAACGTTTAGGACTACTCAAGCTCTTGGAAGTTGCCAATGTTGATTTGAATAAAATTGACACTAGCACTATTGGTTTTGCTATTGGTCCACGAATCAATGCTGCTGGGCGGATGGATCACGCTAACCTAGCTTATTATCTTTTGACTGAAACTGATGAAGATAAGGCCAAAATTTTGGCCAGTGACATCAATCAGTCCAATTTGGACAGACAACGCATGACCGAACAAATGGTGCGTCAAGCCAAAAGTCAGAAAATAGACCTAGAGGATTCTCTTTTGGTTTTTTATAGCCCTGACTGGACAGCTGGTTTGAGCGGTTTGGTAGCCTCCCGACTGTTACGCGAATATTCACGACCTATTTTGGTGATGACGGATACACCAGACGGACAGATAGTCGGCTCAGGACGTAGTATTGAAGAATTCAATATTACTGATGCTTTGCAGCTTAATAGTAATTTACTCTTGCGTTTTGGTGGTCATCCTCAGGCTTGTGGTTTTGCTTTTGAAAAAGAAAATATGGAAAATTTTGTGCAACTCATGAAAGAGCAAGCCAAGAAGCAACTTAAAGACGTTAGTTTCCAGGCAAAAATGAATGTCGAGATTTATCAAGAATTTTCCGAGATATCTTGGGATTTAGTTGATATGTTGGCTAAGTTTGAACCATTTGGTCATGCCAATCCAGAGCCTATTTTTATGTCAGAAGAAATAATGGTGACTGCTGCCAAGCGAGTGGGTAATGATAGTAAGCACTGGAAGCTGGAATTGGTGAAAGATAATAAGCGCATTGGGGCAATTGCTTTTGGTTTAGGAGCAATTGATTTGGAAATAGGCGATAAAATTGATATTGCCTATAATTTAAGCATCAACCAGTGGAATGGTAATAGAGAAATTCAATTAATAATTAGGGATATAAAAAAACAAGATGAGCTATAGACTTTTTACTGATGGAGGAGCTAGGGGCAATCCCGGACCGGCAGCTATCGGCGGTGTGCTTTATCAAGATGATAAGCTAATCAAAAATTTTCACAAGTACATTGGTAGAGCTACTAATAATCAAGCTGAATACCAAGCAATTTTATTTGGTTTGGAAATGGCTAGTAAAAATAATATTTCCGAGTTGGAATGTTATTTGGACAGTGAATTAGTAGTGGAACAGTTAAATCAAAGATATAAGGTCAAAGACAAAGAATTAGCCAAAATTTTTGTCAAAGTTTGGAATTTGACTTTAAGTTTTAAGAAAATATCTTTTTCCCATGTTAGACGGGAACAAAACAAAGAAGCTGACGCTTTAGTCAATAAAGCTCTTGACGAGCTTTAAAGAACGTTATTTGGTCTTAACTGTAGTTGCTTGGTTTGGCGTTTTTTTGTTATTCCTTTGGTATTGATTTTTACTAGTAAAAATGGTATTTTAAAGGTAATGTCATATGAGTATAAGTGGCCTATTTATGGTCATAAAAATTTATTGAATTTTTTGCAAGAGACCATTAGCCAAAATAAATTGGCTAATACTTATTTATTTTATGGCCCTCGCGGTTTGGGCAAAAAATTGACAGTTAAATATTTTGCTAAATCTCTATTTTGTGAGGACAAACATCTCAGGCCTTGTGGCAAATGTCAGAGTTGCCGTTTGACAGACAAAAATTCATTTTTAGATCTCTATACCTTGGGCAAAGATCAGGAGCTTTCAGCTGAAAATATTCGAGAATTTTTGCATAAATTGTCACTTTCCAATGTCAGTGGCGACAAAAAGTTAGCTATAATTTATGGTATTGATACTATTAATCTTTATGGCGCTAATGCCTTACTAAAAACTTTGGAAGAACCACCAAGAAATACTACTATTATTTTGGTAGCTGATTCTTTGGCTAATTTGCCAGCGACGGTGATGTCGCGCTGTCAATTATTAAAGTTTACGCCTCTTAAATTAGAAGATATGAAACAGTGGCTGGAAAATTATAATTTGTCAGAATTAGAAAAAGAGACAATTATAAACCTTTCTTTTGGTCGTCCGGGCATAGCTTTAAATATGATGGGTGATGATTTAGAAAATTTTAAAAAATCATGCAATTTTATCGTCAAGCTTCTGTCGGGTAGTACTTTTTATTTTATGCAGACAATAGACAAGTGGTTTTCTTTGTTAAAAAAAGAAAATCCAGGAGCAAAATTATATGAATTAGGCGCTCTGACGGGACAATATTTGGATTTGTTTGAAATTTTTCTACGTGATTTGCTTTGGGTGAAGCTCAATCGGCCGGTAGTTAATACTTTATATGAAACAGAAATAAAGAATATGGCCAGTAGTTTTTCTAAAGAAATATTATTGGAAAATTTATTAAAAATAAATATAGCCAAACAAAAAATAAAACATAATGTATCACCACAAATATTGTGGGAAAACTTACTTTTAAGTGTAAAATAGTATGAAAAAAAATAAAAATGCTCGCAAAATAGCCAAGCAAAAATTTTCAAAAAGACTTACAGTTTTAGTTTTAATTCTGCCTTTTATTTTGTCAGGTTGTATTTTTGGAGTTCGTAAGCCTAGTCAGAGCACGCAACAGCAGGTAGCTCAACAAAATGGTGGTCTATTTAGAAGCGAAGATTACGGCGTTACTTGGGAGAGAGTTACTACTATTTATACAGCTGGTGAGCAAAAACTTAGCTTTGATGCCTCCAATATTACCACTATTGCCTTGGATCCTCAAGATAATACAGCAGTCTATGTCGGTACACAGCACGATGGTGTATTTTATAGCTATGATTATGGCGAGGGTTGGTTTAATACTTTGACTCAGAAGGGTACGGTCAATGACATTGCGGTAGATCCTTTACGTAGCTGTACAATTTATGCGGCAATTCACAACACCATATACAAATCAGAAGATTGTTCTCGCCATTGGGAGCCAACATATTTTGAGTCTAGAGCCGGTCAATTTATAACTGCTCTTACAGTTGACGGCAAAAGAAGTAATATTGTTTATGCTGGTACTTCAGGTGGATCTATCCTCAAGAGTACAGATTATGGTTGGTCTTGGGATGTAAAGGTGCGTTTGGATGATTATATCAAAGATATCATTGTTCAAAATCATCATAACCCAGATATACTTTATGCCTCTACCCAAAAGAAGGGTGTTTACAGGAGTGGTGATCAAGGTGAGAAGTGGGATACTTTGATGCAATTAGATGTTGATCAATCAGAAGTAGATGAAGAAGCAATATTTTTGGCACTAGTAGAAAAAACAGAAGCTAAAATGCGCCGAAAAATGAATGATGAGGAATATGCGAATTTTGCTAGACAATACAAGTATAAAAAATTTGCTGCTTTAGGTGGTTCTGCTCTGGGCATGTCATTGAATTCCGATAAAACAGTAGAGGATGGTATTATCTATGCCAATAGAGTAGGTATTCATAGATTAGTTTGGGAAAAAGCGGCTGATGGTTTGGAAGGTGGTATTTGGAAAGAAATTGGTTTATTGACGCCAAAAAGTACAGATACTATCTATTCGGTGGTAGTTAATCCACAAAATACCAAGGACGTAATCTATGGTACAAATAATGCCTTGTTTCATTCTTTGGATGGTGGTGTGAACTGGAATATTAGTTCTTTGCCAACAAATTTTACCGCTAAATTTCTTGAGTTTTCACTGGATAATAAATTTTTATATTTAGGAGCTTATCAAATAGGAAAGTAAAAATATGCATACAATTATAGAAAAGAATAAGGAGCAATACGAAAAAACTTTAGGTTTTTTGAAAAGTGATATCAGTTCTCTAAGAACTGGTCGTATATCTCCTAGTATAGTAGAAAAAGTAAGGGTAGAATCTTACGGCACTAGTTCAGAACTTTTACAACTAGCTGCTATAAATTCTCCAGAAGCACAGACCATTGTTATCAAACCATGGGATAGAAATATTCTCAAGGATATTGAGCGGGCTTTACAATCTTCAGATTTGAATGTTAACCCAGTTGTTGATGGCGATATAATTCGCCTTAACTTTCCTTCACTAACTGAGGAAAGCCGTAAGGAGTTGGTCAAAATTTTACACAAAAAATTGGAAGAATCTAGAATTGCTCTACGCAGCCAAAGGGAACGCGTCAAAGAGGATGTAATTTCTTTGGAAAAGAGTAAAGAAATTTCTGAAGATGAAAAATTCCAAGCTTTGAAAGATTTGGACAATATGACCAAGGATTATAATGATCGGATAAAAGAAATTGGTGAGGAAAAAGAAAAAGAAATAATGACAATATAATTTTATGACAACTATTATAGCTTTTGTTTTAATATTAGGAGTGTTGATTTTGGTCCATGAGATTGGACACTTTGTCACAGCTAGAAAATTAGGAGTTGACGTGGAAGAATTCGGCATTGGTTTTCCGCCAAAAATGTTTTCTCTTAAAAAAGGAGATGTGACATATTCTATAAATTGGATACCGATTGGTGGTTTTGTCAAAATAAAAGGCGAATCTGGTGGTGATGCCAATGATCCCAAAAGCTTTGCTGCTCAAGCTGCTTGGAAAAAATCAATCATTCTTTCAGCTGGAGTGATGATGAATTTCTTTTTGGCTATTGTTTTACTTTCATTGGGTTTTTATTTTGGCCTACCGCAATCAATAGATCAGACAACACCTCTAGATAGAGTTCGGGATAGGTCAACTGTAATTTTGGAGGTTCTTAAAGATAGTCCAGCTGAACAAGCTGGTATTAAAATGGGCGATAAGATTATCACTATAAATAACGAAACTCATAATAATGCTGACGATGTCTACAACGAAATAGAAAAAGGTGTAGCTGATGATATGAAGATTGTGGTAGATCGTCGAGGAGAAGAACTGGAATTTAGTGTGCGCGCTGCCGAGCTTGTTGGTCGAGACAAACCAATGATCGGTGTCAGTCTAGTGGATACGGGTGTTATTTCTTATAATATTTTTGAAAGTATTTGGCAGGGCATAAGTACTGCGGGTATTCTTATTTGGCGTGTTCTAGAAGCCTTTGGCATGATTATTACTAATTTGTTTACTCAAGGAAAATTATCAGCCGAAGTTTCTGGCCCAGTAGGCGTAGCTGTTATTACTGCTCAGATTGTAAAGATGGGTTGGCTACAGGTAATGCAATTTGCTGCTATTTTATCTATCAACTTAGGTATTATAAATATTTTACCGTTTCCAGCTCTAGATGGCGGACGTTTGCTTTTTGTTTTTGCTGAGTCACTTACTAGGAAGAAATTAAGTGAAAAAACAGAAGCTATTATACATAACAGCGGTTTTATTTTATTAATCGTGCTTTTGATATTCATAACTTTACGGGATATTAGATTGTACAAGGACAATATCATTGGATTCTTTACTAATTTATTCTAGGTATGAAATTTGTTTTACCGATTAAAAGTCAAAATGCTCTGACAATTATGCGTCGTCTGGGCTATCATCCGCATCCGAAAAACAAAAGTTTTATTCGACGTATCGGCGCTAATCTTTTTCCGCGTTTTCACGTGTATATAAATGATAATCCTGCTGGTCTAGAAATAAAGATGCATTTAGACCAAAAAGGCGTTTGTTATACCGGGCAGACAGCTCATAGTGGCGATTATGAAGACAATCAAGCTTTAGATCAAGAAAAAGAACGTATTATCAATTTTTTAAATAAACAGTCATGAGTAACAAAAATAATAAAATTTGTACTAGGCAGGAAGATTATTCTCAGTGGTATCAAGATATTATTGAGGCGGCTGATTTGGCAGAATACGGACCAGTTAAAGGAACTATGGTTATCAAGCCATACGGCTATGCTATTTGGGAAAATATTCAGAAAATATTAGATCAGAAAATAAAAAAAACCGGGCATAAAAATATGTATTTTCCGCTTTTGATACCAAAGTCTTTTTTGACAAAAGAAGCTAGTCATGTAGCAGGCTTTGCCAAAGAATGCGCAGTAGTTACTCATTATCGTTTGAAAAGCAATGATAAAGGTGAGATAGTAGTGGATGAAAAAGCTAAATTAGAAGAGGAGCTTATCATCCGTCCTACCTCAGAGACCATTATAAATAGTGTATTTTCTAAATGGGTGAGTTCTTGGCGTGATTTACCAATACTGATAAATCAGTGGGCTAATGTAGTTCGCTGGGAGATGCGCACGCGTCCATTTTTGCGCACTTCAGAATTTTTGTGGCAAGAAGGGCATACAGCTCACGCTACTAATAAAGAAGCAGAAAAGGAAGCTAGAAAAATGTTGAAAGTCTACAAAGATTTTGTAGAAAAATATTTAGCTATGGCGGTTGTTGCCGGAGAAAAATCAGAGAGTGAAAAATTTGCCGGTGCTGATCGTACTTACACTATAGAAGCTATAATGCAGGACGGTAAGGCACTACAGTCAGCCACTTCTCATAATCTTGGTCAGAACTTTGCCAAGGCTTTTGACATAAAATATTATGATCAAAATAATGCTTTTCAGTATGTCTGGCAGACAAGCTGGGGCATGAGTACTAGAATCATCGGTGGTTTGATAATGACCCATAGTGATGATAAGGGTTTGGTTTTACCTCCTAACATAGCTCCGATCAAAGTTGTTGTGATACCAATACTTAAGAATAAAGAAGACAACACTGAGGTTTTAAATTTTGTAAATAAAGTAAAAGCTAATTTAAGAGGAGTAGGAAATTTTGAAATAGATGAGCGTGATAATGTCACTCCAGGTGCCAAGTTTAATGAATGGGAGAAAAAAGGCGTGCCGATAAGAATCGAAGTCGGGTTAAGAGATATAGAAAATAACTCAGTGATAATGGTGCGTAGAGATAATAGTGACAAACAATCTGTTGGGTTGAAAGATCTGGCAAAGACTGTAAAAGAAAACTTAAAAGATATTCAAGATTCATTGTATAAAAAGGCAGTTGATTTTAGATTAAAAAGAACCAAGATTGTTGATACTTGGGAAGAGTTTGTCACGGAAATAGAGAATAATAATTTTGTGTTGGCTCATTGGTCAGGGGATAAAGAAGATGAAGAGAAGATAAAGGCTAAGACCAATGCTACTATAAGATGTCTGCCATTTGATCAAAAAAAAGAGTCAGGAATTTGTGTTTTTAGTAAAAAACCTTCTAAACAAAGAGTGTTGTTTGCCAAGGCCTATTAACTTGCTAAAATCCTTGAAAAATGGTAAGAAAAGTAAGCTAAACAGTATTATAAATAATGATTCGTCGACTATTTAAAAATTTTAGTAAGGACATGGGTATTGACCTGGGAACGGCCAATACTTTGGTTTATATCAAAGATCAAGGAATCGTCATCAACGAGCCTTCGGTGGTGGCTATTAACAACCGAAATGAAAAAATAGTGGCTGTTGGTGAAGACGCTAAAATCATGTTGGGTAAAACTCCAACTCATATTTCAGTTATTAGGCCTTTGGTGGACGGCATTATTTCTGATTTTGAAGTAACCGAAAAAATGATTAAACATTTTATTGATAAAGTTCATCGCGAATCATTTACTTTTGTGCCACGACCAAGAGTGGTTATTGCTATTCCGCTTGATATAACTGAAGTAGAAAGAAAAGCAGTTGAAGATGCTGTCATGGGTGCAGGAGCATCAGAAGTTTTACTTATTGAGGAGCCAATGGCCGCGGCCATTGGTGCTGGTCTACCAATACAAGAAGCGTCAGGTAGTATGATAGTTGATATTGGTGGTGGAACTACAGAAATTGCGGTCATATCTTTGGGTGGTGTTGTTTCTTGGAAATCATTAAAATTAGCTGGAGATAAATTAAATGAAGCTATTATCCAGTATGCCCGAGATAAATTTAATATTTTGTTAGGGGAGCGTTCAGCTGAAAAAATAAAAATTCAAATTGCTTCACTTTTGCCGGGGGATAAACCGATTGAGGCTATTATGCGCGGACGAGATTTGCTTACTGGTTTGCCAAAAGAAATAAAAATTACTGATGCTAATGTGCGCGAAGCAATAATCAGGCCAATTAAACTCATAATTGATAATATAAAAGCTACTATTGAAAATACCCCACCGGAATTAGTAGCTGATCTTTACGAAAAAGGAATGGTTTTGTCTGGCGGTGGTGCATTGCTTAAAGGTTTAGATAAACTAATTTCACAAGAAACAAGAATGCCGGTACATGTTACTGATGAACCTCTGACAGCGGTTGTTCGTGGCACTGGTAAAGTTTTGGATGATTTATCAAACCTAAAGGACATTTTATTGCCCTCTACTAAAGATTCAGCATTTCGTTAAATAGCTAGACTATGCTCAAACAAAATCTAAAAGTTTTTTTGATTCTGTTATTTACCGTGGTTTTTTTTATATTACTTAAAAACGGACAAATATTTGATTTGGGTTTAGTTTTTAGAAGCTCTCTTTTGTCAGAAAAAGCGATGTCTAATCTACTTAATCCGCCTGATGATATTCAAGAAGCATACAAGGATCTTTTAGCAGAAAATAATCGATTGAAAGCTTTGGCTGATGAAAACCAACAACTGAAAGATCTTTTAGATTTTAAAAAAGAGAAACAATATAATTTATTGGTAGCCAATGTTTTGAGTCGTGATCCAGTCAATAGAAATGTTCTTATTTTAGATGCCGGTGCTAATGAAGGTGTAGCTATTGGTCAAGCGATAGTAGTTAACAATGGTATTATAGTAGGAAAAGTAATAGACGTTACTACTGATTCTTGCGAAGTTAGGCTATTGATAGATAAACAGACAAAATTAGGTGTAAAGATAGGAGAAGAGCATCGGATTTCTGGTTTATTGTCGGGATCTCTTGGTCTGACAATGGAGTTGAGCTATATACCACAAAATCAGGAAGTGAAAAAGAATGACTTGGTAGTAACGGCCGATTTAGAAGCTGGTATCCCTCAGGGTTTGGTAGTTGGTCGGGTAGAGGAAATTGAATATTCAGAGGGTGAACTTTTTAAAAAGGCCTCAGTTTCACCATTGATTGATTATGATACCCTAGCAATAGTAGCTATAATAAAATGATTATGAAATATATAGTTATCATTTTAATGTATCTAATAGGTATTTACTCATTTTTGATGCTCAGTTTTCTAAATAATGGTTGGCAATACGTGCAGCCATTTTTAGTCATAGTCTTGCTAGTTTATTTTAATATTAATAATGATTGGCTTTATTATACTTTTGCGCTTATCTGTGGTTTGACAATTGATGCTTTTAGTGGAGTATTTGGTCTGCACGCCATAATATATTTAGCTATAATCTTTATTTTAAAAAATTTACAACTTAGTATTTTGACTTCAAAAAATATTTTAACTATATTGTTGCTTACTATTTTATCATTTATTATTTTTTGGCTTTTATTCTGGGCAACAAATTTTATTGCTAGTTGGGATTTGTATAGTTTCTCCCAACAGTCATGGAAATACATATTTAGAGCACTAGGTGTAGATACTTTGCTTATTATTTTGTTACATTTGTTGTATTTTAATTTTTTCTTAAGGAAACATGTCACACAATCCTTTTAAAATTCAAGAAGGATCAATACGTGACGCCAAAGTTAGTGGATTTGTTTCTGGCAGACAGAGTGGCGATCATGTTGATTTTGACAGCTTTGGAAAATTTCAAAGGTTGGGTAAATTTTTTGGAGATAAAAAGATAAATATTTTATTCTTTGTCTTTTTTGCTTTTATTGTTATTTTATTTTTGAGAGCTTTTTATCTGCAAGGAATAAGTGGTGATTATTATCGCGGAATAGCTGAAGGTAACCGTATTCGCTCAGATATTATTAGAGCTAATCGGGGCTTGATTTACGATCGTTTTGGAGAGCCATTGGTGAAAAATGTTTCTTATTTTTTCCTTTATATAAAACCTAAACTGTTGCCGGAAGACGATTTGCTTAGAATGGATTTATTGGATGATTTGGTTGATATTTTATCTTTAGAAAAAGGCGATTTAGAAAATAGGATTTACGAAAATATAAAAAAATCAGACAAATCACTAGTTTATGAAAACCTTCCTTATGAGTTGGCTCTTAAATTGATGATAATGTCAGAAGAAAATCCTAGCATTGAAGTCAGTTACGAGCCAAGGAGACAATACTTTACTAATTACGGTTTAGCCCATGCCTTAGGCTACCTGGGTGAAGTGAGCGAGGACGACATAAGACTTAAGGCTTATAATTATCATGATAGAATAGGCAAGACTGGTTTGGAATATGTTTATCAAGATGTGCTAAAAGGTCAAAACGGTATTAGACAAGTAGAGGTTGATGCTTTGTTTAGAGAAAAAAATATAATTTCCATGACTGAACCAGTTGATGGTGAAGATTTAATTTTGACTATTGATGCCAAGGCTCAAGAGAAATTGTATGAGATAATGCGAAATGTTAGTGAACAATATAATAAACCGAAAATGGCAGCTGTAGTGCTTGATGCTAAAGATGGTGGCGTTTTAGCCGTAGCATCTTTACCGGCTTATGATAATAATATCTTTACTACTGTTTTGAATACTGATGAGTACAATAAGATAATCAGCGATGTTGATACTCCACTTCTTAATCGAGCTATTTCTGGTGCTTATCCTTTGGGTTCAGTTTTTAAGCCAATCATAGCCGCTGGAGCTTTACAAGAAGAAATAGTCAATGATAATTTTACAGTTGATAGTGTCGGTGGTATTACAGTCGGTGATAGATTTTTTCCTGATTGGCGTCCAGGTGGTCATGGACGAACAGATATTTATTGGGCTTTAGCTGATTCAGTTAACACCTATTTTTATTCAGTTGGTGGTGGCAATAACCAATGGTTGAGCTTAGGCCTTGGCTCGGAAAAAATCATTGAATATGCTACTAAATTCGGTCTCGGCAAGACTATCGGTATAGATGATACCAATGAAGCTAGTGGTTTTTTGCCGTCTAAGGAATGGAAGGAAGAGACTTTTGGAGAAAGATGGTATCTGGGCGATACTTACAATTTGTCTATTGGCCAAGGATATATGCTGGCTACACCTTTGCAAGCCGCTACCATGATGTCATATTTTGCCAACAATGGCCTGGCTTATAAGCCTCATTTTATCAAAGAAACTAAAAATGGGGACAAAATAACCCCTTATGAGCCTCAAGTTTTTTTGACGAATATCATATCATCTGATAATTTAAATATAATAAGAAAAGGTCTAAGGATGACAGTCACTGACGGTACAGCTAAAAGTATGCAGTCAGTAGCGGTAAAAGTCGCCGCCAAGACAGGAACGGCTCAATTTAGAAATGATAAGACGCCTCATTCCTGGTTAGCAGCTTTTGCTCCCTATGATGATGCCAAATTATCATTGGCAATCTTAGTAGAAGAAGGTGGCGATATCGGTGTGGCAGTCGTAGTGGCTCGGCAGTTTATGGAATGGTATTTTTCCCAATAATCTGCTAAGCTTAATTTTACTTTTAATTAAATAAAAATAGATATGGAAAAGAAGATTTTGACCAAGGAAGGCTTGGCGAAATTACAAGAAGAGCTTGTCTACCTTAAAGATGAAAAAAGGTATCAAGTAGCAGATCGCATCAAGCAAGCCAAAGAATTTGGTGACTTATCAGAAAACGCGGAATATCAGGAAGCAAAAGAAGAACAAGCTTTTGTTGAAGGGCGTATTCTTGAGTTAGAAAATTTGGTAAAAACAGCAGCAGTAGCTGAGAATTATAACAGCAACGGCAAGGTGAACGTCGGCTCAAAAGTTTTATTGGAAAAAAATAATCAGGAAAAAACAGAGTTTACCATTGTTGGTAGTACCGAATCAGATCCTATAAATCGTAAGATATCGTTAGAGTCACCATTAGCACAAGTATTGCTAGATAAAAAAGTTGGTGATAGTGTGGAGTTAGAACTACCGGTGGGCAAGGTCGTTTATAAAATAATAGAAATAAACTAAATGTTTATCAAAAAAATCGGCATTGACTTGGGCACTACTTATACTTTGGTCTATATACCAAAGCGGGGTATTGTAATAAATGAGCCTTCAGTGGTGGCGGTTTCTGTTTTGGATAAAAAAGTAATGGCCGTAGGTGATGAAGCCAAAGAGATGATTGGTCGTACTCCTGATTCTATTATTGCTGCTAGGCCACTCAAAAACGGTGTTATAGCTGATTATCGCACTACTGAGAGTATGTTGCGTTATTTTATCAATAAAGCTGTCGGTGGCATGAAAATATTTAGGCCAGAGGTAATGATTGCTGTACCGGCCGGTATCACCTCTACCGAAAGAAGAGCAGTGATTGATGCTACCTTAAATGCTGGCGCTAAAGCAGCTTATATCATCCGCGAACCAATTGCTGCTGCTATTGGTGCTGATATTCCTATTGGCAGCGCCTCTGGGCACATGATTGTTGACATGGGTGGTGGCACCAGTGAAATTGCTGTTATTTCTTTGGGTGGTATCGTGGCCAATACTTCTGTTAGAATAGGTGGCAATAAATATGATGCCGCTATCGGTGAGTATATTAAGAAAAAATATAATTTGGCTATTGGTGAAAGAAGTGCTGAGGAAGTGAAGATAAAAATTGGTTCAGCTCAATTTTTACCCAAAGATGAAAAATTATATATGGATATCAAGGGCCGTGATATGATAACTGGTCTACCACGAACTGTTAATGTCAGTTCAGACGATATTACTGAAGCCTTACAAAACGAACTTCAGGGCATAATTTCAGCGGTTAAATCCGTCTTGTATCAGACTCCACCTGAATTATCAGCTGACATTATGGATAAAGGAATGGTTTTGTCTGGGGGTACTTCACTGCTTCGCAATATGGATAAATTAATAGCTCAAGCAACTGGTGTGCCAGCTTACGTGGCGGATGAAGCCTTGCTTTGTGTAGCCCGAGGCACTGGTATTGCTTTGGAAAATTTGGAATCATATAAACGTAGTATTTTATCAGCTAAATAATGAAGGAATTAACTATTGGTTTAGAAGCAACTCGAGCCAACAAACAGTACAAAACTGGTACTGAGTGGTATGCTTGGCATCTGCTCCAAGAGTTTAAAAAAATAGACAATAAAAATAAATTTATTGTCTATTATAATGAATATTTAGCCGGTGAGCTCACAGATGCGCCGGGTAATTTTTATTTTAAGAGATTAGTTTGGCCGTTTCGTAAATTTTGGACACATATTCGTCTTAGTTTTGAGTTGTTGAAAAATCCGGTAGATAAATTTTTTGCTTCCAACGCTGTTCCAATTTTTACCCGTGGTCAAATAATAGTCACTATTCACGATCTTGGTTTTTATCGAAATCCAAAATTATATCATCCACTAGAACTTTGGTACCAGCGTTGGTCACATCGTCTGGCTATAAAAAAGGCAGATAAAATAATTGCTGTTTCTCAAGAAACTAAACGTGATATTATAAAATATTTTCCTAATGCCGAAAATAAAATAAAAGTCATATACCATGGCTGGGACAAAGAAGTTTTTGGCAATATCAGTGAAGATGAAAGTGAATCTTACAAAGAGCAACATGACTTACCAGATAAATATATTTTATATATCGGTCGTTTGGAAACAA
>QZJA01000014.1 GCA_003599205.1 Candidatus Parcubacteria bacterium
AGTCGTTTGTGTCATTAAGCATTGGCAGGAAGAAAAATATTTGTGTTTGCAGTGGAAAAAAGTTGACTGGCACGGTTTTGTGGTGGGTGGTATTGATGAGGGAGAGGATAGTATAGCGGCAGCCAAGCGCGAGATAGAAGAGGAGACTGGCTATGTGAATGCTAAGTTTGTCAAAAAATTAGGTGGCATAGTACATGCTCAGTTTTATCAGACTTTAAAAAAAGAAAATCGTCGTGCTCATTTTCAGGGTTTGTATTTTGAATTGGAGAATGACAAAAATGTCACTATTTCCGAGAAGGAGCAAGCTATTCACGATGTAAAGTGGCTAGCTAAAAAAGAAGTTGCTAAATTTTTGAATGTTCCAGATATGGAGATTATGTGGCAACGCCTTTGGGAGAGCAAAGTGTATAGCGGTGAAGGTTTGATGACAAATTCTGGAGAATATAATGGTTTGACTAGTTCTGAGTTTAAAGAGCAAATTGTAAAATGGCTGAAAAAAAATAAATTAGGTCAAGCAACTGTTAATTATAAACTCCATGATTGGATATTTTCTCGTCAAAGATATTGGGGAGAGCCTATACCAATGGTTTATTGCTCAGAGTGTGGTTGGTTGCCGGTAGCGGAAGATGAATTGCCGATTCGCTTGCCTGAAATAGCTGATTTTCAACCAACTGAGAATGGTGAATCTCCTTTGGCCAAGGTCAAGGATTGGATTGCTACTACTTGCCCAAAGTGTGGTGGCTCTGCTAAACGAGAAACTGATGTTATGCCCAATTGGGCTGGGTCAAATTGGTATTTTGTACGCTACTGCGATCCTAAAAATGATAAAAAATTAGTTGATCTCAAAAAAGCTAAGCATTGGTTACCAGTTGATTGGTATAATGGTGGTATGGAGCACACCACACTACATTTATTGTATTCACGTTTTGTCTTTAAATTTTTGTATGATATTGGAATAATCCCCAAGGAAATTGGTAGTGAGCCTTATAAAAAGAGGACTGCTCAGGGTATGGTTTTGGGCCAAGGTGGTATCAAAATGTCCAAATCAAAAGGCAATGTCATCAACCCTGACGGTTATGTAGAAAAATATGGAGCTGACACAGTCAGAACTTATGAAATGTTTATGGGTCCTTTTGATCAGTCTATTGCCTGGGATGACAAAGGAGTAATTGGTGTACATAGATTTTTGGAAAAGATTTGGAATTTGAAGAACAAAATTTCGGAAAAAGAAAACAACAAAGATATTTTGGTGTTACTTCATAAGAGTATCAAGAAGATTGATCAGGATATAGGAAATATGCGTTTTAATACGGCTATTTCTCAACTAATGATACTCGCCAATGCTCTGGATAAAGTTGAAAAAATAAATCGTAAGGTTTTTTCTGATTTTGTCTTGATATTTTCTCCTTTTGCTCCTCATCTAGCTGAAGAGTTGTGGGAATTTTTGGGCAATAAAGAAAGTCTAGCTTATGCCCAGTGGCCAAAGTACAACGAAGCCTTAGCCAAGGACGAGCTGGTTAAAATAGGTATTCAGATTAACGGCAAATTAAGAGATGAAATTGAATTAGAAAATGATACCGAGCCCAGCGATCAGGTCAAAGAAAAGATACTAGCGCAGGAAAAAGTCAAAAAATATACTGAAGGTAAGGAGCTGTTAAAGTTTATTCATATAAAAAACAAGATTATCAGTATAGTTGTAAAATAAAAAATAAAGATGAAAGAAATAAAATTGGAAGAAAACAATCGTCTGCAAATTTTGCAGGAAGCTTTGGAGGTTTTGCGAGCAGGGGGGACAATAGTTTATCCGACCGAAACATCTTATGGTTTGGGTGGTGATTTTTTTGATATAAAAGTTATTGAAAAAATAAATAAAATAAAACAACGTGGTCAAGATAAACATTTGTCGGTCATAGTGCCAGATTTTGTCTATGCTATTTCGTTGGTAACTTTCACCAATACAGCTAGGCGTTTGGCGACTGAGCATTGGCCAGGCCCGCTTACCCTAGTCTTGCCTTACAAATATCACGAATTAAACGCTCACTCTGATGATTATTTGGCTCTGAGGGTTTCTAGCCATCCTTTTGCTAGCAGTTTGTCTATTAATTTAGGCAATCCTTTGGTGGCCACATCGGCTAATATATCAGTAACCGGTGATAATTATGATCCGGAAAATATTTTGGAGCAATTTTCTCGAGCAAAATTAAAACCAGATTTGTTTATTAATGCCGGCAAGTTGCCCCAAACACCGCCATCAACTATTATTAAGGTGATAGGGGATAAAGCAGAGGTTTTGCGTCAAGGCGGCATTAAAATAGCCATAAATTAATTTCATGCTTCATTATCTAAAAACTTTTTTGCCTCAACGTATGAGGCGTCAGGTCAAAGAGCTATTTATATCTACTACTTTGGTCAATTTAGCTTTGTCCATGGTGATGATATTTGAGCCGATTTATCTCTACCAACAATTAGAGTACCACCTACATGAAATAATGCTGTTTTATTTTATTGTCTACGCAACTTATTTTGTAATCATGCCTTTAGGTGGCAAGTTTGCTCGTCAAAAAGGTTATGAGGTGGGTATTTTTTTCGGTACTTTTTTGTATATAATTTTTTATGTGACTTTATTTTTGATCGGCAAATATCCGGTTTTATTTTATGTAGCACCTTTTATATATGCTCTGCAGAAAATGTTTTATTGGCCGGCTTATCATGCTGATTTTGCGGCTTCTACTGACAACGAAGAAGACGGACGAGAAGTGGGGGCGATGAATGTGGCCTCATCTTTGGTCTATATAATCGGACCTACTTTAGCTGGTTTTATTGTCTATCAGTGGGGCTATGCAATTTTGTTTACAGTGGCTTCTGTTATATTTTTGGCTTCAAACATAGCTACCTTGTCGACTAAAGAAAAATTTAGACCGAAAGATTTTTCTTATAAAAATGCTTATAAAAATTTATTCAGCAAGGAAAATCGGCAAGCGCTCTTGGCTTATCTTGGCTTTGGTGAAGAATTGGTAGTTTTGGTAATTTGGCCGGTTTTTATCTCAGTGGTTATTAGTAATACTTTCGATTTGGGTATGATAGTCACTCTGGCGACTTTTATTACCACGGCAGTTACTTTGTATATCGGTAAATTGAGTGACATCAGAAGTAAGAGAAAAATTTTATCTTTGGGTAGTGCTTTTTATGCCTTAGCTTGGTTTTTTAGAATTTTTATCAATAGCACAGTGGGTGTATTTTTTGTTGATACTATGTCTAGATTGGGGAAAAATGTTGTTTCTGTTCCACTGATTGCTTTGACCTATGAAAAAGCCAAAGAGCTTCAATCTGGCCAAGAAAAAACAGTTATGAATCGAGTAGTATTTTTTGAAATGGGCTTGGTAATAGGTAAAATAGTGGCTATTATTTTGGTTTTTATTATCACTCTGTTTGTTGCCGATGAATCATTGGCTTTCAAAATAAGCTTTATTTTAGCTGGTGCTATGAGTTTTCTCTATATGCTACTTTAATTTTATGACAAAAAAAGAGCTGGATATACTGTTGAAAAAATATAATCTGACGCCAAATAAAATTAGGGGTCAGAATTTTTTGATTTCTGATCAAGTACTAACTGATATCATCGGTGGAGCTGATCTGAGCAAAGATGATTTGGTTTTAGAGGTTGGACCAGGGCTCGGAGCCTTGACTGTCGAACTCATAAAAACTGCCGGTCAGGTAGTGGCTTTTGAAGTGGACAAAAATTTTGCTCGGCCTTTGAATAAATTAAAAGATGTTGCTACTAATTTGGAGATTATTTGGCAAGATATATTGTCTCTAAGTGATGATTTTTGGCAAGAAGTTTTGTTTAAGTATAAAAAGCAGGATTATAAAATAGTGGCTAATATACCTTATTATTTGACCAATAAATTTATTCAGAAATTTATTATGGCAGCCAATAAGCCTGAAAGTATGACTTTGATGGTGCAAAAAGAAGTGGCCGAGAGGATAGTGGCTAAAGATGCAAAACAAAGTCTTTTGTCTTTATCAGTAGCTTTTTATGGACAAGCCAAGTTTTTGAGATTAGTTACTAAGGACAATTTTTATCCTGCGCCAGAAGTGGACTCAGCTATTATTCATATATTTGGAATTAAAGCTTGGCCTTATGAGCCTTCAGAAAAGAAAACTTGGCAGTTGGTCAAACGTGGATTTTCTAGTAAGAGAAAAAAATTGATAAATAACTTGCTTAGCGATCCAGCTCTTGATAAAAACCAGGTACTTAAAGTTTTTTCAGATTTGAAGTTAGACAATAACATTAGAGCAGAAAAATTATCAACTCAAAATTGGTTAGATTTAGCAGTAAATTTATAGTTTTTGTTGCTTATTTACTTAGCTGTTAAAAGCGTTGTAAAAAGCCTTTGGGTATTTTTAATTTTGTGTTATAATATATAGGAATTAACAGTGGTCTTGATGAAGAAAAAACTGTATAAATTTGAGGTTGAGGATGAAGAGATATCTAGCGGAGATATAAGTACTTTGTCCAGAAGAAAAACAGGCGCTAAAGGGCCGGTGTTTTTATTTATAGCAATAAGTTTGTTTACTGTTATATTTTCCGGTTGGTATTTTTATGGTGGATTGAGCGAACCTTTTAAATTTGAAACTCCAGAATGGCTAAAAGATCTTCAAAATACAGAGGAAGAGCAGACGGCTAGTATTGTTGAATTAAGAAATAAAGATACTGATCAGGATGGACTTAATGATTTTGAAGAAATTTATCAATACGGCACCAGTATTTTTTTGGAAGATAGCGATAGTGATACTTATTCTGATTATGAAGAAGTAACTACCGGCAACGATCCCTTGTGTTTGGCTGGGCAAGAGTGTGGTCTGCTTAGACTGATAACTCCTCGGACAAAATTAGCTGAAGTTGTCCAGAATTCTGGTATAGATCCCAGTATAGATTTGCAAACTGCTATTTTGTCTGATTTTAGAAAAGCCTTAGTAGATGGAGGGATCCCTCAAGAGGAGGTAGACAAATGGACCGATGATGATTTGATAGAGCTGTATGAAAGTATGGCAAATAATACAGATTTGGGAGAAGCTAGCACTGGCGAAATAACGCCTGAAGAAGTGAGGAATTTTTTACTGTCGCAACCAGGTGTTGATGTCAATGAGATAAATGCTTTGAGCGATGAAGAGTTGTTGGAGATTGGGCATCAGCTGATGGGAGAAGAAAATACTAGTCAATAATTTTTATATTTTATATAAAATAGTTTGAAAATAAAAATATGGCCACTTACAAAAAAGTTTTAATTGCAGTTTCTCTATTAGCCCTAGTTGCGGTACCAGTTTTTTATCGTCCCAAGCAGACAGAGGCTTTTACAGTTATTCCGGTAGTTATTGTCAACAAAGCAAAATGGGTTTGGGAAAAAATTGCCAAAGTAGTTGATTCCTGGAAAAAAACGGTTATTACCAAATTGGCAGTCAACACTACGCGGATGTTTTTAAATACCATGGCCTATAATTTAGCGGAAGCTATTGCTACTCAAGGCGCTGGCGGTAAACCGTTGTTTGATAATCTCCCTATAGGTGAATCGATAGAGAAAGCAGGCATGGCGGCGGCTGGTGAATTTATTGGCACTCTGACTCAAGAAACAGATTTGGCTAAACTAGGTCTTAATCTTTGTAACCCGAATATAAACGTCAAATTGAGCATAACCTTAAGTCTTCTAGATAACGAAGAACCTCCGGTACCAAAATGTAATATTTCTAATGTTTTGAATCAATGGAGTAGCCTAAAATCACGTTTTGCTCAAGAGAATTATCAGGCGACTATTCGCGGTATGTTAGATATCAATTCCTACAATAAGCAGCAATCATTTGCTACTTTTACAGATTTTTTCACTACTATAACTACTCAGAGTTCAGCCCAGCAGTATCAGCAGCTGTATGATAAATTAAAAGATGAGCAGATCAGTGCCGAAGAGCAAAAGAAAATTGAGATTCAGATTTGTAAAGGTTATTTGAACAAGGAAACAACTATCACCAAGGAAATAAAAACTCCTTGTCATCAATTATTAAACATGACAGAGGAGCAGTGGAATGCGGCGGTAGCTGGTGATTCTTATAAATATTTCCAATTATCAACCGGCAACGACTTAAAAGGAATCTTGGCCGAAGCCGGCAATACATTTTTGAGCACACTTTCTTCAAAGTTGATGAAAGGTTATTTTGATAAAGGAATGTTGGCCTTCAATAAACTTTTTGAAAAAGATAAGGGTATTAGAGATAGTGTAGCTGATTATTTGCGTGGTGGAGCTTTTGCCAATAATTCCAGAAATGCTCCTTCAGAAATTTATAGGAGTTTGACCGGCACGCAATTTAAAGAAGTAGAAAATTATAATTTTTTAACAGACTTTTCTATTTGTCCGGCTGAGTCAGATTTTCAGGGTTTGGATAATTGTGTTATTGATCAGAAATTTTTAGCGGCTTTGGTGAGCAATAAGACGATTGCCCAAGCTATAAGCGATGGTTTACTTGATCCAAATACTGTTTTGATTGGTCCTGATGATCCTAGAAATCAAGAAAATGATTGTTATCGCTTTGGTTGGTGCTATCGTGATTTGGTCAAGTTGAGAAAAGCTAATATTTTGCCAGTCGGTGTGGAAATGGCGGCTCTGCGTAGCTCTCCAGGTTCAGCGGTCACCATAAAAGAAGCAATAGATTGTTTTGAAGACGGTGGAGATTGTGAATATGGTGTTGATCCACAATATGATTTTAACCACAACCCATTTTTTCATTTGGTAGATCCCGATTGGACTTTAGAAGTACCGCCGACTAGATGTGATGCGGTTGTCAATGGTCCAGCTTTGCAGTCATATGATAGTAGTACTCGTCAGTCATATTGTGCTGATCCACAAATTTGTCTTAGAGTTGATGACGATGGCAATTGTATAGAAGGACAATATGGTTATTGTACTCGTACGGAAAATATTTGGCGTTTTGACGGTGACGTTTGTGAAGATGGGGACATCTATTCCGGCTGTTTGACTTTTGAAAGTGAAGAGCTGGGAACAAGTTCATATTTGGAATGGACACTAGATTATTGTACAGCTGACGAAGCAGGCTGTAGGCGCTATGCTCAGAGGCAGGATAGCGATGGCAATTGGCTTCTAGAAGAAGATATGTATTTGCCTCCAGCTACCAGTCCGCTCAACACTGATGATTTATTTTTAAGCAGTGATGACTGTGAATCTAGTGAGGCTGGCTGTCATGAGTATATTTTATTTAGCGAAAATACTCGAGCTAATATAATACCTAATGGTGATTTTGAAATAAACGATGCTGTACCATTGACTACGCCTGATGGTTTTTATCAGGGAGTTTTGGCCCCAGGCGAAGGTGTCAATGGCTCAAATGCTACTCGCGGTACTATCAATGCTGCCGCTGTTAACCAATCGGCCTGTATTCGTGTAGATGTTTCTCCAGCTACCAATTATACTGTATCAGCTTATGCCAAGAGAGGCCCAGGAAATGGTGCGGCTAGAATAATGATTGACGGTTGTAGTACAGCTTCAGGAACTGCTGATGGTGCTATTAGTTCTCCTGATAGTTCTATGGCGGTCGGGAATGATGATGCAGCACTTCAGGCTTTGGGTATATATGATGAAGCTAATGTATTTTTACCATACGCTGATCTTGATCCGATTACCTATAAACAATTTGGTGGAACTTTCAACAGCGGTGAAAGTGTCCAATGTGTTGTTTGTGTTGGTGCTGATTTTAGCTCATCTGATGATCATTATTTAGATAACCTTAAATTAGAGGTGACAGCTGCACCAAATTTTGCTTATTCACCTTTCTCAAGTTATGGTGCTGGTGCCAAATTATATTTAAATGGCCAGCGGTCTATGTGTAGTGAGGACGAGGTTGGCTGTCAGGGTTATAATCCTGACAATGGCGGTCCAATGGTACCGGCAGTAATAAAACAGGATGACTTGTGTCCAGCTGAATGTCTTGGCTACGCTACTTTTGCTGAAGAGCCAAATATTTTTGATATTATAGAAGGCGATAATACAGTTGATTATTATCATTTGATACCCGACACAGCTAATGCTTGTACTGCCAATGATGTTGGTTGTGAAGAATTTACAAATCTAGACGCGGTTGCCGATGGCGGTGAGGGCAAAGAATATTATTCTTACCTCCGACAATGTGTGCCGGGAGATTTAGCCACTGTTTTCTACACTTGGGAGGGTTATGATGTATCAGGTTACGCTCTTAAGACTTGGCAGGCATTGGAAAGCCAAGTAAATGTTGGTGGGCACTTTGCGCCTTGTACCAATGTAGATCCAGGCACGAATACTTGTATTGATGGTACACCTGGTCATCCTCAAGCTATTTGCGGAGTAGAAACACCAGCTGATCCGACTGACGATCCGGATGTCGAGCCTAATTGTCGCGAATTCTTTGATTTATCCGGCACTTCTTTCTGGCGACTTCAAGATAGAGTGATTTTTGCTAGTGATGATTGCCATGATTATCGTCGTACTTTGACGGGTTCCATGTATAAGGCTATAGCTGGTCAGAGTGAATCTTGTCCAGTCAACTATGCTGGTTGTAGAGTTTATAAAGGTAATGCTGGTAATAATTTGCGTATATTATTTAATGATCAATTTGAAGCAGGAAGTTATTCTCCATGGGAGTCAAATATTGGTAGTTTGGATGTATCTGAAGAATCTGTTATGAATGGTGGACACTCCATGAAACTTAATTTAGTGGCTGGTGTTTTGACAGATGCCAGTAGGGATGTCTCAGGACAGCTAAGATCAGATAGAGAGTATGAACTTTCATGGTGGATGAAGAGCAATGCCAATGTTAGTATTATGAGTTTGCGTTTTAGAGATGCGGCTAATACTTATACAATTAGAGATTTCAATAACTTGCCGGGCGGTAATTGGCAGTCTTATAGAATAAATGTTCCGGCTACTGCTTTGGTTGGTATAGACCCAGCTACAGCTAGAATGGAATTTGTGATAAATGCTGCTGATCAAGTTTATTTTGATAATGTTTCTCTCAAAGAGGTCAGTGAGAATCTCTACTTAGTAAAAGATTCTTGGGAAACACCGCTTAGCTGTGACGACCCTTATGTTGGCTATCATTTAGGCTGTCAGGCTTATACTGATTTAAATGGAACAAAATATAATTTAAGGTCTTTTAATAGCCTTTGTAGCCAAGATGTTATTGGTTGTTCGGCAGTTATAGACACCCACAACTCTACCTATCCTTTTGAAGAAACATTTAATGCCGGTGACCCATCAGAATTGACAGTACCGGCAGACAATGTAGATTATCTGGTGCCCGATACCACCAAAGCCTGTTCCTCATCTTATAAGGGTTGTCAAATGTTAGGCTTGCCTGAAGCTGATAGAATAACTGGTGATATAGCTAGTTATCAGACTGTATACAAATTAAACAACCCTGATACTTATGCTACGACTCTTTGTGGTCCAGATGCGCTTTATTGTGAGGAGTTTGAATCAGACAAAGGCACATATTATTTCAAAGACCCAGGTAATATAAGCTGTAGTTATAAGCGGAATGCTTTGGTGACAATAGTAACTACTGGCGAAAAAGTACCGATGACCGGATGGTTTACCGATGATTCATTAGAAACTGATATGCCGGTGGGTTGTAATGATAATGGTGATTACACCATGACGCCGGAAGATTTTGAGTTGCCTTATGACGGTCTAATCCCTCGTCAGCCTTCAGTAGCCGGCGAATACTGGGCAGCCAATTGTCCGAGTGATAAAAATTTATGTACTGCTTATCGTGATCCGATGGATCCAGTTGTTCCTACTAATTCTAATTGTCGCGTAGAAGAGACCGATCTTGATATAACAGTAGGCAGATGTGTTGGCTACCCACAAGCAAATAATACTGCTCTATCATGCGCTATTGCTATATCTTCGGGCTTAGCTACTGCTTGGCTTCCAGGAGGTGCTTGCCAAACATATTATTATTATGCTGACGAAAATATAGATGAGACCTCATGTTATGGTCAGGTAGATAGAAATAGTGGTTGCGTGTTACTTTATGAGGAGAATGATTGGAATGCTGCTCATAGTGAAGTTACAACTTCCTATAATGCTACCTCTACTTATTCTTTGAATACCTTCTTTGATGAACCAGTTAATCCAATTCCTTGCGATTCTGGTGATGTTGGTTGTAATGCTAACAAGCTGATAAAAGTAAGGAAGAGTAGACAATGCTCAGAGTGGCTGGCTTGTAAGGCTTCAAGTAGTGTCTACAATGAAGCTACTGGTGAATATGATATTATTTGTGATGAATTGGAGAGCTGTATTGAGTACGATTCTCGAGGTAGTGTCAGTAAATGTTCTGCTTGGGATTCGTATACTCCAGAAGCTCCTTTGACTCATAGAGTTTATCAAAACAGAACCAGCGGGGAAAATGATCATTTGGCTTGGGAAGATATGGATTATATTGGATTTTCAGCACCAAATATGATATCAGCTGGGGATTTGAGCGTCTATAATTTTGGCACAAACTTGACCCCTGATTATAAGCTGATGTATCGATCAGCTAGCGCAGTTTGTCAAACATCTACTTTCAATGCTGATGGCACACCAAGTACTGATGGGCAGGCTTGTAGTGGATTCCCAACTGATGGCTGGAATCCTGAATACGGCTATTATCAGTGGATAAACACGGGTTTATGTAAAGACGAGATTTGTTGGTTGACGCCTGACTACAGTCGACAGTCCTATGTAGTACCAGCCAGTACTCGTGGCTATGCGGTTGATGATGCACCGTTCCCACTTTCTATAGAGGGAGCAAATAAAGACAGAGTACCGGGTTATGGTAGTGCTAATTTATGTTACAAAGATGGCGATCGTTGTGAATTTGGTTATAAGAAAGTTACTTATGGTTTTGGTGAAAATATTGTTTATTATCCAATAGACTATCCTTATCACCCAGGCGCTTGTTCAGAAATCTGGGATGAAAGTGGAGATTTGGGCTCAGGACAGCAATATTGCTATGATGATCCAGATACTGAGGTAATTGATATAAATGAGGTTTGTGTGGGTAGGCCCTATATTGGCTCTCCTTGTCGAGAAGATATAAATTGCGGTATTCCAGATCCGGGCGGAGCAACAGAAGGCCGATGCGATTCAGTGGTCAAGGTAGAGACATATATCAACTGGGCTGGTATTTGTTATGAGCAGGACTGGTATACACCACTACAATCTGATACCAATGATTACGCTCACTATTGTAACAACTGGTACCCGATTCAAGATGTAGGTGTTTCTACGCAGGGTCTTTACAATAGTTATGATACTGCCGGATATTATGATCCTTATGGAAATTATATTCAGCTCTGCGCCGTTTCAGGCGATTATACTACCGAGACAGAAAGAGTTTATTGTGGTGCTACGATAAATGATGCTGCTTATGGTGGTAGACGTTGTACCGAGCTCTTGGTAGTACCAGCTGGAGCAAAAATAAACGCGGCTGTTTTGGATGATGAAGATACAAGATCTTTGTTGGATACTAGATTTTTGAATTCTTCTGCTTATACTTTTTACAATAGTGGTGATTCAGTGACAGATGGCGGTTTTACTTATGGTAGTGGTCTTGGCTTGCCGATTATAGTGAGAAATGAAGCTCTTCGTTGCTTGAATGATACTGCTAATCCTTGTGTTAATGGAGATTCACTGTTTAGGCCGACTGATTTTATCGGTGTTGCTCTTAATGACCCCGTGACAACAGCACTTACTCTAGGAGCATTGTTTGATGTTGATATTGAACATTATTATTTTGATGAGGGTGTTAACCCATCTGGCGCCGGTATAATAGGAGGTGAGTTTATTGAATTGCCTCTTAGCAATACTACTACCTTGTCTGGTCTTTGTTGGGATCCGGCTATGGCTGGCAATCAGCATCGCCATCAGGTAACTAGTGATGCTACTCAGAGATTATGTAATCCTTTATCATATAACTATTATGTTTTTGGTGGCGAAGATCAAAACAATACTCTTGGCAATCCAGCTGACGATGTGAATTATCCCGTCAGCACAGCTGGTACTCTATGTAATAGCAGGTTGGTACTAGGCGAAAATACTGGTTGTTATCAATCTTGTGATGTCTTGTTGGAGGTTGACCCGATGGGTGATGATCCTGATGTTAAATTAAGAACTGATGTTTGGTGGGCCTCCAAGCCGGAAAATTATGACTATGCGGCGACTGATTGGGGATTCTGGTACGGCAGTACTCCTTCTTCTACTTTGCCAAGCTCACCGATATCTTCTTCTTTGTATGCTTTAAGTGATACGTCTGCCAACCCTGATTGGCAAGCTGATTTGCATTATAGTTATATCTTGACACCTTCTGCTACGCCAGCTGGTCCGCCAGAATTAGTTACAACAACTATTGGTTATGCTTTTGGTGCCTCATATAGTCCGAATACTCTAGAAGGGGACTCTAGACAAGTACAGATTAGATTGCCTTTGGAAAATGTCGGCTTTAACGTGCCGTTTGAAACAGTACCATTCTTTGCTTGTAGTGGTGAAGCTTGTCGTTGTTGGAATGATGCTGGCACTTGGAGTTGTTGGGGTGACAATATATCACCAGTCACACCTCCAGGAAATGAATCATATACAGACGCTACAGTACAAGATAGAATAGCTCATTTGTTCAAGCGAGCTTACTCATTGGATTGGAATGGCTCGGCTTATGTCAGAACAGCCGGAGCAGTTACTTTCCCCAACGACTTCCCACGTCCAGAAGTAGGTGACTCTTATTCAGAGCCAAGGGTTTTGGCTGTTTGTGGAAATAATATTTGTACTGATGCCAGTGGCAATGTAACTTTTGGTATCAACATCAACAATCAAAACGATGGTAGTGTGGTTGGTACGGGTGGATCTTTGTTTAGTACAGCTAGATTTTACTACTATGCCCACCCAGATCATATGCCTATTAGGCAAGTAAGTATCAACTGGGGAGATTCAATGGGCTTTACAGGACCTATTGGTAAATATCAAAACAATTTGCCAACTTGTGACCCAGAAGCAGAAATGCCAGGCGCTCCCGGAAGCTTACAGGGCTTTGGTGGTACTGATGGAGCTTGTCATCAGGGGTATAAGGTTTTTTATAAGAGTTACACATATAGAACAACTAATCTCTGCGATGGCGGTACTATAAATATTGGTGGAGTAACTTATAATAAACCAACTATAAGTGGTGCTGCTTGTTATAAACCTCATGTTAGGATTACTGATAACTGGGATGAAGTATCCTATGAGGTTTTTGATGGCTGGGTAGTAGTTTA
Organism: Candidatus Parcubacteria bacterium; assembly: GCA_003599205.1. GTDB lineage: Bacteria > Patescibacteriota > Patescibacteriia > UBA1558 > GWA2-36-10 > BM519. The sequence goes on from QZJA01000014.1 coordinate 13,331, forward strand.
TGAAAATTAAAATAATATGAAAAATCCATTCAATCGAGAGAAAAAAAATACCTTGTTGCCTAAGATTTTGTTGGCGCTAGTATTTTTATCTCTGCCAAAGATAGTCTTTGCAGCTGGTGTAGATGGTATAGTAGCTGATTTTATCGGCAAAGCAATCTACGCGGGTATTCTGGTGCCATTGTTCGAAGTTTTGAAAATTGAGCTATGGATTTTGCCTATAATTGCCCAGTATAACAATTTCATTGGTGAAGCTGGTGTTGTCCAAGGTTGGACAGTAATGCGCAATTTGAGCAATATGTTTTTTATTATTATTTTGCTCATTATTGCCTTTGCTACTATGCTCAAGATGCAAAGCTACGGTTATCGTCAACTTTTGAAGAGATTTATTATTGTTGCTATTTTGATCAATTTCAGTCGGACTATAGTCGGTGTGTTGATAGATTTTTCTCAGGTAATAATGTTGACTTTCGTTAATGTTATTAAAGGTATATCCACCTCCAGCCTTACTTTGGCTTTAGGCATTCCCAATCTTCTAGATAATCGGGATGGCACTTGGAATTTAGTAGCTATGTATGCTTTGGCAGCTATTATGCTGGTGATAGTAGTAATAGTGGTGCTTTCAATAATTGCTATTTTACTCATGAGGATAGTTACACTCTGGGTTTTGATTGTGTTGTCGCCCTTGGCTTTTATAGCATATACTTTTCCCAAAACAGAGAGATATTTTGGCCAGTGGAGCGAAGAATTGGGCAAAAATCTTTTTGCCGGACCGGCCTTAGCATTTTTTCTTTGGTTGTCTTTTGCCATTGTCGGTAATGGTAGAATAAATCAAAGCTTCGAAGGAGCTAACGAATTTTCTGAAGATATAAACAGAGCTTCAATTAGCACAGCAGCTACGCCTAGTAATATGATAAATTTTGTCATTGGCATAGCCATACTTTTGGCTGGTATAAAAATGACGCAAAGCACTGGTGTGGCTGGTGCAGCTATGGCTGGTGCAGCTGTGGCTTATGGTAAGGGTGCAGCCAACAGGCTAGGTAAGCGCGCAGCTAAAAAGAGCGCTGGCTTGGCTGGTAAAGCTGTGTCTGCTCCGATCAAGACCGGGGCTAGGCTTGCTTGGCAGGGTACTAGTGGTGAAGGTATGGCCAAAGCTGGGCTTAGTCGAGTGTTTAGAGGTACTCTAGGATCGGCAATGGCGCAAAGAGGTCCCGGTTTTGTCCAGCGTTGGGGGCAGAGGCTGGAAGCAGCCGAAACTGGTCGGCGTCAGCGTAAACTTGAGCATGCTTCAGAGGGTATGGAGGGAGTAAGAGATAGAGCAGCTTATGCCCGCACTCAAGGTGGACGGCTGGGTGCAGCTATGCAAGCCAAGGAGATGCTGGATGCTGGTGAGACTTTTACTCCAGCGCAAGCTAGGAGCTCGGCTGCCGCTCTTGAATATATGAACAATACTCAAGATTTAAGAAGACTACAGACTAGAGTGGCTGTAGCCAATGATGAAGCATCAGTTACAGAAAATGTCAACAAAAATGGCGTTGATGATACTTTCTCTAAGATGAGTTTTGATGGAGCGGTTGTTGGTGGAAGGTTGGATCAAGGTGCTGAAGCGGCTATTAGGGTATTTTTACAGCAGGATGGCAAGGCTCAGCAAAGCGCGGTAGATAAGATGAGTTCTCAAGATAAGGAGCATTTTACTGCTGCTTTGGCTGCTTACAATCCAGCTACAGATAGAGGTTTGGCCGCACATCCAGAACAGCGCGAAATAATTGATCCATCTACTGGGACTTTGCGTCGGGATTCAGTGGCTACCAATAGGATGATGATTTTGGCCAACAATTCCGCTACCCATGGTACAGCGGCCTTGTCAGCAGCTGCGCCAGCTGAGCGTGATGCTGTAGCTGAATTTAGGGCTAGAACCATAGATATTACGTCACTGCTTAAGATGAATGCTGGTACTACTGGCGCACCAAATCAAGCATTTGAAGCATTAGCTAGGAATTTAAATGCTGAGCAAACTCGTCAATTTTTGTCTAGATCTACTGATGATTCTCAAAAAGAAGCACTTATCAGAGTGCAGATGGCGAGCGGTAAAAATATGAGTGTTTTGACCAAAGATTCTGAAGCCCAAAAATATATTACTGATACTCAAATACAGCAAAGTTTTGATTTTCAGGTATTAGGTCCAACTACTCCAGGAACTCCACCGCCAGCAACTTTAAATCCTGCACAGACAGCTAAGAGGGATGAATTAGCCAAGTCAAATTTACCTTACGCAGAGCAGGCATTTAGTATTACCGGTGGTTTAGACAAAGCAGCCTTTGCTAATTTTATCCTGAGTAAATTAACAGCTGATCAAGCCGCTGAGATTGGACCAGAATCACTTGATAAGATAAAGACTGAACTTCTAGCTGCAGCTACAGCCGCTGGTGGTAAAGGTGCAGCTTTGCTGGATGCTTTACGAGAAAAGCATGGTATAGATGTCACCTAAAATATAAAAGACAAAAATAAAAATGGCTTTTGACAGAAAACAGGATTTACCGGAAGAGGTAAGAGACATTATTTTTAGCGAAGAAATTTATCAAGCTAATGACTCACTCTTTCAAAAATTTCATCTTGATCGCAAACAGATTGAGTTTATTTTGAATTTGTTGGATGCTGTCTACTTGCAAAGAATTGAGCCGCTTGAGTTGCCACAAAAATTGGAAGAAATAAGTCGAGCAGAATATATTTCTTTGAGAGACTTGGCTATGGATATTGCTACTAGTATTTTGTGGCCTTTACAAGATCATTTGGGTAGTGTTGATAGGCTTATTTTGCGTTTAGGTGGCAAGATCCCTAAGTTAAAGCCAATTCGCAAAAGAGTTTTTCAGAAAAAAATATTTCCTGGCCAAGCCACTGGCACAATAGAAAAGATTACCGAAGAATACGACGATTTCAAGACTTTGCGTCTTAGCTCTAGAAAAATTATTGATAAAGATGGTAAGGCTGTCAGCCCAACAGTAGATAATTGGCTCAAAGATTATGTGCATTTTTTGGGAGCTGGTTTTCACAATGCTTTAGATAGAGCCAAATATCTGGCCAAAAGTCCCAATGTTTTGCCATTGAGCCCAGCCGAAAAAGAATCAATTCGTTATTTGGTTATTGCTTATGATGATAAGGTAGAAATGGATTTTTTGCTTGATGGGGCATTGTTGAAAGTAAGTGAACCAGTGCAAAGTGAAGGTCAGTTGAAGAATGAACAAGCAATTGACGTCAATCAGATTGTTGAAAATTTTAAGAAAAAATTATTGTCTTTAGAAAGCTCTATTCTGCCGGAAGATTTTATTTTGTCTGAAGCGGAAAATGATCCCAAAAAAGTCAGAAATATTTTGTGGAATGCACTTGGTTTGCAGGATAAAGAAAAAACAACTTCTTGTTTGAAGTTGCTCATCAAGCGGAAAAATTTGGACTTAATGTTAAAAGAGGATGTGCGTTTCCTTAATATTTTAAAGCGTTTTGTCAATATTCGCTATGGGGGGAAATACGACGGGGACTTGGACAATTGGCTCAACAAAAATTTAGATAAATTAATAGTTAGACGTTTGTTTTTGGAAATGGTTTTGGTGGAAAAATTACGTTTGGACAGTCAAGAAGCTATGCTCTGGGCTTTTTATTTGAGTAACTTGGTTGCCGGAGCAGGGCAGATAGTGTACCTAGATGAAGATGATGGTCAGCTAAAATGGCGAGAGGTACAAGTCAACGGTGAAAATATCAGTTGGGTTGATAATTTATAATTTATTCTGCCAAATACTTATTTCCCTTTCAACTTTTTGGCCAGGGCGGCTATAAATTATATTGTCATGGATAGATAAATTGTCGGATTTTACATCCGGCTTTATTTTTTCAAAACCAAGCGCCGAGATTATATTTTCATCCAAAGTATATAATCTTTCGCCCTCAGCATTGAAAATAGGGAAGATAAAGACTACGCGTCCTTGGGGCTGAAGTATTTTTTTGAATTGAGAAAAACTTTCATAATACAATTTTTGTAGATCTGATTTCAATTGCTCTAGTTGTTTTATTTTGTGCTGTCTGACTACAAAGCGGGCATCGCCCATGTATGGCTCGGTTACTATCAGGTCTATTTTCTTGTCTTTAAAATGCTGAGAGAGATTCTGGACATTTATTTTTTTTATTTCAACTTGAGCCTGGCCACTAAAATTTTTTCTCAACCATTCAATATTTTTTTGGCTATCGGTGACCGCTTTTTGTTCACGATCAGAGCCATATATTTTTTTGTAGCCCAAAAGAAAAGCTTCTTGAATTATTGTGCCTGAACCACAAAAAGGATCGAGAACGGTTTTGTTTCTTTCAGTAGAAGCGAGATTGAGCATCATTTGTGCCAGCTTTGGGGGGAGCATACCCGAGCGGCTATCTCTTTCGGGCCGATCCATATCTCTTTTGCCATAAGCAGAAAAATCCTGCACACTTTGGGTCAAGCCGAGAAAATATTCTTCAGTGCCGTGGTTTTGATCCTTGATGATGATGAGTTCATTGCCGAGTAAATTATTTTTGCTTACTATGACAGATGATAGCTCGTGTTTTTTGCTACTGACAAAACGTAGCTTGTATTTTTCTTTTAAAGTTTTTTTTAGTTCAAAAGCTAATTGAGAAATTTTTTGGTATTCTTTGTTGCTACCATGGTAGAGACTAAAACCAAAAAAATTTTTCTTGGTCAAACTTAGATTTTTTTCCAGGTATTTTTGCCAAGTACTTAGTTGTAGCTGGTCTAAGTTTTCTATAATATCCAAAAAGAGGGCAATTTTTACTGTACCGCCTAGAGTTTTGATTAGCTGGGAGGCTGTTTTTTCGCTCTCAGCTAAAATAAAATTTTGGCCTATTATGCTATTTTTTTTGCTATCTTTAGCCAAAATATTTAATACTTCCTGTTTGGCTAAGTTGCTTGCTTGACCGAGTACAAATATATATTTCATATTTTATATAATAGTTTAAAACTAGCTTTTAAGCAACATGTTTTGGCTGATATTAAGCCAATATTGACTTGTGTTGTTGTTTATGTTAGAGTATCGGCACACTTATCAATATTTCTCGCCCATAAGCGAGTCCGCCCAGAGCGGAAATTAACCACGCTTTGTTGTTAAGACAAGGCCCTTGAGCACACAGGTTCAAGGTAATTAAATTAAACTATGCACTACGAACTATCTTTTATTATTGGACCAAACGTACCGGAGACAGAACACAAAGCTGTTGAAAAGGAAATTTTGGACAATTTGAAAAAGTTGGACGCCAAGATTACTAAAGAGCCTTATGCTATCGGGCGCAAGAAATTGGCTTATCCAATCAAAAAACAGAAGCACGGCTTTTATGTTTTTTTGGAATTTGAAACAGAAGAAACAGCTGGATTCAAAAATTTTGACGTAAAATTAAAGCACAATGCTAACATTTTGCGTTATTTGCTTATCAAAAAAACCGCTGCTAGCTTGAAAGAAGTAAAACCAAGGATGACTACAGAAGCTAAGACAAGATCAGCTTCTGAAACAAAGCCTAGTTTTAGAAAAATAGGGGATTCAAAGTCAAAGCCAGAGGTGAAAGATGTTAAACTTGATGAGAAAAAAGAGGAAATAAAAGTTGATCTAGGTGATATTGATAGACAATTAGATCAAATTTTAGATAAAGACCTATAAATCATTAAGTATAATTATATGAATTTAAACAAAGCTATGATTATCGGTAATGTGGTGCGCGACCCAGAAGTGCGGACTACTACCGGTGGTCAAAACGTTACCTCTTTTTCTGTCGCTACCAATTTGGTTTGGAAAGATCAAAGCGGACAAAAACAAGAAAAAGTTGAGTTTCATAATGTGGTTGCCTGGCGTCGTTTGGCAGACATCACTAGTCAGTATTTGAAAAAAGGTAGCAAAGTATATATTGAGGGACGTCTACAGACAAGATCTTGGGATGATCCAAATGGTATCAAACGTTATCGTACTGAGATAATTGCTGAAAATATGATCATGTTGGACAGAGCCGGAGGTGGTGGCGATAGCCAATATGATAATACTGGTAGTTTTAATCAGTCTCAGAAAAAAGAAGACGATTTCAGACAGGATAGCGAGCCAAAGTCAGCTCCAGAAGAGGAGATTAGTATAGAAGACATTCCATTTTAATAAATTAAATTTTTTAATATGCATACAAAGCAAAAAAGTAAATATTGTTACTTTTGTGTAAACAACATCCCTTTCATTGATTATAAGGATTGGCAAAGGTTGGAAAAGTTCACTTCATCTTATGGCAAAATAGTGCCCAAGAGACGTAGTGGCGTTTGTTCTAAACATCAGAGGCAAGTAGCTACAGCTATCAAAAGAGCTCGCTACATGGCTTTGCTTCCTTTTGTATCAAAATAATATATGTTGTCACTCAGTGATTTGAAAGTAGGAAAAATAGTTTCCATAAATAAAGAGCCTTACCAAATAGTGGCTTCTCAACACATAAAAGTTGCCCGTGGTGGAGCAGTAGTAAAGACTAAACTGAAGAGTTTACTCAGCGGTTCTACCCTAGAAAAAACTTTTTCTGGTTCTGATAGTGTAGAGGAAGCTGATATTTCTCACCGCAAGGCTAATTTTTTGTACAAACAAGGCGAAGTTTTTGCCTTTATGGACAATGAAGACTTTGAACAATTTGAATTTAATGAAGAAATAATTGGCGATATGGCATCCTATTTCAAAGAAGGACAAGAAGTTGATGTTTTGACTTTCAATGGCAAGCCTGTTTCTGTTGCTTTGCCGACAAAAATAACGCTAGAGGTTACTTCTGCTCCAGAAGGAGTAAAAGGTAATAGTGCTGGTGCTGCTACTAAGATGGTTATTTTAGAAACTGGCTTAGAAATAAGAACACCGATGTTTATTAAGTCAGGAGATAGGGTAGTGGTAAATACCGAGACCGGAGAATATGTAGAAAGAGCTTAATTTTTTAAACATTTAACCCCGAACCATATGGTTCGGGGTTTTTTGATTATTTGTATCTTTTAGTTATTGGCTACAAATACATAAATATGTTATAATATAGGTAAATTACACAAACAAAAATGCCCAACTTAGACGATAATCAAAAACAGCCAGTCCAGACACAAAATGACTGGACTGATAGTTTGCTACTTAAAGATAAAACCGGCAAATTTCATCATTTAAACTCTGAAAAAGTAGATCAAGTTGCTCCTAAGACTGTTGTTGCTCCAGTTGATAGCAATACTAGAGCGAAAATAAGCTCTTCGCCACTTAATGATAATTTTGTTCCAGTAGAACACGGTATTTCTAGTCGTTTTGATGACAAGGCTGTTTTTGCCTTTCACCCTGAGGACGAAGAACAAGCTCAGATTATTGCCCAACAAATACCCCAAGATGACAGTAAGAAATATAGTGTTGATAAAATAGTTGATAAGTTAGTTGAAAAACAGGGGCTAAAATTTGATAATGAAAATAAGGAAAAATTTATTGATATTTTGTATCAATTTTTTCGTAGTCGTCGCAAAGCACCAATAGTGAGAGAGATTTTGTCTACTAAGATATTATCAGGTGGCAAGAAAATTTCAGCAGAGATAGTGGACAATATTTTGTCAGTGGTAAAAGGTATAAAAAGTAAAATTGATGCCGAAGGAGGCTTGGTGGTTATGAAAAACGCCTTGCCACCAATTGAAGAGCCAAAAGCTCAGCCTACTTTTTCTTTGCCACCAATTGAAGAGCCAAAGGTAGAAGTAGTAAAAGATGAATTTGAGGCCGTAGAAGAAAATCTGGAAGTGGATAAAGAAATACAAAAAGCTTTGTCAGAAATTGATAAGATTGATGGAAATAAAGAACCAGAGCCTGAAAAAATAGAGGATACAGAGACAGAACTCAAGGTAAAAGTTGAGCCGAGAATTCAGCCACCAGTAGAGAAAAAAATAGAGCCAGATATTCCCCCAAAACAAGAAATAAAAGAAACAATTCCAAAATCTGAGGAGTCTAGTAGTGATGATAAAGTTTTTGCTTCCTTGCCAAAAGTTATCAGGCCAGGTCAAACACCAGTGGTTAAAAAACAAATTATTGATGTAGTAGCCAAAAAGGTAGCTCCGATTGAAGCGCCGGCTATATTGCCCGAATCTTTAAAGCCTGAGGTAAAACATGTTTTGAGTGGCCCAGTACAGGAATTACAAGACATTAGTGTTAAAAATTTTCGTCGTTTAGGCGATTCAGCTCAGGCTAGGGCAGATAAGATTTTAGAAAAAATAAATATTTTAGAGCAGGAATCATACACCAAAAAATCTCAGGCGATTGAAGCTTGGCGTAAAAGCGGAGTTTACAAAATTTATTTGCAAATTGGCGCTCAGAGTATGATAGAGGGCAAAAAGATAGAAGATTTAGTCAAAGAAAAGGAGAGTAAAGGAGAAGAAACTTTGAGTGCTGAAGAATTTTCTGTTATTTCCGATTTGAACAAAAAATTACGTTTTTAAAATTTTAAAAAACGATGAAGAATAGATTTATTGTGCCACAATTTATTGATAAAGAAGATAAAATATGGGGGCCAATTACTGTCCGACAGTTTGTCTTGGTTATAGTTGGCGCTTTTTTTGTGTTTCTGGCCTATAAGTTGGCAGATTTTGCTCTCTTTATATTTGAGACAGTAATTATAACCATTTTTACTGCTTTGTTCGCTTTTTATAAGGTCAACGGAGCGCCGTTTCATATTTTTGCCCTTAATTTTATTGAAACTTTTAGAAAGCCTCCTATCAGGGTCTGGCAGATGGAGTATATAAAAACAGAAGAACATAAATTAAAAGGAGAAGAAAAAAAAGAAGAAGTGATTCATGCTAAAGCACCAGTTCCTAGTAAACGTTTGGCAGAATTGTCTTTGATTATTGATACTGGTGGAGCTTATCGTGGTGAAAAAGAAGCTAACGAAATAAATAATTTATCTTACGATATAAAATAGTTTGTTTTTTAAGAGGAAAAGTGTTTAATAATAAATTTCTAACGGGATGAAAGACAAAAAATTAAATAGTAATAAGCCGGCACAATCTACCCAAAAATTTTTGGACATAGCGGAAATTCGTGATGATTTGGTAGTTTTAAATAACGGTACTGTCAGAGGTGTGCTTCTGGTTTCTTCTATAAATTTTGATTTAAAATCAGAAGATGAACAGAGGGCTATTATTGGTAATTATATTGGTTTTATCAATACCCTTGATTATCCTTTGCAGATAGTTATTCAGTCTCGACCGCTTAATATTGATGATTATCTGGAAAGGATCAAGAAAGTAGAAAAAGAGCAAACCAATGAACTCCTACGCATGCAGACTGCTGATTACCGAGAGTTTGTCAAAGAGCTTTTGACCTTGGAAAAGATTATGAGTAAGCGTTTTTATTTAGTGGTCCCTTACCGTCCCTTGGATGATAAACGTAAGGGTTTTGTTGATAGGGTACAAACGGTTTTTGCTGCCGCTAAGGTAGTAAAATTGAGTCGTAAGCGTTTTGAAGAATACAATAGTCAACTCAATAAGCGTTGCAATTTTGTCCAAGCTGGACTGGCTAGTTTGGGTTTGCGCAGTCAGCGTCTGAACACTCAGGCCTTGATTGAGTTATATTACAATAGTTACAATATGGATTTATTCCAAAAACAACCTTTGCAAGATATAAATAAATTAAGGGTAGAAATATAATACCATGTTTGGATTCAATAAAATAAAAGAGGCCAGCAAGAAGTCGACAGAGAATTTAGAGGATCAAATTCAAACAGTTGATTCGGCTATGATGGTAGCACCCAAGAGCCAGACTCAAGTTTTTGAAGAGGAAAAAGAAGTTTTGGAAGCGGAAAAAGTATTCCGTGAAGGCATAGTTTCAGTTCGGGATGTGATTGCTCCAGCTTCATTCAAGATAGATAGAGATTTTCTGTTACTCAATAATACTTATGTCAGGACTTTATTTGTGATGACCTATCCAAGATATGTAACGATCGGCTGGTTTGCACCTATTATAAATGAGAGTTTGACTCTGGACATATCAATGTTTTTTTATCCCATGAAAACAGGCTTGGTCTTGAAACAATTGAAAAATAAAGTCGGTACCATGGAGGCACAGATTATCTCTGATCATGAAAAAGGAGCACCGCGAGATCCTATCGCTGAGACAGCTCTGCGTGATATAGAAGATTTGCGTGATTCGTTGAGCCAAGGTACAGAAAGATTTTTTCAATATGCTCTGTATGTCACAATTTATGCCAAAAATAAAGAAGAATTAGAGCTAGCCACTGATAGAGTGGAGAATCTCTTGGGTATGCAGTTGATTTATTCACGTAAGGCGTTATTTCAGACAGAGCAGGGCTTCAATTCAACTTTGCCACTTGGTAATGATGAGTTGGGTATTACGACTAATATGAATAGCTCTCCTATTGCTTCTTCTTTCCCTTTTGTTTCTTCTGAGCTGACTTCAGATCAAGGTATTCTCTACGGTATTAACATGCATAATAACAGCTTGGTTCTTTTTGATCGTTTCAGCTTGCAGAATGCCAATATGGTTGTTTTCGCTACTTCTGGTGCGGGCAAAAGTTACGCTATTAAGCTAGAGATTTTGCGTTCTATGATGTTGGGTACTGATGTTATAGTTATTGATCCTGAATTTGAGTACAAACATTTGTCTGATGCGGTCAACGGTTCATACATTAATGTTTCTTTGAACTCTGAGAGTAAATTAAATCCTTTTGATTTGCCTAGAGCAGTAAGCGGTGAATCAAAACCAGAAGATATTTTGCGTAGTGCCGTTATTACCCTAAAAGGCCTTATTAGACTGATGATAGGAGATATTACTAATGCCGAAGACTCTATTCTTGATCGGGCTCTTTTGGAAACTTACGCCAAAAAAGACATTACGCCAGCTAGCGATTTGAGTAATGTAGAACCACCCCTTATGTCTGATTTGGAGGATGTTTTGCTTAGTATGGAAGGTGGTGAGGATATGGCTTTGAGGATAAAAAAATATACTGAAGGTACATTTTCCGGATTGTTTAATAGTCCGACAAACATTGAGGTCAATAATCAACTAGTGGTATTTTGTATTCGTGATTTGGAAGATGAGTTGCGCCCAATTGGTATGTATATAGTTATCAACTACATTTGGAATATTATCCGTAGCGAGATGAAAAAAAGAATGCTAGTAGTCGACGAAGCTTGGATCATGATGCGACATGAAGATAGTGCTAAGTTTATGTTTGCTCTAGTAAAGCGTTGTCGTAAATACTACATGGGAGTGACAACCATTACTCAAGATGTAAATGACTTTTTGACTTCGCCTTTTGGTAGTGCCATAGTGACAAACTCATCTATTCAATTGCTTTTGAAGCAATCTCAAGCAGCTATAAGTTTGATTCAGAAAACTTTCATGCTTACGGAAGGAGAAAAGTACTTGCTTTTGGAATCAGCTGTTGGTGAAGGCATATTTTTTGCCGGAGCAAAGCACGCGGCGATAAAGATACAAGCTTCATATGCCGAGCACCAAATCATTACCTCTGATCCAAGGCAATTGTTGGAGATAGAGGAGGCCAAGAAAGAATTTGAAGAGGCTATGTTGGCGGAAGCAGAGACTAGCCCTAGCTAATAATAGAATTAACATTTTTATATGGAAAAAAGCAAAAGAAAAATAATTATCCTCGCCGCCATAGCTATATTGGTGATTATTATTTTATTATGGTTGATGTTGAGAGGTTCGGATGTGTGGCAACCACAAAATTCTACACCGCTAGCCAATGATAATACTTCTTTTATACCACCAAGCAAAAATTTGGCGTATGACCCTAACGTAGTTCCAGTTTTTACGGAAACAGAGTTCAATGTCATAAATTTGGCCAAAGATTTTGCTGCCAGATTTGGCTCTTGGTCAACCGACAATCAAGGAAAAAATCTAGAAGAATTATTGCCGCTTAGCACTAGCAATATGAAAAATTATTTGGCTGGCATTGAGCTCAATTATGATACAGAGAATTTTACCGGTATAAGCACCAAGAGTTTGTCGGCTAAAATAAAAACCATGGATGAAGAAAGCGCGGTGATTATAGTGTCTACCCAGAGAATAGAAACAAATAGCCAGCTTGAAGATAAAGTCTATTATCAAGATATTGAAATACAAGCTTCAAAGATTGGTGATAAATGGTTGGTTGATGCTGCTAATTGGCAAGAATAATTTTGTTTATTATGGCAAATACCACAATAAAAAGCGGGCCAAGCGAGAGTGCTGGTTTTGCCGCTGCTACCCAAGCAGTAGAAGAGCCAGATATTGAAGATGTTGATGATGAGGAGGAAGAGGATGAAGACGAGGAAAATGAAGATGTTAAAAGAAGGCAACTGGAAGTAGTCAAAAATAGATCAAAATTATATCGTCAAAAAGCTAAGCAGTTGATTGATAATAAACTAAAGACACAATTGATTGCCCGAGCAAGGATGAGAATTATTAATATTATTTTTGGAGTTACAGGGGTGGGATTGATTGTAACGGTGGGCAACATGCTCTTTCAGGCCATAGCTGGTAATTTGTTACGCATTAAAGGTGTTACTAAGTTGACTGGTATAGAATTGGGTATTTTAGTAGGTTTGTTTTTGCTACTTTTGGCCTTGTACATATTGATTTTAATGGTTGTATCTTTGTTTACCGACCCTTGGAGCGCGGGATTGGTAGCTATTGAGTCAGCTATAAAAAAATTATTTGGTATATTAGATTAAATAAAATAATATGGGTATAAAAAGAATATTATTATTGGTCGCTTTTGTAGTTTTTGTCTTGGGTATGGCCTTTGCGCTTTATTGGGTATTTTTTAAAAGCCCAGCTTTACCGGGAGATGACCTAGACAATGTCAACGGCAGTGGGGCTTTGCCGGGGATAGGTGAAGGTAATATTAGTGTTATAAGTACAACTACGCCGGATATCGGTGATTTGCCTTGGAAAGATTTGGAGGATAAAATTTCACCAACAGCCAATGGTGGCTTGACCAAAGTGACCAAAGTGACTGAGGGAGAAATAAAAGGCTTGGAAAGTAATGGTACTGATTTGAAATTTTATAATGCCGATTCAAAGCAATTTTATAAAATTGGTGTTGATGGAAAAGCAGAATTGTTGACCGACAAGAAATTTTATAATGTAGACAAAGTCAGCTGGTCTGACAAAGGTGATAAGGCAGTTTTGGAATACCCAGACGGCTCAAATATTTTGTACAATTTTGAAACAGGCAAACAGGTGACTTTACCAATTGAACTTCAGGATTTTTCTTTCAATCGAGCAGGGGCCAATCTAGCAGCTGAGTGGATTGATGCTAGTGGTAATGATGATAATAATTGGCTGGTTTTGGTCAGCGAGGATGGCGGTAATATTGATTTGATTGAGCCTTTAGGCGATCAAGCAGCTGACACGGCTATAGGCTTTTCACCAGACAATCAGATAGCGGCTTTATACCGCGATTATCTTGATTTGCAGAGGCAGGAAATTTTCCCTATCGGTCTTCATGATGAAAATTTTAATTCTTTTGTGGTGCAGGGTGCAGGCTTTACTTCTGAGTGGTCTCCGAGCGGTCAATCATTGGTCTATAGTATTTACAATAAAGAATCAGATTATTTGCCTACTTTGTGGGTGACTCAAGGAGATACCAACACTCTTGGTCAAGTGAAAGTATCTTTGAATTTGAATACTTGGCCGGACAAATGTACTTTTTCTGGGGACAATGTCATGTATTGTGCTGTGCCCAGAGGCCTTCCTCGGGGAGCTGGTCTATATCCAGAGATAGCTGAGAGTTATAACGACACTTTTTATCGAGTGGATTTAAACAGTGGTGTTCAGACTTTGGTTGCTGATCCCATAGGGGATAACCTGGGCTACAATGCTCATAATTTGTTTATTTCCGGTAATGTTCTATATTTTACTGACCAAAATGGCGATTTACAAAGTATAAATTTGCAATAAAATATTTCTAAGCTAACTTGGAGCATATGAAAAATAAAAAAACAACATTAGTTCTTATTTTGGCAATTATACTGACTGGCGTTTCTTTGGTTTATATTAGCCCAGTTGAAGCCAGTGACCAGATGATTTTTAAGCCTAGCGTAGAAATACCCGGCATGGGAGAGTTCCTCCAGCAAAATGAGGGCGGTGGTTATATAATCAACAGCAATACTTTAGGAAATTATATTAGCGCTGTCTATACTTATGCGGCTCGTTTTGTGTCAGTCCTTGGTATGCTGATGCTGGTCATTGCTGGCTGGCAATGGCTGTTTGCTGCTGGTAGCGCTGACAAAATAAACAACGCCAAGCAAACAATCAATGGCGTTTTAATAGGTATGATACTTCTTCTGGGTGGTCAACTATTACTCAGTCAGATATCGGTTAACCTAGTGAAATTTACCAGCTTGGATATAAGAAGTAATATATTTACTAACTCAGCACCAATTAATAGTTGTGAAGGAGTGAGACAGTCAAATCCTGGTCAGACCTGTGGTGCAGAGGTGGTGCTTTCGGCCGATGTTGAACAAACAGAGATTTGCTTAATGTGGGGATGCGCAGCTAATGAGGGACAGTGTTTGATTATAGGTACTGCTTTTACAGGGGGAAGTTTTGTAGATTATTGTCCATCTACTAAAGCTGAATTAGAACAAAAAAGGATGTCCGCAAATTATAACGGAACATGTGATTGTTATACCAATGAAGAATTGGTATTGATGAATCTGGCAAGATAGTGGGTTATTCCAAGTGCATTTCAGTTTTTAGGCTAGCTAGGGTTGACTGCAATTCCTTTTGAGAGAGATATTTTTTATTATTTATGACTTCTTTGGCCCATTTTTGGGCCTTTTTTATTAGGGCAGTATCAGACAATTTAGCAATTTTGAGCTTCATTAGGCCAGTTTGTCTATTGCCAAAGATTTCACCTGAGCCTCTGAGCTCCAGATCTAGCTCAGCCAGCTTGAAACCGTCATTGGTTTTGGTCAGGGCACGTAGTCTTTCTTTGCTGAGCTGAGAGTCATCGGTGGTAAACAAGAGACAAAAACTTTCTAGCTCATTGCGGCCAATACGGCCACGGAATTGGTGTAGTTGTGACAAGCCGAAGCGTTCAGCTCCTTCAATAAACATAAGAGTAGCCCCCG
>QZJA01000025.1 GCA_003599205.1 Candidatus Parcubacteria bacterium
TGGTATTTCTACTAACCCCAAAAAGGCCGGTTTAACTAGTAAAAAACTACTGCACGTGGTGGCGGAATTCTTTGATATACACTTAAATGATCTTTTGGGTGCTAGCCGCAAAAAAGAACTTGTTGTTCCTAGACAAATATCAATGTATTTAATGAGAGAGGAGCTACGCGCTTCCTATCCTAATATTGGACAGGACATCGGGGGAAGAGACCACACCACTGCTATGCACGCCTGTATAAAAATATCTCGTCTTATAGAATCTGATGATAAAATAAAAAATGATGTGGCTGTTCTCAAACAAAAAATATATGAATAAGTTGTTAATAAAATTCTTATAAGTCTGTTCAAAACCAAAAAACAAGTTGTTGAAAAAAGACTACTTATACACCTAATTATTTTTTAAAAAACTTATACACCTAAAAGTAATATTAATACACAAGATAAAATAACTGTTTATCCACCTTCAAAAAATAAATAAAAACAAAAAAACACCAACAAAAAATAACTCTTCTCAAAACTTACCAACATATCAACAAGGCTTATTACTACTACATTATTATTTAATATATAAAACTAACCTTTTAATAATATGCGAATAGTCTGTACTCAAGAAAATTTAAACAAGGGATTAGGTTTGGTATCACACATAGCAAATAAAAATTCAAACCTACCTATTTTAAATAATGTTTTATTAAAAGCTGAAAAAGATGGTCTAACACTAATTACTACTGATTTAGAGATTGGTATAAAGGTTTTTGTTCGCGCCAAAATAGAAGAAGAGGGAGACTTTACCGCTGATGCTAAATTATTAAATAATTTTGTTTCACTTTTACCCAAAGAAAATATAGATATTTTTTTAGAGGATGATGGTTTAAAAATAAAAAGCGCCAATCAAGAAACTAATATAAAAGGTATAGAAGCAGAGGATTTTCCTTTGATACCCGACGTAGAAAAAGAAAATGAATTAGAGTTGTCAGCTATAGAATTTAAAAAGAGTTTAAACCAAGTCCTATATGCTGCTTCATTGGACACCTCTAGAGTAGAAATAAACGCTGTTAATTTTAATTTTAAATCAGGAGAACTTATTTTAGCAGCTACTGATAGTTATCGTTTGGCTGAAAAAAGAATTAAAACAAATAGTAGTAAGGAAGCAGAATTAATAATACCACTTAAAACCCTTCAAGAACTATCAAGAATTTTAAACGAACAAAATGATAAAAACATTAAAATTTATTTTAATGAAAACCAAATAATGTTTGTTTTTGATGGAGTGGAGCTTATATCAAGAGTGATTGATGGTAAATACCCAGACTATAGCCAGATTATACCAACTGATTTTGGCACCAACATCAAAGTGGATATAAACAAAATGATACCCGCTATAAAATCAGTAGCCCTTTTTTGCAAGTCAGGTATAAATGATATAAAAATAAGTTTTGATAGCAAAAAAAATGAGTTGGTCATTGCTACCGCCTCTTCTACTGTTGGTACCTCAGTAGCTAAAGTAGCAGCTGAAATAAAGGGTAGTGACAATGACATAGTATTTAATTATAGATATCTTCTTGATGGTTTGAATAATTTAAGTAGTCAGTTTGCCCTTATAAAAATAAACAATAATTCATCACCAGGATTACTCCAACCAGATAGTGATGAAAAATATATATACCTAGTAATGCCGATAAGGCAATAAAGATAAATCCCTGCTCCGGCGGGGATTTTTGTTTAAAAATAGCCAAAATAATAAAAAACAAAGGCCCCCTTAAGGCCCTGTGGTTAATTTATTTTTGCCTGTTTTGGTAAAATTTGCTATAATATTTTTATCTTAAAAACCAGTTTTTGGTGGCTAAGATAATAGCGTTACTTTATATACAGAGTAAGTCAGAGAGCACCCTTGCGCGATTAGGGTGTTTTTTGATTGTAAAAAGTTCTAAATTTATTTTTGTATTTTAATAACACCCTCTGGGCAACTTTGAGCAGCCTTTTCAAAATCAGCTAATTCGTTTTCGTTGATTTCCCCATTAAGCTGTCCATTTTTTTCTTCAAAGTTATCTATGGTGATCAAACCATCTTGATCACTTAACTTAAAGTATTTTTCGGAAGCTAGTTGGCAAGTACCACAACCAAAGCATTTTTTCTTATCAATTATTACTTTATATTTTTTCATAGCTAATCGAAATTTTTTCTTTTTTCAATAATATATAGTTTGTCATTTTTTCTAACAGGATTTTCAACAACAACGGTTATAAGTTGTTTTGGTTTAGCTACGGTGGCAGTAGATTCATCCTCTAGCCGAAGGGATTTTATTTGACCAAAGACAACTCCAGTACTAGGACCATTGATAGAAAAATCATCTCCAACTTTTATTTCACGTGCTTGTAGATTTATTTCTGCCACCTTGGTCTTGGGGAAATAATGGGTGACTGTTCCGGCAAAAATTTTTTCTTCAGTGGCCTGGGAATTACCAGAGGCAGACCACTCGTGTAGTGACTTGCCTAAATAATAGCCATCACTAAGACCTCGATTATAGACAGTGCCTAATTCTTTTTCCCAGGTCAACACTTTTTCTAAAGTGTAAGTACCATCATTTATGCTATTTATGGCCTGGCGGTAAGATTTTACCACCTTGGCCACATATTCTGGTGAGCGTCCACGTCCTTCTAATTTAAGGCTGGATATACCGCTGGCTAAAAATTCTTTTAAAAAACCAATAGTACAAATATCTTTGGGGCTCATAACAAACTCATTGTCTAAAACCATTTCCTTGTTTGTTTCCAAATCGGTTACTTTGTAGCGACGACGACACATTTGTCGGCAGGCGCCGCGATTAGCCGAAGAATTTTCATTATAAAGACTCATAGAGCATCGTCCAGATATTCCTATACACAAAGCACCGTGGGCAAAAGCCTCTATTTTTACCAGCTTACCATTTGGTCCTTTTATTTTTTGTTTTTTTATATTGTCCGTTATTTTTTTTATCATCGGTAGAGTCAGCTCCCTGGCCAAAACTATTTGGTCACTAAATTTTGAGAAGAATTTAATTGCTTCAGTGTTGGACACAGAGAGTTGAGTAGAAATATGTAGGGGGACGTTTTTTTCTTTAGCATAAAGTATAGCGGCCATATCAGAAACTATAACAGCACTAATTTTATTTTTTTTGGCGGCGTCAATGGTTTTTTTCATCAACCCCAAATCATGATCATATAATACCGTGTTGATGGTAAGATAAGTTTTTATTTTGTGTTGGCGACAAATTTCCGATATTTTTTTAAGATCCTCAAAATCAAAATTAGCCGCTGAAGTAGAGCGCATATTGATGTGGCCAACACCAAAGTAAACAGCATCGGCACCATTTTGGATAGCGGCCATAAGCGATTCATATGATCCGGCTGGTGCCAAAAGCTCAACTTGATATTTTTTAGCTTTCATAATAACTTATTAAACTACATAAATTATTTTTTGTCTAGGTAAAGGTAGGTGGTATCAAGGGACCCCATAAGGATAATTGAGTTTGTTTAGAGATTCTGATAGAATTAAGCTACTATGATAGCCTATCTTAAAGGTAAAATATTGTTAAAAACTCTAAAATCAGCCATAGTTTTGGTGGATAGTATTGGCTATGAGGTTTTTTTGACAAGTAAGGAGCTAGAAAAGACCAGACTAGAAATCGAAGTTGAATACTTCGTGTATTCTTATATAAAAGAAGACGCCTTTGATTTATATGGTTTTAGAAGTATAGGGGAGCTTGATTTTTTCAAAAAGCTTATTTCTGTTTCTGGAGTTGGTCCCAAGAGCGCTTTGAATGTTTTGGCACTAGCAGAAATAGAAGAGCTCAAAAGAGCTATTACTAGCGGTGACGCGGCCATGCTACAGCAGGTTTCTGGTATTGGCAAAAAAACAGCCGAAAGATTAGTGGTAGAGCTTAAAGAAAAATTTATTTCCGATTTATCACAACTTGAGCCGACCAACAATACTGATAAACAAGTTGTTGATGCCCTGGTGTCATTGGGGTACAAAGAAGTAGAAGCTAGGGAGGTTTTGAAATCTTTGCCCACCAGTGAAGCAGACCTAGCCGGACGAATAAAAGAAGCGCTCAAATATATAAACAAAAGATAATATGGAGCTGATTTTAAGCAACGAAAATTTTGATGATTTTGTCGGTGCTAGATTTATTTCTAGTAATTTTTTACAGTCAAGTATTTGGCAGGATTTTTTGTCTGCTCAAAAAAAGAATTTTTGGCAATTGGCAATTACTGATAATGGTAAATTAATAGCTACCTGTCTTTTGTATGAGAACAGACTTCCTTATGGTAAATCTTACTTGTATGCACCCAAGGGTCCGATAATATCTGATGAAATAAGCGTTGAACAAAAAAAGGGGGCTGTAGAATTAATTTTATCAAAAGTCAGAGACGTAACCGTAGAAACAAAAAAATATCAGGAAATATTTTTTAAACTAGAGCCGGAAACAGAAAGCTCTTTGGTGTCAGAATTAAAAAAGAGCCCCGACATTCATCCGCGCGATACTTTGGTTTTGGATATAGAACCGGACGAAAAAAATCTCTTAGGACAGATGCACCAAAAGACTCGTTATAATATCGCATTGGCCAGAAGAAGGGACGTAGAAATAAAATTTGGTGGCACAAACGAAGATCTGGATGATTTTCTTCAATTGACAAAAAAAACAGCTGAGCGTAACCAAATAACTGTCCACCGAGATGATTATTATCGTTTGTTGTGGCAGACTTTGAAAAACAGAGACGCTGGAGAAATAGTTTTAGCCAAGGTAAAAGATAAGACAGTGGCGGCCAACATAGTAGTTCGTTTTGGTGAGGCCATGACATATTTACACGGTGCTTCGGATTATGAAATGAGAAATTATATGGCGCCACACTTATTGCAGTGGGAAACCATAAAACAAGCCAAGCGCTTGGGTTATAAAATTTATGATTTTTGGGGCATAGCTCCAAGCGATGGTTCTAAACCAAAATGGGAAGGAATTAGTAGGTTTAAACGAGGTTTTGGTGGTAGAGAGATAGAATCTCCAGGCACATATGAAATGGTTTATGACCAAAACTGGTATAGAATTTATAAAATAGCTAAGAAGATTTTCCGATGATAAAGAAAGCGCTTATATCAGCTGCTGGTCGCGGTACTCGCATGCTTGACTTGGCCAAAGACAGGCCAAAACATTTGATTGAAACTAATGGTAAACCATTTTTATATTATTTACTGGCCAATTTAAAAGAGGCTGGTTTTGAAGACATTATAATGGTGGTCGGCTATAAAAAAGAATTTATGGAAGATTTTTTGGATAAATATAAAAATCTTTTTAATATAAAATTGGTCAATCAATTTGATATTTTGGGGGAACAAAAATATGGAACCGCTTGTCCAGTCGAATGTGTAAAGGATATTTTAGCTGGAGAAAGTTTTTTGTCTGTTTATGGTGATAATCTTTATTCAGTAGAGGATTTAAAAAATTTTAATATAGATGATAACTATTCATATATAGCCGGATTACCACACGAGCAACCACAAAATTATGGTGTTTTGAGTGTTGATAAAAAAGGTTTTTTAAAACAAATAGTAGAAAAACCAAAAGAACCAGTGGGAAATTTAATAAACACCGGTTTATACAAGTTTACTCCAGAGGTTTTTGATTATTTAGATAAAATAGAATTATCACCCAGAGGAGAGTATGAGCTCACTGACGTGATAAATTTGTTGGCCAAGCAAGGTAAAGTAAAGGCTCTTGATCTAAAAGGTGTTTGGCTTGACTTCGGTAAGCCTGACGACATAAAGAAAGTAGAAAATTATTTAAATGGCGATGTTTAAAAAAGTAGTGAAAAAAATTGTACCAAAGTCAGTTCTGCAAGTTTATCATTTAGTTTTAGCAGAGTTGGCGGCTTGGTATTATCGACATCCGAGCGACAAGTTGGTGGTAGTTGGTGTAACCGGAACCAACGGCAAAACTACTACGGTTAATTTTATTTCACAGTACTTGGAATGTTTAGGACAAAAAACAGGTTTGGCTTCAACTGTTAATTTTAAAGTTGCTGAAAAAGAATGGCTCAACGATAAAAAAATGACCATGCTTGGGCGTTTCCAGACGCAGAAACTTTTGCGTGACATGGTAGACTCTGGTTGTACTTACGCAATTATAGAAACATCCTCTCAGGGCATAGAACAATTCAGACACGTTGGTATCAATTATGATCTTTTGGTTTTTACCAACCTTAGTCCCGAACATATTGAGGCTCATGGCGGTTTTGAAAACTATAGAAAAGCCAAAGAAAAATTGTTTGCTCATTTGGGTAAATGTAAAAAGAAAAAAATAAAAGGAAAATTAATTGATAAAATTATTGTTGCCAATGCCGATGATGAAGAAAGTAAGCGCTTGGAGAAATTCTCGGTTGATAAATTTATAACTTATGCCCTAGAAAAAGAAGCGGATTATCGGGCTGATGATTTGGATCTTGAAAGTGGAGTTTCTTTTTCTCTTAGAGAGCAAATAATTAAAACAAGCTTTTTAGCAAAATTTAGTGTTTATAATATTTTGGCTAGTTTGGCAACAGTTGAACAGCTGGGTTTTCCCTTTGATAAGTTGCTTAAGTGTCATTTGAAAGGAGTGCCTGGTAGACAAGAATGGCTAGAACTAGGACAAGATTTTAAAATAATGGTTGATTATGCTCCTGAGCCGACTAGCCTAGCTCTACTCTACAAAGCTCTAGAAAATGTCAGTAAAGACAGATTAATTCATATTTTAGGGTCCTGTGGCGGCGGTCGAGATAAAGCCAGACAACCAATACTCGGTAAAATGGCTGGGCAAACAGCGGATATTGTTGTAGTGACCAACGAAGACCCTTATGATGATGATCCTAGAGAAATAATAAACAATGTGGCCAGTGGTGCTAAAGAGGTTGGTAAAGTAGAATACAAAACCCTTTTTATAGTAGCTGATAGAAAAGAAGCTATTTTGAAAGCTTTGAAATTAGCCCATAAAAATGATCTGGTGCTTATTACCGGCAAAGGAGCAGAGCAATTTATTTGTGGTCCAGGTGGCAGTAAAATAGCTCATGATGATAGATTGGTTGTTAAAGAGCTTCTAAAAAATGACTAATTTTAGTTAATAAAGAAGGGTTTCGGTTAATTTTGTGGATAACTTGTAGGTAACTTACAAAAAATGTGTATATTTACCCCTTAAATAAAGGGTAAATAGTAAATATTTGACATTTTTTTTGTTTTGTATCTACTGTTTTTTAGCTAATATTAGTAAATTATATAATTTTTTGGGTAGTTTTTTTATTAATCTACTCAAAATCCTTGACAAGGACCTAAAATTTTGGTAGCATTTAGTCATGAATTTTTTGCCGGCTGGCCTATCATAGTCAAAAAAATAAGCTAAGACTGACCCGAAAGTAAAGGGTGAGTTTATTTTTTTGCGCACAAAAGTCCATGTATTACTAGGAAAGCTAAAAGACTCCATAAAAAGCTGGCTAATTAAAAAAAGAATTAGCAAAAACTTTATGCCCCAAGCCAAAACAGCGACTTCTCGTAAGTTTTTTACTTCACTACGAGAAGCTATTCCTTTGACTGATTTAGTTGAGGTCCAAAAAAAATCATACCAATGGTTTTTTGAGGATGGTCTAAAGGAATTATTTGAAGAAATCTCACCAATCAAAGATTTTATCGGTAGAGATCTAGAACTATATTTTCTAGATTACTATTTGGATGAACCAAAATTTGACGAGGTTTCAGCCAAAGATAAAAATATTACTTTTGAAGCGCCTCTGCGCGTCAATGTACGTTTGGTGAATAAAAGAACCAACGAAGTAAAGGAACAAGAAATATATTTAGGTGACTTCCCTCTAATGACTGACAGGGGAACATTTATTATCAACGGTGTGGAGAGAGTTGTTGTTTCCCAGCTTATTAGAAGCGCTGGTGTATTTTTTACTTCTGAAGTTTATCGTGGTCGCCGTCACTATGGTGCCAAAATTATTCCTAATCGTGGTGCTTGGTTGGAAATAGAAACTGACGGTAGCGGAGTTATTTATGTAAAAATAGATCGAAAACGCAAAGTGCCAGTAACCGCTCTCTTGCGGGCTTTTGGTTATGAAAATAACGAGGAAATTTTTAATTTATTTAAAGACGTAGATAATCATCCGGAAATTAGTTTTATCAAAAAGACACTAGACAAAGATGTTTCTAAAAATGAAGCCGAGGGTCTCAAGGAAGTTTATCGTCGTATTCGACCGGGTGATCTGGCCACTACCGATAATGCTCGTAGCTTGATTCATTCTATGTTTTTTGATTTTGATCGTTATGATTTTGGCCGTGTTGGTAGATACAAATTAAACTCCCGTTTTTCTCTGGATATACCTAATAATAAAGAAACTAGAGTTTTACGCCGTGAGGATTTGATCTTGGTGGTAAAGGAAATTATTAGATTAAATTTAACCCAGGATAATGCTGATGATATTGATCATTTAGGAAATCGTCGTGTCAGAGCAGTAGGTGAGTTGGTGCAGAATAGATTTAGAATCGGTTTGGCTCGTATGGAGAGAATTATCAAAGACCGTATGAGTACTTTGGATATCGCTAGTCTAAATCCAAATCAACTAATCAACGCTCGACCAGTAATTGGTGTGATCAAAGAGTTCTTTATGAGCTCACAGCTTTCTCAATTCATGGATCAGGTAAATCCTTTGGCCGAGTTGGAACACAAACGACGTTTGTCTGCTATGGGTCCAGGAGGCTTGTCTCGTGAGCGCGCTGGTTTTGAAGTTCGCGATGTTCATAGAACACACTATGGTCGTATTTGCCCGATTGCTACTCCCGAAGGTCCAAACATTGGTTTGGTTGGACACCTAGCATCTTATGCTAAGGTAAATGATTTTGGATTTATTGAGACTCCTTTTAGAAAAGTGTATCACGATGTAATTAATGACCCAAAACACACTACCGACACAATCGCCAGAGTTGATATTAAAGACCCTAAAACCAAGGCAGTGATTGTAGCTAAAGGTGAGAAAATAAGTGCGGTTAAAGCTAAAGAGTTGGCTAAATACAAAGAATTAGAAACTATTGCTATTAAGCCTTTTGTTAGTGATGAGGTTATTTATTTTGATGCTTTTGAAGAAGAAAAATATAATACTACTGCCGCTACTACTCCGCTTGATGAAAATAATCATTTTGTAAATGATTTTGCCGACATCAGAGTTAAAGGAGAGCCAACTTATGATCGAGTAGAAAATATTGACTTGATGGATGTGTCTCCTAATCAAATTATTTCTATTGCTACTTCAATGATTCCATTTTTGGAACACGATGATGCGGTTCGCGCTTTGATGGGAACAAACATGCAACGTCAGGCGGTCTCGGTGATCAAACCACAAGCGCCAATTGTCGGTACTGGTATAGAAGCCAAAGCTGCCATTGATTCCGGTCAAGTGGTAGTAGCCAAGGAGAGTGGTGATGTGACTTATGTAGACAGTAGAAGAATTGATATTACGGATAAAGACGGAGTTACTACAACTTATAATTTAAATAAATTTTCTCGTTCCAATACTTCTACTAGTATGAATCAGCACCCGATAGTAGACAAGGGTGAGAAAATTAAAAAAGGTCAGGCTATTGCTGACGGGGCAGCCACTGATAACGGTGAACTGGCTTTGGGTCAGAACATGTTAGTGGCTTATATGACTTGGGATGGTGGAAACTACGAAGACGCTATTTTGATTTCTGAAAGAGTAGTAAAAAAAGATAACTATACTTCAGTTAGCATTGAAGACTATTCCATTGACATCAGAGATACTAAACTTGGTCCAGAAGTAGTCACCCGTGATATTCCTAATGTCAGTGAAGAAAAATTAAAAGACTTAGACCGAGAAGGTATTGTGAGAATTGGTGCCAACGTTTCGTCTGGTGATATTTTGGTCGGTAAAATTACCCCCAAAGGTGAAACTGAATTGTCAGCTGAAGAAAAATTATTGCGGGCTATTTTTGGTGAAAAAGCCAAAGATGTTAGAGATACTTCTTTATATTTGAAGCACGGCGAAAGAGGAAAGGTAATTGATGTTAAAATATTTTCTCGTGATAAAGGTGATAAATTACCAGCCGGTGTTATTAAAACTATTCAGGTAACAGTTGCTCAACTTAGAAAAATACAAGTCGGAGACAAAATGGCTGGTAGACATGGTAACAAAGGTGTAATTTCTCGAGTAGTGCCAGAAGCCGATTTGCCATTTTTAGCTGACGGTACCCCAGTAGATATTATTTTAAATCCTTTAGGTGTTATCTCCCGTATGAACTTGGGACAGCTTTTGGAAACCCACCTAGGTTTGGCTGCTAGAACTTTAGGTTATAAAGTTGCTAGCCCTCCTTTGAATGGAGTTTCAGAAGAGCTGATTCGTAAGGAACTCAAAAAAGCTGGTTGGCCAGAAGATGGTAAAATTCAGCTTTATGATGGTAGAACCGGAATGCCTTTTCACCACAAGACCACGGTTGGTGTTGCTTACATGCTTAAATTGAATCACTTAGTTGAAGATAAAATCCACCAACGATCAATTGGTCCTTATTCTTTGGTGACTCAGCAGCCACTTGGCGGTAAAGCTCAATTCGGTGGTCAGAGATTTGGTGAAATGGAAGTCTGGGCCCTAGAAGCCTACGGTGCTGCTAGCACTTTGCAAGAAATTATTACTATCAAATCAGATGATGTGCCGGGCAGGTCAAAAGCCTATGAGTCAATTATCAAGGGAGAAAAGATAACTAGATTAAATATACCAGAATCATTTAATGTCTTAGTCCGTGAACTTAAAGGCTTGGGATTAGATGTAGAGCTTATCGGAAAAAGAGAGAGGAAAGTCGAAGGTATAGAACCAGAGACTCAAGAAATTATTGACGAAACAGCCCCGATAATCGGCGATGCTAGTCAAACTGGCGATACCGGAAGTGATCTGGAATAATAATTAAGATAAATTTAGTTTTAAAAATATGCCTACCCCTTCATCAACAAAAACAACTTTCATGGTTGCTGAAAAAAATACCGTCATGGAGTTTGATGCCATCAAATTAAAGTTGGCTTCACCCGAGGACATACATGAATGGTCATTTGGCGAAGTTTTGAAGCCAGAGACGATAAATTATCGTACTCAGAAGCCAGAAAAAGATGGTTTGTTTTGTGAAAAGATTTTTGGACCGACCAAAGACTGGGAGTGTTATTGTGGTAAGTACAAGCGCATTCGCTACAAAGGCATTATTTGTGATAAGTGTGGTGTAGAAGTTACTCGCGCTATTGTTCGTCGTGAACGCATGGGGCACATTGATTTGGCTGCTCCAGTTTCTCATATTTGGTTTTTACGCGGCATCCCTTCAAAAATTGGTTTGGTTTTAGATTTAAGTATCCAATCTCTGGAAAAAGTAATTTATTTTGCTTCTTTTATAGTAAGCAACGTTGATGATAAAGCCAGACAAGAAACAGTTGAACAAATAAAATCGGAATTAAAACAAAAGAGAAAACAAATTGACAACGAGTTCAATCAACGTAGTCAGGAAATAAATAATCGAAAAGTTAAACTTTTAGCAGAAGCTAAAACTAAGGACAAGGTAGAAAAAGAAATAGCCGCTGAGCTGATGGCTCTTAATGTTGCTAAAATAGATAAGATTAAAACTCTAGAAGAGGCTGCTGATACCGCCTTGAAAGAATTAAGAGAATTAAGAGAGCTTCAGATTATTTCTGAAACAAAGTATCAAGAATTATCACTTCGCTATGGACACGTTTTTGAAGCTGGTATTGGTGCCGAAGCAGTCAGAGAATTGCTAAGACGTATCAATCTTAAAGAATTATTGGATGTGTTGGAAAAAGAGATTAAGACCTCTATTCCTTCCAAGCAGAAAAAACTTATCAGACGGGCTCGTTTGATTAAGAGTTTGATTATCAATAAAATAAAACCAGAGTGGATGATTATGAATACCATTCCCGTCATTCCTCCAGATCTAAGACCAATGGTGCAACTTGACGGTGGTCGTTTTGCTTCATCTGATTTAAATGATCTATATCGTCGAGTTATCAATCGCAATAACCGTCTTAAGAGACTCAAAGAATTGAATGCCCCAGAAGTAATCCAAAGAAATGAAAAAAGAATGCTTCAGGAAGCAGTTGATGCTTTGATTGACAACAATGCTCGTCACGGCAAAACAGTAACAGCTTCAACCGGACAAAAGCGATCTCTAAAAAGTATTGCTGACATGCTTAAAGGTAAGCAGGGTCGCTTTAGACAAAATTTACTTGGTAAGCGTGTTGATTATTCTGGTCGTAGTGTTATCGTCATTGGACCACAACTCAAGCTTTATCAGTGCGGTTTGCCAAAAACTATGGCCTTAGAGCTTTTTAGACCTTTTGTTATTTCTCGTTTGATCAAAAATGAACTGGTCCATAATGTAAGAAGTGCTAATAGATATATAGAGGGTGCTCACCCAGAAGTTTGGGCAATTTTAGAAGATATTATTAAAGGAGCTCATGTATTGTTAAACCGTGCACCAACACTCCATCGTTTGGGTATTCAAGCTTTTCAGCCAGTTTTGATTGAAGGTAAGGCTATTCAACTCCATCCTTTGGTTTGTTCAGCTTTTAATGCTGACTTTGACGGTGACCAAATGGCAGTTCACGTTCCTCTAACAGAAGAGGGCAAAAAGGAAGCAGCTGAAATAATGCTTTCATCAAACAATTTGCTTAAGCCAGCTACTGGTGAGCCGGTAGTGGTGCCAAACCAAGACATAGTCTGGGGTAGTTATTACATGACTTATATTGATCCCGATGCAAAGTTTACTAGATATTTTGCTGATGAAAACGAAGCTGATAAAGCTTTTAAACTAGGCATAATCAAATTGCAAGAGTTGATAAAAGTCAGGGTTAAAAAAACCGATAATCAAATTGTTGAAACATCTGTAGGTAGAATTTTATTTAATAATGTTTTACCAGAAGGTCTGGGATACATCAATAAGACTTTAGATAAGAAGGGTCTAAAAAATATTGTGGCCGAATCATTCCGCATTTTATCACACGACACCACCGTAAAATTACTTGATGATATCAAAGATGTGGCTTTTTACTATATTACATCTTCTGGTATGTCATGGGGAATGGACGATATTCCAAAGTTGAAAGTGAAAAACGATTTGGTCAAGGAAGGCGAAAAGCAAGTTGAAGAGATAAAAGAACAATACAATCAAGGCTTGCTTACTAATCGTGAAAGATATATTAAAGTAATTGAAGTTTGGGAAAAGATAAAAGGTAGAATTACTGAGCAGAGTCAGAAGATAATGGATCCAAAAAATTCAGTTTCTTCAATATTGGCTTCTGGTGCCCGTGGTTCATTTTCTCAGATGATTCAGGTCATGGGTATGAAGGGATTGGTGATCAATCCAGCTGGAGACATCATTGAATTGCCAGTTAAGGCTAACTTCCAAGAAGGTTTGGATGTCTTGGAATATTTTATTTCTACTCACGGTACTCGTAAAGGTTTGTCAGATACAGCTCTAAGAACGGCTAACGCTGGCTATCTGACCAGAAGATTAGTTGATGTTTCTCAAGATGTGGTTATTTTGGAAAAAGATTGTAAAGATGACGAGGGTCTTATTATCACCAAAGAAGAAAGCAAGGCCGTTGGAGAAACATTGACCGAACGGGCCATTGGTCGTCATATTATGGATGCTATTAAAGACGAAAAAGGTAATATTTTAATCAAAAAAGGCACCTTAATTACTAAAGAATTATCAGAACATATTAGCAAAGTTGATCCAGACAGCATCAAGATTAGATCTTTACTTAGCTGCAAAGCTAAGCGTGGAGCCTGTCAAAAATGTTATGGTTATGACTTGGGCCACAATGAAATGGTTAAACCAGGAGCGGCTGTTGGTATAGTGGCTGCCCAAAGTATTGGTGAGCCTGGCACACAGTTGACTATGCGAACTTTCCATACTGGTGGTGTAGCCGGAGAGTCAGATGTAACTCAAGGTTTGCCTAGAGTTGAGGAATTATTTGAAGCTCGTCCACCAAAGAGAAAAGCAATTTTGGCTCCAGTAGGTGGTATTGTCGTAATCGATGAAGAAACCAACAAGCTAGTTTCTAAGGATCATCGACTTATCAAGATTCAACCGCAGGAAGCTAAAATAGAAGAATATGATTTGGCTGAAGACATAAAACTTGAAGTAAAAGACGGAGAAGAAATAAAAAAAGATCAGTTGTTGTTTGCTAGAAGCGGTGAAGAAACCAGAACTAGAATCAATGGCGTGGTTAAATTAACCGATAAGAAGCTTAAAGTTATTACTAAAAAAGGAGATTTTTATGACGTGGTTATACCCGCTGGTTATAATCTTTGGGTAAAGGATAAAGATATTGTCACAGAAGGTCAGTCTTTGACAGAAGGAAGTGTTGATTTGCACGAACTCTATGATCTCCAAGGTAAATTGGCAGTTCAAAAATATGTTATTAGCGAAATTAAACACATCTATTCATCTCAGGGTCAGAATTTAAATGACAAACACGTAGAACTTATTGTTAGACAGATGTTCTCTAGGATTTTGGTAAATGACGTTGGTGATACAGAACTATTGCCTGGTGAAGTAGTTAC
Source organism: Candidatus Parcubacteria bacterium (assembly GCA_003599205.1). Classification (GTDB taxonomy): domain Bacteria; phylum Patescibacteriota; class Patescibacteriia; order UBA1558; family GWA2-36-10; genus BM519. Next base: position 14,634 of record QZJA01000025.1, read on the forward strand.
TTCTACTCAGTTTATTGAAGCTAATGATAAATCCAAAGGGGATTATGCTCGAGGTGATATCTTATTGCTCGGCATTACTAAAGCAGCCTTAACCTCAGATTCATTCTTAGCTGCAGCCTCCTTCCAAGAAACAGCTAGGGTTTTGATTGACGCCGCTATCACCGGCAGGGTGGACCACCTTAGGGGTCTTAAGGAAAATGTTATTATTGGTAAGAAAATACCCGCTGGCACTGGCTTTAGGGAAACTTAAATTCTGGTTTGATTTTTTTAACAAGAAACCCCCTGTTTTTGGGGGTTTTTTATTTTGAGGAGACATTTATTTTTCTTCTTTTATGTGTTAAAATATAGATTACTTAGTCTAATATAAGCAATATTTATGCCTAAAAAAAGAAGGAAAAAACAAGATCAACTAGAAGAGGGTAATTTTGTTGAATCTTGGGGTTTGAGGCCAGAAACAAAAAGAGGTATTTTTACGGTGCTAGTTTTTGTGGTGGCTTTTTTAAGCGTATTGTCATTATTTGGTCTGGCCGGGACTTTTGGCCAGTGGTTCAATACTGCTTTAACTTATATTTTTGGTTGGTCAGCTGGCGTATTTGTTCTTTTGCTTTTGCTCTTAGGCTGGATTTTGATTAGAAATTATAATTATCGGATAAAAACAACCACTTATATTGGTTTAGCTTTGGTGTTGTTGTCAGTTTCTGGTATTTTACATTTTTTTGTTAAGGAATTGAGTTATAGAGAAATTACTGATTATGGGAACGGTGGTGGTGCTTTGGGATTTTTAGTTGGTGATAGCTTGATAAAATTTCTTGGTTTTTGGGGGGCAGTGGTGATTTTGTTGGCCTTGCTTTTTATTGGTATATTTTTAGCTTTCAATACCTCTTTTGGTGACATGATGGAAAAAGCTAAAGCCTTGGGTATACTCAAAGAAAAGTTTTTGCCAGAAGAATCTAGTAGCGATGAATATAAAGAGGAAGAAACAGAAGAAGAGTTTAGTATTGAAAAACCGGTTGAAGAAGAAAATATAAAATACCCAGAAGAAGAACTAGTTGAAGAAGAGGTAGAGGAAGTCAATCAAGAGGAAGACAAGAAAGAAGAGGAAGTAAGAAAAATTCCACGTAAAAAAATTGTTGTGCCAGTTGATCTCTTGGTTAAGTCAACGGGCAAACCAGACTCAGGAGACATTCAGGCTAATATGCATAAAATTCAAAAGACTTTTGAGAATTTTGGCATTGACGTAACAATGGCTGACGTAAATGTCGGGCCAACTGTTACTCAATATACTCTGCGTCCAGCAGAGGGTGTTAGGCTTTCTCAAATGCTGACCTTACAAAATGACTTGGCGTTAGCCTTAGCGGCTCACCCCTTACGTATGGAAGCGCCTATTCCTGGAAAATCTTTGGTTGGTATTGAGGTACCAAATCAAACCATCTCCACAGTTAAATTGCGAGATATTTTAGAAAGTCCGGCTTATACCAAAAGAAAAAATAATTTATTTTTAGCTTTAGGTAAGGACGTGGCTGGCCAGTCAATCATGGCCAATTTAGCGTCTATGCCCCATCTTTTGATTGCTGGTGCTACTGGTTCTGGTAAATCAGTTTGCGTCAATAACATAATATTAAGTTTGATTTATCAAAATTCACCCGATGAATTAAAATTTATTTTAATTGATCCAAAAAGAGTTGAGCTTTCATCTTACAATAATATTCCCCACCTTTTGACTCCAGTTATAAATGATACTGACAAAACTATTAATGCTTTGCGTTGGGTAGTAAAAGAAATGCATGAGCGTTATAAACTTTTGCAAGCGGCTGGCAAGCGTAATATAGATGCTTACAACAAAGCAGTGATAGTCAATCGCCTGCCTTACATAGTAGTTATTGTTGACGAATTTGCTGCCTTAATGTCTTTGGCTTCCAAAGAAGTTGAAGCGGCTATAGTTTCTTTGGCACAAATGGCCAGAGCTGTTGGTATACACCTAGTCTTAGCCACTCAGAGGCCATCAGTAGACGTTATTACGGGGTTGATTAAGGCTAACATTACTAGTAGGATCGCTTTTGCCGTAGCTTCGGCTATGGATTCAAAGACCATTCTTGATTCATCTGGCGCAGAAAAACTTCTAGGCAAGGGAGATATGTTATTTATGACGGCTGAGACTTCTAAGCCAAGGCGTATTCAGGGAGCTTATGTGACCGATGAAGAAATTAGTGACGTAGTAAATTTTATCAAAGAGGAAGAAGAACCAGAATACAACGAAGAAGTAACGGTTAGAGCTAGTGGGTCAGTGGCTGGGTTTGGTGGTAAGGATGATTTTACTGACGATTTAGCTCTAGAAGCTAAAGAAGCAGTGATAAAAGCCGGTAAGGCTTCAGCTACATTGTTACAGCGTCGACTCAGAGTAGGTTATGCTAGGGCTGCTCGTTTGCTGGATATTTTGGAAGAAATGGGAGTAGTCGGGCCAGCCGAGGGTTCTAAACCACGCGAGGTTTTAATTTCCCAAGAAGATTTGGAAGAGAATTTTTCTTCTTCTTTAGATGAAGAAGAAATAAATAGTGATGATTTAGGAGAAGATGTAGAAGATGAAGTTCAAGGCAAATACTAGAAAGTAAAATGTCAAGATTTCAACAAAAAAAAATTACCAAAGGCCAGACATTGGGTGATAAACTCAAACAAGCCAGATTGGACAAAGAGCTTTCTTTAAGAGACATAGAATTAGCCACTAGAATTCCTATAAAGTATGTTGAAATTTTGGAAAGTGGTTCATATAAAGAATTGCCCGGTGACATCTATGCTAAAGCGTGGATAAAACTATATGCCGATATTTTGGGTATACCAGCCAGAGAATTATTGGACGATTTTAAGATTGAAAAAACCATTAGTGAAAAAATAAATAGAGTTGGTGTCGTAGCTAAGCCAAAGAAAAAAAATATATTAGATAATATAATCTGGCCAAAAGTAGTAAAGGGTTTTTTGATAGTGGTAGTTGTTTTGTCGCTTTTGGGTTATTTGGGCTGGAGTGTTAAAAATATTATCTCGGCACCAGAAATAACAATTTATCAGCCAGAAGATAATTTTAAAACTAGTGAAAGTAGTATTAATATAGTGGGTAAAACGGAAGCCGAGGTTCAGCTGACTATAAACGAGGAGTTAGTTTTGTTGGATGAGGACGGGAATTTTAGTCAAACAGTAAATTTAATTACCGGCTTGAATAATTTATCAATATCTGCTAAAAAGAAACATAGTAAAACTAATAAGCTAGAGCTTAAAATTTTACGAGAATCATTTGAAATTAATTAACTAATAAGGCAAGCAAATACAGGCTAGTTTGCTAATATCGGGAAGATAAAAATATGGCTAAAGAAAAATTAAAGGATAAGTTTAGCGAATCTACCAAAAGTGCTATAGAACAAATCAGAAGTCGTTTTGGTGAAGGTTCTATAATGAATTTGGGAGAAGCCAAAGCTATGAATGTGGAAGCAATATCAACTGGATGTTTGTCCTTAGACATTGCTCTAGGAGTAGGAGGAGTGCCCAAAGGTAGAATTATTGAAATTTATGGTCCAGAAGCCTCTGGTAAAACAACTCTAGCCCAGCACATTGTGGCTGAGTCTCAGAGAAATGGCGGTACGGCCGCTTTTGTAGATGCCGAGCATGCCTTGGATCCAGATTATGCTAAGAAAATAGGGGTTGATATAGATAGTTTGCTTATTTCTCAACCAGATACTGGTGAGCAAGCTTTAGAAATAGTAGAAACTTTGGTTCGTTCGGGGGGTATAGATGTGATAGTGATTGATTCGGTCGCTGCTCTAGTGCCAAAAGCAGAAATAGAGGGCGAGATGGGAGATAGCCACATGGGACTTCAGGCACGATTAATGAGTCAAGCTCTTAGGAAACTAGCCGGCATTGTCCACAAAAGTAATACAACAGTTATTTTTATCAATCAGATCAGGATGAAGATTGGAGTATTTTTTGGCAATCCAGAAACCACTACTGGAGGCAACGCTTTAAAATTTTATTCTTCTGTCAGGATTGAGGTCAGACGTAGCGCCCAGATAAAACAGGGAGAAAAAATAATTGGTAATCAAGTAAAAGCCAAGGTGGTCAAAAATAAAGTAGCCGCTCCTTTCAAAAGCACTGTTTTTGATATTATGTACAATGAAGGTATTTCTGTATCGGGTGATATCTTGGACACTGGTCTAGCTTTTGGAATAATAAATAAATCTGGTAATTCTTATAGCTACGCTGAAGAGAAGCTGGGTGTTGGTCGAGAAAACGCCAAGACTTATTTACGGGGGAACAAGAAATTAGTCGAAGAAATCAGAAAAAAAATCTGGCAGCAGTATAAATCATCAGAAAGTTAATAAATGCTTATCAAGCCCCGTCCCGCATTGCGGGACGGGGCTTTAATTAGTATAATTTCAGTATGTCTGTAGCTAATAAAATATTTACCAATACTTTGTGGCAGGTCATTATCCGGGCAGTCAATATTTTAATTGGGGTGATTTCTTTGGCTTTAGTTACTAGGATATTGGGTCAAGCTGGTTTTGGTTATTATACGACCATTTTTGCTTTTGTGCAGATATTTATGATTTTGGCAGATTTTGGTCTTTATCTGACACTGCTTCATGATATTTCTACTACCACTGATCGTCAAGAAGAAAATAAAATAGTAAATAATATTTTTACTATTAGAGTTTTAGCTTCACTACTGATAATAATTTTGGCCCCGATAGCAGTTTGGTTTTTCCCTTATGATTTAGCGGTCAAACAGGGAGTATTATATTTTGTGGGCGTCTTCTTTTTTAATAGTTTGATTTCTACTCTAACCGCGGTTTTTTCCAAAAAATTAGAAATGCCCAAAGTAGCCATAGTAGATTTTGTTAATAAGATTTTTTATATTTCTTTTTTACTTTATTATTTTTATTTTGGTGGTAATCTAAATGCTATACTTTTAACCAATTCAATCACTAGTTTTTTGGCTTTTATTTTGCTTTATTTATTTTTGCGAAAGCACGTCAGTCTCAACTTGGCTTGGGATTTTAGCTATTGGAAAAAAGTTTTTCATACTACCTGGCCGCTGGCAGTTACGGTTGTTTTAAACCTTGTTTATTTCAAGGCAGACACTTTGATCTTGTCTCTTTATGAATCACCAGAAACGGTTGGTCTTTATGGAGCACCATATCGTATTTTAGAAGTGATAACTACCTTTCCCCACATGTTTATGAGTTTGATTTTACCAATATTTACTGCTGCTTGGGTGGCCAAAAATACAGAAAAAATAAATCAGACCCTACAAAGCACCTTTGATTTTTTTAGTATCTTAGGAGTTTTGATGATTGTGGGTACTTGGCTTTTGAGTACACCAATGATGATAATGTTATCTGGTCAGGAGTTTGCTCCTTCAGGAGCTATACTTAATGTGTTGATTTTGGCTACAGTCAGTATTTTCTTTGGTACGCTCTACACTTATTTGGTTGTTGCTCTCAAAATCCAAAAAAAGATGATAAAGTATTTTTTCCTAGCAGCCATAATTGGTCTTTTAGGTTATATTATTTTTATACCTAGATTTTCTTATTGGGGTGCAGCTTATATGACGCTAGTAGTAGAAGTTTTGATCTGGGTATTTGCTTATTATTTAGTCAAAAAACATTTGCCGATGAAGTTAAATTTAAGCGTTTTGTTTAAAGCAATTTTTTCTGGTTTGGTTACTTTTATTTTAGTCTGGCTAATGAAAGATACAAATATTTTTTTAAAATTTATAGCCATAATTTTTATCTATATCCTTGGTCTTTATATCAGTAGGGCAGTTGATAAAAAAACAATGATAAAATTAATAAAATCTCAAAAAGATGTTTAATTTATTTTTATATTTTGCGCTCCTAGTTTTTGCGATAATAAGTTATCGTCGTCCCATCTTTGGTTTAGCTACTATTGTTGTTTTATTGCCTAGTTATTTGTGGCGGATAAATATTTTGTCTTTACCGGCCACTTTTTTGGAGTTAATGATATTACTTTTGTTTGTTGTTTGGTTGTTGAAACAGAAAAAATACAAAAAAATAAATTTATTTTTGTCTAGCAAAGCAGAAAATAAGATAGAAAAACCACTGCGTTATATTTTGTTGTTTTGGCTTTTAGCCAGTGTCTTAGCCTTGGTAGTAAATTTTTCTTATGCTAGCTTAGGGCTTTGGCGAGCTTATTTTTTGGAGCCACTAATGTTTTTTTTACTGTTTGTGTATTTGCCTCAGGACAAAAAAGATTGGCAATTAATACTTAAATCCTTGGTAATTTTATTATCTTGGCTATTTGTCGTGGCCATTTATCAAAATTTTAGCTCTTGGAATTTTATCGCCGCTTATAATTATCCTAACCCCAAAAGATTAACAGCAGTTTTTTCTTATCCCAACGCTTTGAGTCTATTGACCGCGCCTATTGCAATTTTCTTTTTTGGCCTATGGGCAGAAGCAAAAGAAAAGAAAAAATATCTGTGGTATTTGTTGGTGGCTATTTTAGGAGGACTGTTGTCTTATTTAGCTCATAGTGAGGGGGCACTAGTAGCAATTGTTATTTCTTTATTTATTTATCTAATATTAGCTAAAAAAACAAGAAAATTAGCATTTCCATTTTTTGTTGTTTTATTTATTTTAAGTCTTTTTGTTTTTCCAGTCAGTGATTATGGTGATAAATTATGGCAAGAGCTTAGCACGCCAGGAAAAAATTTAGATATTAGTTCTCTAGAAATAAGATCTTGGCAATGGCGCGAGACTAGTGCTATGTTGTCTGATAAATTTATTTTTGGTTCAGGGATCAATGGTTATCAGCAAGATTTAAAATCTTATCATCATATTGATTGGGTAGAAATTTATCTTTACCCACATAATATATTTTTGAATTTTTGGGTAGAGTTAGGCCTTTTTGGTCTGCTGGTATTTTTAGCTTTAGGTTTTTATATAGTTCTTCAATTGAAGAAATTGTTTAAGCAAGGAAATATTTTGGCTTGGCCACTTAGCCTAGCTTGGCTTACTTGGTTTGTCCATGGTTTAGTTGATGTACCGTATTTTAAGAATGACCTGAGTTTGTTATTTTTTATTTTTTTAGCCCTTACCTTTTCAACTTATAAAAACATAGAACAAGGAGTGGAAGATAAAAGATAAATTTGTTTACATAAAGTCCAAATTTTAGTATAATATAGGCATGAAAAAAGTTAGAAAAGCAGTAATTCCTGTAGCTGGTTTGGGTACTCGTTTTTTACCAGCGACCAAAGCGCAGCCCAAGGAAATGTTGGCGGTAATCGATAAGCCAATTATTCAATATATTGTTGAAGAAGCAGTAGCTGCCGGTATAGAACAGATTATCTTTGTTACTTCATCTACCAAAAGAGCAATTGAGGATCATTTTGACCGTAATTTTGAATTGGAATATCGTCTGCGTCAGAAAAATAAACAAAGCGAAATAAAAGATATTTTGAGAATTTCCGACATGGCCAATTTTGTTTATGTTAGACAGAAAACACCAAAAGGTTTGGGTCATGCCATTTTTACAGCCAGAGAGCTAGTGGGCGATGAACCATTTGCTGTCATGCTAGGAGACGATATTATTGATGCTAGAGTGCCGGCTATAAAACAATTGATAAATATTTACAATAAATATGAGGATATAGTCGTTGGTGTTACTCGGGTACCGAAAAAAGAAACTCATAAATATGGGATTATTGACCCCATTGTAATTGATGAAAATTCCTCAGAGATAAGAAGGATTATTGAAAAACCAAGTCCCGGTAAGGCTCCGTCTAATTTGGCCGTCAGTGGACGTTATGTTTTGACGCCTGAGATATTTGATATTTTAGCCAAAGGCAAAAAAGGTTCCGGTGGAGAAATACAACTGACCGATGCCTTGGCCGAACATGTGCGGCGAAAAGCAGGTTATGCTTGTCTTTATAAAGGTGATTATTATGATTGTGGTAATAAATTGGAATTTATAAAAGCCACCATAACTTATGCCTTAAAGAGAAAAGAGTTTAGGGGGCCGTTAAAAAAGTATTTAAAACAATTATAAATACTGATGATAAAAAAACACTTTAAGAGAATTACTTTGTTGGTGCTAGCAATTTTTGTTGTGAGCTCAGGTTTTTCTTGTAAAGGTATATCTTGCACCAATAAAGAAGAATTAAAACCAGTTACTTTAGAAGTTTGGGGAGTTTGGGACAGCTCTTCACAGTTTTTTCCTTTGATCAAAGCTTATACTCAGAGCCATCCTACCATTAAGGTTAATTACAAACAGTTTCGCTATGATGAATATGAAAGAAAATTACTTGAAGCTTGGGCTGACGACAGAGGACCAGATATTTTTGCTGTACCAGTTACTTGGCTCAAAAATTATCAAAAAAGATTAGAACCAATCCCCGCTCAAATGACCATTCCGGTTCAGGAAATGCAGGGCAGTATTAAACAGGAGCTCATAACAACCCTAAAAACTTTTCCTGGCTTAAGAGCACGTGATATAAATAGGACTTTTGTACCGGTTGTTTATGAAGATGTTATAATTGATGATCAAGTATATGCTTTACCATATTACCTAGATACTCTAGTTACTTTTTATAATGAAGATTTACTTAGACAAAATGGTATCTCTCAACCAATTGCCGATTTCCATGATCTAATAGAGCAAACACCTAAGTTAAGTCGAGCTACTGAAGATGGTCGTGTCTATCAATCGGCTGTAGCTATGGGCGGAACAGAAAACATCCCTCGTTTTTTTGACATCTTGGCTAGCATCATGCAGCAATACGAGCTTAATGTTAAAGGAAATTATTTTGATCCAATGGGTTCTCAGGGAGGAAAAGACAAATTAAAAGAAGTTCTTGGCTTCTATACAGATTTTGCCAGCCCTGGCCGAGTAAGCTATAGCTGGAATAAAGATATGGACAATGCTTTTGAACTATTTGTTCAAGGCAGATTAGCCTACTTATTTGGCTACAGTTACCACTATGACGAATTGAAAGAAAGAAATTTACAGTTTAAGTGGGACGTAACTAATTTTCCTCAACTGAGAGGTGCTGAAGGCTCTAAATATTATGCTGATTATTGGGTTTATGGTGTATCAAAAAAATCGGCCAACAAAGATGCTGCTTGGAATTTTGTCCAGACTACGGCGACGGATCAAGAAATAATAAAACAGTATTTGACACAAAATAAAAAACCGACTGCCCTTAGGGCGCTAATAGATGAACAATTAGAAACTGAAGAAATAGAAATTTTTGCTTCTCAGGTTTTGACAGCAGAGAATTGGTATAATGGTTACGATATTGTTTCAGCGGAAAGATATACCGCCGAGATAATAGAAGGTTTGCTATACGGGGACATGACAATGGAATCAGCGGTTGGTCTTTTTGTTGATAGGATAAACCAAACATATAGAAAGCCAAATGAATAAAAAAAATATTTTATTTTTTAGTCTGATAATACTTACTTTACCACAGCTGGTGGTGGCGCAAGGTTTCTTAGATGGGCTAGGTTGTATTACTACTGGTAACTGTCAGATTAGAGATGTAGAAATGGGTATAGTACTTTTGATCAACTGGCTTTTAGGCGGCATGGCTGCAGTAGCGCTACTTTATTTTGTTTGGGGCGGTTATCAATTTTTGATTTCTGGTGGTAGTTCGGAGAGAGTCCAAAAAGGTAAACAGATAATGATTAACACTATTTTTTCTTTAATTCTTGCTTTTGGTAGCTATCTGGGCATAAGTTTTATTGCCAACAATCTTTTAAATGTAAATGATGATTATAAAGTTACTTCAGAGTGTGTCGGTGTGGCAGAAAAGGGAGAGAAGAGATGTAACAGTGGCCAAGGAAATTATCGCTGTAGTGGTTATACTTGGACCGGGGAGAATGAAAGGTTTAATGGTCTTTGTCTAACAGAATGTCAAATCAAAAGTATAGATGACGCTAGCGATGACTGGCTTTGCTATCAGCTTTGGCCAGGAGCAGTAGAAGGAGTAGATTATGTGACTGGTCTTTGCCCAGGAGGAAATGAAAATGTTTGTTTCAAAGCTTCGGCAGTTGACGCACATAATGATAGCCCTACCCAATAATTTTATATTATTAAAATATTTTAACATGGAGTTACTAAAAAATAAAAAAAGAGCGTTAACCCTATGGTTGTCTAGTTTCTTTTTGTTTTTGACTGAAAAAGTCAATGCTCAAGGAGTAGATTTGCCCAATCCGCTCAATGCTGACGACGTTCCGACTTTGATCTCTTACATGGTTAGGAGTATGTTGGGCATTTCTGGAGCTATTGCTTTATTGATGTTGGTTTGGGGAGGTATTACTTGGATGACTTCTTCAGGTAACGCTGATAGAGTGAAAAAAGGCAGAGACACTATAGTTTGGGCCATCTTTGGTTTAGCGGCTATTTTTATGAGTTATGCCATAATTAACTTTGTTTTTGAAGAGGCCTTAAACGTATAAAATAACCTTTGATATTGATAAATTTTTTTATTTGTTTTATAATTAGATCATCTTAAAGAAAAGAAAGGGGGTGAAAAAATGAGAAAACTTTTAACTGCTTTACTTTTACTTGCACCATCAGTAGCATCTGCCCAATCAGACGTATGGGGAATAAATGCTATGCAAAACTTAAACACCGGTACTAGAAATATTGGTGATACTATCGCTGGTATTGTCAACGTTGTTTTAGGTTTCTTGGGTATCATCGCCACAGGTATTATTTTAATGGGTGGTTTTAAATGGATGACATCACAAGGTAACTCTGATAAAGTTGATGAAGCTAAAAAGCTTATCGGTGCTGGCGTGATCGGTCTAGCTATCGTTCTAGTAGCTTTCGCCGTTGCTCAGTTCGTATTGCTTTCACTTTACAACGAAACTACGTAATAGCACAGACCTATGTAGTCTAGACTATAGTAGGTCATTATTTATTAGTGGCCTACTAGAGCTTGGATTAACAACTAATGAAAAAAATAAAGAAATTTTTAGAGTACAAACTATTATTAGCAGTAGCTTTGTTTCCGGTAGTTACTTTAGCAGCCGATAATAATTATGGTTTGGATACAGCTTCTCAGGGTACAGGTGTATTGACTAGAAAACCTTATGATATTGCTACTTATGTAGTTAATGCTTTGCTTGGTTTATTGGGGACACTTTTTACTGTCCTTATTATTTTAGGCGGATTCAAATGGATGACGGCCCAAGGCAATAAAGATAAAGTCCAGGAAGCAAGACAATTAATAGTTAATGCTTCAATTGGTCTAGCTATCGTGCTATTGTCTTATACCATAGTTAGAGTAGCGATAAATAGTTTTCAGGCGCCTCCTGGTCCTTGTGTTCCGGGGGTAGATCCTGGTTGTCAGGGTCCAGTATATGTTTCTTAATTTTGTTATATGAAATTATTAAAATACAAATTATTTTTACTGTTGGCGTTGTTTCCTTTAATGGCTTCAGCACTTGATCCTATGGGTAGTTTAGATACGGCTGCTAATCAAACGGGATTAATTACTAGAAGACCAGCTGATGTCATAGCTACAGTGATAAATGCTTTACTTGGTTTACTAGGAACAGTTTTTACGGTCCTTATTATCTTGGGGGGTTTTAGATGGATGACCTCTCAGGGCAATAAAGACAAGGTCCAAGAAGCAAGGGAATTAATAAAAAATGCGACCATTGGTTTGGGCGTAGTTTTACTCTCGTATGTTATAGTCAGGTTTGTCATGCAAGCCTTAATGGATTCTACCGGAGCCACTCCTCAACCGGTAATAATTACCTAAAGAAAAATAAATTAACCCGCCCCCTACGGTCGCTTGAGCGACTTTCGGGGACGGGTTTTTTGGTTCACCAAACGTAGCGGGGGGCCACGATGTGGATGCCCCGGGCATAGCGTTGTCCCATGAAGATCTTGTCAGCCACCTGAGGGATGACAGTGGACACGCATTGTGCCGTTGCTTGGGTTTGGTTTTGGGCTGGCCACCAGAAACCGGTGTACTTGAGGCCCTTGGGGGCCTTGGTCCAGTAGTAGCCGAAGGCTGGGATGACCACCGGTTCGCCGATAAAACAGGTGTCCTTGTAGATGAGGGCTTCGTTGCCCTCGTTGGTCACGATGACCGGCAGGCAGATGATACCCCAGAGGAAGGCCTCGTCGACGAGGATGTGCTCGTTGTAGAGCCCAGTGTAAGGAGCTCTGAACTCGATCATCTTCTCGCCGACCTGCCCCAGGTCGTCGAACCAGGTGAATTCGAGCTCCATCTTCTCCTGGCTCTCGAAGGAGATGCCAACATCTCCCCTGGGCAGGACCTCGCTCCTGGGGCCACCCTTCTTGCCGACGAAGAACGGTTTGTTGCCGACGTTCTCGACAGTGTGAGTGGTGGCGACCTGGCTGGGGCGGGTCAGGCTCTTGCCGGTATGGCTCATGTATTTGGTGGTGCTACAGCCCCCCAAAATGAGCCCTACGGCCAGCAGGACCGCAAACAGCGTAATCAAGCGGAAAGTCTTCATTTCTGCTCCTCCGGTTGGTTTTGTGGCGTTTTTGCCAGTGGGAAAGATCTTTTTTACTAACTATATATTATATTATAAAAAATGGTTTTTGTCAATATCTTTTGGCCTTATTTCATGATTTTGAAGCTGATGTTATAATATTTACATGTTTGATAAATTTAGACAAAATTTAGACAAAAATAGCCAGTACTATCTGTTTATTTTTATTTTGTTTTATATTGTTGTTTTTTCTCTACTTTGTTTTAAAAAATATTATAACTTCAATTATAATTTACTTGATCTATCAATATTTAATCAAGTATTTTTTAATACTCTCCACGGTAATTGGTTTATTGATACAGTTAATATTGATATTTATTTAGCCGATCATTTTAATCCGATTATTTTTTTATTATTACCTATTTATGCTTTGTGGCAAGATGCTCGTTTTTTACTATTACTTCAGACTTTTATCTTAGGTCTATCGGCTTGGCCACTATATTTAATTGGTAAAAAAATTATCAAGGACAATGGTCTTGCTTTGTTGGTAGCAGTTGTTTGGTTGTTTAGCCCCTTTGTTCATACAGTAAATTTATTAGAGTTTCATTTGTTGCCGCTAGCCACTTTTTTTATTTTTTGGACTTTTTATTTTTATCGCCAACAACAATTTAATTTTTATCTTTTATTTTTTATCCTCAGTTTATTGGTAAGAGAAGATGTCAGTTTTATTCTTATAGCTTTTGCTCCCTTGGCATTTTTGGATAAGCGGTCATTGAAGTGGAAATTGAGCAGCTTACTTTTACCGATTGCTTATTTTATTGTGGCCTACAATGTAATAAATTATTTTGCTCCAACTGGCGCCAATAAATTTTTGATATATTATGCTTGGTCAGGCGGCACTACTGTTGGGACTATTATATTAAACTGGATTCAGCATCCATTGACTGTCTTGGCGCATGTTTTTACGGGGAAAAATTTGTTAGGCTTGATAGTTTTGTTTATGCCTTTTTTATTTTTGCCTCTACTTCGTCCTAAGTATCTTTTTTTTGCTCTACTGCCATTTTTGCAAATACTGATGACCGGCAAAGGTTTTGATTTTAGCGCTTACAGCAGTCACTACGTGATGTTATTTTTGCCGGCAATGTTTATTGCTCTTATTTTTTCTTTGTCCAAAATAAAAAATAAAGAAAAGTTTTTGTTTAGTTATAATGTTTACAAAAATCAAGGTATTTGGAAGATTATTTTTGGTGTGACCATAATTTATTTTGCTATTT
>QZJA01000027.1 GCA_003599205.1 Candidatus Parcubacteria bacterium
CTAAAACCAAGCGTTTGCGGGTTGACTTTTTACGACTTTCTTGTATAATACTTATGTTTTATCAAGCGAGTGTAGTTCAGTTGGCTAGAACGTTTCCTTGCCAAGGAAAAGGTCGCCGGTTCGAGCCCGGTCACTCGCTCCAGTAAGCCGGCGTGGTGGAATTGGTAGACACGCAGGACTTAAAATCCTGTGCCCGTAAGGGCGTATCGGTTCAAGTCCGATCGCCGGTACCATAGGATAAAAATTCAGCTTTTGTAAGCTGTTTTTATTTTTGAAATTATTGATTATTGGTAGTATATATTATAAGATAAGAAAGTCGGCCGTTCATTCTATCAAAGGAGGTAGCTTAAAAAATGTCTCGCGGATTGATGGACGTAAAGGGTCTTCATCCTCGGACTCTGGCCAGGGCCGGAATCCAGATGAAAAAAGCAGACAAAGATGATCCTCATAAAGGCAAATTACTTATTCCTCGAGAAGAAGAACAGCATATCAAGTACCAGCGTTTGCTGGAACACGCCAGAAGAGAAGGCAGAATCGACGGACCATTTTCTTGTTCCACTTGCGGGTCACGCTATTTGTCTAAAGACCAGGCTGATCGCTGTTGCCACGAGCTATAAAAACAAGAATCCCACCGAGGTGGGATCTTTTATTTTGAATGATTTTATAATTGTGCCTATTTCTCGACTTTGTTTCCAAAGCAATTTGTCGAGTGGAGGCCACGGGCGGAATCGAACCGCCGGATAAAGGTTTTGCAGACCTCTGCCTTACCACTTGGCTACGTGGCCATAGGTTTTGTAATTTATCAGATTTTATTACTTTAAGCAAGCTTTATTTTTTTTAGTTCTTTTTGGCATAGGGCGTGTATTTTTTTATTGCCAACCAGAATACTTTTGGATTCAATATTCCATTTTTGCCCTTGCCAGTCGCTGACTTTTGCGCCTGCTTCTTGAGCCAAGATAATGCCGGCCGCTACGTCCCACAATCTTGCCCCAGAGACCATAAAGGCTTCGGTATCGCCGCTGGCCAGCATAGCTAGTTCCATACTAGTAGAGCCGAAGTGTCGACAATGGTGGCAGATATTATGGAAATGTTCGTATAGCTTGTGAGCTTTTTTTCTGTTGTTTGGACCAGAACCATGACAATAAGTAACTACAGATTTTTTAAAGTCGCTTACGTTAGAAACTTTTATTTTTTGACCATCTTTGTAAGCGCCTTGGTTTTTTGTGGCCCAATACATTTCATCGGTGATGGGAGAATAAGTCAATCCTAGAACTAGATTATTTTTATAAAGCAGGGCAATAGAAACAGAAAAGAGTGGGTGGTGGACTGTAAAATTGGTTGTGCCATCAAGCGGGTCAATAATCCAAATATAATCGCTGTCTCGGTCTTTGCTGCCGCTTTCTTCTGATAAACGGCTGTAGCTAGGAAAATTTTTATTCAAAATTTGCAGAATTATTTTTTCCGCTCCTTTATCACACCAAGTAACTCTTTCATTACCCTTTTTGTAGTTTATTTTTTTGCTATCCCAAAGAAAAAATTCTTTTTTCAAAAAATGGCCAGCCTTTCTAGCTGCTTGCTGACTAATTTTTAATTCTAATTCGTACATATTTTTTTAGCTAAGTATTAACCTTCAAGAACAGGTGGGTCATTACAAATGTTATTTACATCACAATAACCAGAACAACAATCCACATCTAGGTTGCAAGCAATACCATTGACGTCACACGGTAGATGGCAGGTAAGAGTGTTGGTCAAATGGCAGACATCTTCGGCACAGCTGATGTATTTATTTTCACCATCTTTCTTAATCCCAAAACAGTAGGTTAATTCTTCAGTGTTTGATAGAGCTCGATACCAACTCCACCCATATTCAGCAAAATTGTCCCATCTGACACTGTTATCTCCCAGAGCGCAAATATTTCTATTGGGGTAAGGAGTATAATTTGCTGAGGTATCATCGTTGTTGCGATTATCAGGATTACAGTCCCCATAGTTACCGCAGTTTAATTCTAGACCACTAAATGAGCATACCTGAGCAATTTTTTGTTTATTGCTCATTTCCGCTAATATTTTTACTTCTTTGGCTTTATCCCGAGAGCTGTTTAAATTAACCACAGCTATAGTTGACATTATGCCGATTATAGCGACTACCACCAGTAATTCTAACAGGGTAAAACCTTTTTCGTTCATTAATTTTGTTTATAACTTAGCTTTAAGTATATCATAATTTATTTTTTTATTAAACCAAAAGACTACTTAAATCCAATTTTTTTATAACACCTTCAATGGCTTTTTATTAAATATAAAAACCGCTTTTTTAGGGCGGTTTTTTGGGTTTATTTTACTATTTTGTCGGTGATGAATTTTACTACTTTTTGGTTGATCATCAGATTTATCAGATGTTGCTTGTAGGCTGGTAGAGAAATGTTTTTGATGGCTTCAGGGTTACTTTTGTACATTTCTTTTTGTTTTTTTAGCTCTTCTTCTACTTCATTATCATCCACACCAATTTTTTCTTCCACTGATATTTGTCTAAGCACCAGTGCTGCTTTTACTCGCTCGATAGCCTGCGGTCTGAAGTCTTTATGGAGATCAGTTTCTGTCTTACCCATTGATTTTAGGTATCCGGACATATCCATGCCTTGACTAGTGATGTTGTGCTCCATTTCGTGCATCATTTTATGGATTTCATTGTGGATTAGATTTTCCGGTAGGTCTGCTATTTGAGATGCTTTGATTACTTCTTGGATTGCTTCTGATTCTACTCTTTGGTTTTCTTTAGCTTGCTTATCTTGAGAAATATTTTCTTTGATTTGTTCTTTCAATTTTTCTAGTGTGTCAAAACCAAGCATTTTAGCCAAGCTGTCATCTAATTTTGGCATTTCTCTTTCATAGACAGCCAACACTTTGACTTTAAAAGTGGCAATTTTTCCAGCCAAATTTTTTTGAAAGTATTTTTCTGGGAATTTTAGCTCGAATTTTTTTTCAGCGCCAGTTTTCAAACCAATTACTTGATCTTCAAAGCCCGGTATCATCCGTCCTTCACCCAGTACGATTGGGTAGCGTGGATTTTTACCGCCCTCAATCACAGCGTTATTGATAAGTACTTCAAAGTCAAGCTCAACCTTGTCATTTTTTTTAGCAGCTCTTTCAACTACAGTCTCTTTGACATTCATTTGACTGAGTTGGTCAATAGTTTTATTTATATCTTCTTCCTGAGCAACCGCTTCCTTTTTCTTGACAATTGCCTTTTGCCATTCTCCCAGTGTTACTTTAGGTAGCAATGAGACAACTGCTTTGAAGATGACAGGGTTACCTGGAGCCAATTTGTCCATTTTTATTTCTGGTTGACCCACGGTTTTCAAATCCTCTTTAACTACCGCTTTGTAGTAAAAATCGGAAACTATAAATTCAACTGCTTCTTGGAGAATTGTCATTTCTCCAAATTGGTTTTTTACCAATTCATAAGGAGCTTTTCCTGGTCTAAAACCAGGGAGCTTATTTTTGGCAGACAATTTCTGGGCGGCTTTTTCCAAATGAGGTTTTAACTCTTCTTCAGATACTTCAATAGACAGTTCTATTTGATTTTTTTCTAACTCTTTTTTGGTAACTTGCATAGTTTATTTGAATAAGGCAGCAACAAGCAGTAGTGCTACAATGTTTAAAATTTTAATCATTGGGTTAATGGCTGGACCAGCGGTATCTTTGTAAGGATCCCCGACAGTGTCGCCGGTAATAGCAGCTTTATGAGGCTCAGAACCCTTACCGCCATGGTGTCCACTTTCAATGTATTTTTTGGCATTGTCCCAAGCTCCTCCTCCAGAGGTCATGGAAATAGCCATAAATATTCCGGTTACAATACTACCAACCAAGGCACCACCTAAAGTTATGAAACCATTGGCTCGGCCAAACACCAATATAATAAGAATCGGTGTTACAACTGGTATCAGGGCTGGTACAATCATTTGTTTTAGTGCTCCCTTGGTAACGATATCTACAGCTGATTTGTAATCAGGCTTTTCTGTGCCCTGCATAATGCCCGGCTTTTCTTTAAATTGTCGGCGTACTTCTTGGACAATGTAGCCAGCAGTTTTACCAACAGCTTCCATAGATAAAGCGCCAAAAATGTAAGGTAGCAATCCACCAATAAATAAACCAGCTATAACATAAGGGTTGTCTAAGGAGAATATTATATTTTGACCAACAGCCGTTAGCTCTTGAGTATAGGCAGCAAAAAGTACCAGAGCGGCTAGTCCAGCTGAAGCAATAGCATAGCCCTTGGTCACAGCTTTGGTGGTGTTGCCTACAGCGTCCAAAGGATCAGTAATTTTTCTTACTTCTTCTGGCATTTCGGCCATCTCAGCAATACCGCCAGCATTGTCAGTAATTGGTCCATAAGCATCTATAGTAACAATAATTCCGGCTAGAGATAGCATACTCATAGCAGCAATAGCAATACCGTATAAGCCAGCAAACAGGAAGGCGGCAATAATACCAGCTACAATAACTAATACCGGCCAAGCAGTGGATTTCATACTAATAGCCAAACCTTGAATGATGTTGGTGCCATGACCAGTCTCAGAAGCTTTGGCAATTGATCTTACGGGTTTGTATTTAGTAGAGGTGTAATATTCTGTTAGCCAGACTACTAGGCCGGTGACAACAATACCAACTAAACTGGCATAGTATATATCTTGGTAGCTAGCAGTGGCTAGATCTGACATCATGTATCTGGTGACAAAGTAAAAAGCAATTACAGTAAGAACACCAGCAGCAATTAGTCCCTTGTACAACGCTTTCATTATGCCGTCATTTTTGGTGATTTCTTCAACTGATTGTTTTTTATTTAATCTTATAAATAGTAAACCAATCAATGAAGTGATGATGGCGACTGAACCCAAAGCAACTGGGTAGAGAACAGCATTTGGCTCGTCGGTAAACTTTAATGATCCTAGTAACATGGCGGCTACTAGAGTGACAGCGTAAGTTTCAAATAAGTCAGCGGCCATACCAGCACAATCACCGACGTTATCACCGACGTTATCAGCGATAACAGCTGGGTTGCGAGGATCGTCTTCGGGGATGCCAGCTTCTATTTTGCCGACCAGATCAGCTCCAACATCGGCTGCTTTGGTAAATATACCGCCACCCAATCTAGCAAAGACAGAAATAAGACTGCCACCAAAACCAAGTCCAACTAAGTGGTGGACTTCAATACCGGGGATGGCAAATAGTCCAGCTACACCCAAAAGGGCTAAACCGACAACTAACATACCAGTGACAGAGCCACCGAGTACAGCTAGATTCATAGCGGCGCTTATGCCTTTTCGGGCTGCTTCAGCTGTGCGGACATTGGTCCTGACAGAAACGTTCATACCGATTATCCCAGCAGCAGCTGACAAGGTAGCTCCAACTAAAAAGGCGACAGCAGTCAGCCAGTCGGTGACAAAGCCTAGAACAATAAATAGAATGCCGGCTAGATAGGCAATAGTACGATATTGGCGGACCAAGTAAGCGCTAGCGCCAGTTTGTATAGCTTTGGCTATTTCTCTCATCTTGTCGTCGCCAGTGGGTTTTTCCAAGATTTTTTTGATCAGAACTACGCCAAAGACAATGGAGATGATAGAGGCTACTATAGCTATAAGTTTTACATCTAACATAGTTTTTGCTTTTTAAAATAAATTATTTATATTATTTTTTAGTGCTTGCTTTTTTCTTGCTCGTTTTCTTCTCTTTTTTTTCTTTCTTATCTTCTGTTTTTTCCTCTTCTTTATCTTCAGTAATTTCTTCCTCCACTATTTCCTCTCTCTTGTTTTTGCTTGGATTTGAATTAGAGATGATATCTATTTTCCAGCCAGTTAATTTGGCGGCTAAACGAGCATTTTGGCCATTTTTACCGATAGCCAGTGACAATTGATCGTCTTCTACTTTGACATAAGCGGTTTGTGTTTCTTCCTCAGTCTCGATATTGATGATGTGGGCTGGGCTTAAGGAGTTGGAAATAAATGTTTTTATATCTTCACTCCATTCAATGATATCAATTTTTTCCCCACCCAATTCATTGATGACAGTCTGGACTCTAGCACCTTTTTGTCCAACACATGATCCTACGGGATCTATATTTTCTTCGTGGGTGCTGACAGCGATTTTAGAGCGTGATCCAGCTTCGCGGGCAATAGATTTTATTTCTACTGTGCCGGCGGCAATTTCTGGAACTTCGGTAGCAAAAAGTTCGCGTACTATCTCAGGATGAGTGCGTGATAAAACAATTTCTGGACCCTTGTTGCCCATGTGGACTTTTACAATAAAAAAGTTAAGGCGAGTACCGATATTGTAGCCCTCTGTTCGAATCTGCTCTTCTGGAGGTAGAGCGCCATTGGCTTGCCCCATATCTACAATATAGCGACGACCTTCTTTCCTTTGGATAGTACCCAAAACCAGCTCGCCTTCTTTGTCTTTGTATTCATTAAAGATATGATCGCGTTCGGCCTCACGTAATCTCTGGACAATTACCTGTTTGGCAGTTTGAGCAGCCATACGACCGTATTCTTCAGGTACTTCTAATTTAGTTTCAATAACATCGCCGATTTTGTAGTCAGGATTTATTGCTTTGGCCTCACTCAACATGAGGTCAGTACGAGGATTGAATTTTTTGATCAATTCTTCCTCAGGGATTTCTTCACCGGCCTCTCGTTTTTCTCGTTGTTCCTCTAGCTGTTTTTCTTGCTCTTCTAGGTCTACGTCTTCAACTACTGTTTTTACATCAAAGACAGCTGTCTGAGCATTATCAGCATTAAAAACAACTTTAACGTTTTGGTTTTTTTCACCAAACTCTTTACGATAGGCAGCAGCCAGGGCTGCTTCGATAGCTCCAACAACAGCATCAACTGATAAGTTTTTTTCGTCACAAATCAGTTTGATGGCAGCGGAGATATTGTTTGTTTTAGCCATTATTTTGTTGGTTATTATTTAGGTGATTAATTAGGGTCACCTAAAATAGTGATAAAAATAAGCTAGTTTACATAGTAACTAGCTTGATCATCTATAATATACAGGTTTATGGCAATTTCGTCAAGTCAAACCAAAAAACGTTTAATTGATTTTTTGCTACAGTCGAGCTCAATGACGCATATTTCTATTTCATAATAAGTCCCTAGTTTAAGCTCTAATGCTAGGATTTGGTAGGTTTGGATTATGTGGTTCAATTTTTCCTGATTGACAATCTCCTCACCATAGCCAAATTTTTTGCCTTGTCTGGTTTTGACTTCTACCACTAAAATTTCTTGGCCTTTTTGGACTACCAAATCCAATTCACCGTAGCGAGTTCGATAATTTTGTCTGATGACTTGGTAGCCAAGCGACTCATAATATTTTTTGGCTAGTTCTTCACCGTAACGGCCGAGGTTTTGCTGGTAATATTTTTTGGACATAAAAACAGGTTTTTAAAATTTTGCCTGTTTTTATATAAATGATAATTATTTTCTTGCTTGGGGGAGCCACTTCTCGTACTCTTCCTTTTTTTTGATGAGCACTTCTTTGTCGGGAGTTCTTTTTTTGTGGAGTATGATAATTAATACTAGCCAGACAAGCATGATGATCAACCAGATTAGCAGATATGCTCTAGCGCTGAGGTATAGTGCTCTGACTTCTCTAAAGTAGAAAAGTAAAAATCCTACTAGACCGCTGGTCCAGCCCCAAATTTGTAGTTTGTACCATAGCTTTTTGCCATAGCCGGAAACTTTTTTGTTTTTTAGGCCACTATATACACCCCAAGCTATTGCTCCACCAAAGACCACTATTAGGACTATCCTCAGTGGCCAGGAAAATCCTCCAGGTGGATAGCGGTGGAATAAATAGCTTAAGTTTAAGAGTTTTTCTAAATTCATAATTTAATTTAATACTGATGATATATTAGATAAAGTCTAAATTAAAGTCAACCCCCATTAGAAGTGAGGGTTGACGAGGAAGTTTTATTTTATGTCTTATTAGTTTTTGACAAAAATCATGCCAAAGTGGTATTGTCCAGCCTTAAATTCTTTTTGTAGGCTAAGCTCTAGTTGACCAGCATATTCAAGCAGTCTGCTTGGTGATACTTGCATATTGGAGGGTGGTGTAAAAGCGGGCTTGGTATTATCCCAATCAATGACAAGTAGCTTACCGTTTTTTTTCAGCAGGCGGCTGGCTTCGGCCATGATTTCATAATGTTTAGTGGATTGAAACAGAGTGTTGACCAAGAGAGCAAAATCCAGAGACATTTCATTTATTTTTGTTGCGCCAATCATCTCTAGATTGCTCCAAACAGTCTTTATATTGTATAAGCCAGACATTCTGGCTTTGGATTCTATTTCCGATAGTGTGTTTTTTAAAATATCGACAGCATAAACCTGTCCTTGATCACCGACCAAGCGAGCTGCTTGGATAACAAACATACCGCCACCAGCACCCAGATCGGCAACTACCGAGCCAATGCTTAGACCCAAAATATCTTTGAGGATAGTGTAGGCATTTAGCAGTTCGCTTTTGCCATAAGTTTGTTCTTGGTTAGCGGCCGGAGTTTTTGGTCTTTGTAAAAATTCAGCATCGACAGTATTTGCTTTATCAGGAGATATGCCTTCGTTGGCTATTTGATTTACGCTCAAAGGCAAATCGCCGGCCATATTTTGGCTTGTTGTTTGTTGACCCTGATTGTTTTTGGTATTGCTATTTTCTTCAGCCATAGGTTTATTTTATTGTATTTATATTATAACAGAAATAAGAATATTAGCCTAGCTGGTTTAGTTGAATTATCGTAAAAAAAAAGGTACTATTAAGCTAATAATAACTTATCTATGGCTGATGTATCGGACATCGATAAATATTTAAATGACTACTCTCAAACAGAGCAGTCATATTACAATAAGGTCAGAGATTGGCGCGATGGTATTTTCTTGCCCGTAGCTCGTTTTTTCAATCGTATCGGAGTATCGGCCAATCAACTTAGTTTTTTTGGTCTGCTTGTTTTAGCGGGTTTTGTTTATTACATAGTCGATCGTCCTTATTTGGCATCAATTTTTTTACTACTACATCTTCTTTTGGATGGTATTGATGGCACAGTGGCTCGAGTCAACAAAAAAGATGATATGTCAGGTGCAGTGGTTGATACGGTAGTAGATCATACGGGAATTTTTATTGTTGTTTTGTCTTTAGGATTTTTTGGCTTGATAGATTCTAACATTGGGTTGGTTTATATCTATTTTTATACAGTTATGGTTTTTTTAGTTATTGTCCGCTATCTGTTGAAAATTCCCGTTCGTTTGGTAGTGCGAAGCAAAGCTTTGGTTTATGGATTTTATATACTTTGGGCATTTACTGGTATAAATTATTTGAACGTTGCTCTTTTGATATTTTCTATTTTACTTATTTGGGTGACCTTGGTCAGTTTTTTTAAAGTAAAAGACCGGCTAAAAGGTAAGCGAGGAGGCATAAAAGATTTTTAAATGTGGCTTTATTTTTTAAAAATATTTTGGTTATTTTTTCCCGCTGGTTTTGCCAACATGGCTCCGGTGCTGTTTAAGTGGGTGCCATTTTCCACGCCAATAGATTTTAATAAAAAAATAAAAGGTAAGCCAATCTTTGGCCCCCATAAAACTTATCGGGGATTTATCTTTGGTTTTTTGGCGGCGGTTGCCTTTATTTATCTGCAACGAGCTCTAGCGCCGAGCATGCCCAATGTCGTGATGATAGATTATAAGAGCATCAATATCTGGTTGTTGGGTTTTCTTTTTGGTTTTGGTGCTTTGTTTGGTGATTTGGTTAGTAGTTTTTTTAAGCGTCGTTTGGATATTGCTCCTGGCAAATCCTGGGTGCCGCTTGATCAGATAGACTGGATACTGGGAGCACTTATTTTTTCCGCTTTTTATATTAAGGTAGATTGGCTAATGGCCGTGACGGCAATATTTTTATCTTTTATTTTCCATCCTTTATTTAATTACGTAGCTTATATTTTAAGAATAAAAAAGAACAAATTTTAATATGTGTGGAATAATTGGTTATATTGGTCAGAAAAAAATCAGTCCAATACTGATAGATGGTTTGAGGAAATTGGAATACCGCGGTTATGATAGCGCTGGTATTTGTGTTTTGTCTCAAGGCGAATTGAAGACTATAAAAAGGATGGGCAAACTGGAAGAATTAGCCGCGTCGCCGGAAGTAGCGAAATTAGACGGAGCAATTGGTATCGCCCACACTCGCTGGGCTACTCATGGCGAGCCTAGTGAAAAAAATGCTCATCCACATCTGGATTGTCAGGGGAATATCGCTATTGTGCACAATGGTATTATTGAAAATTATCAGGTGTTACGTGATCTCTTGCTAAAAGAGGGGCACAAAATAAGCTCAGAAACTGATTCAGAAGTTTTAGCTCACTTGGTAGAAAAGTTTTATCAAGGTGATCTTTTGCAAGCAGTAAAAGAAACCTTGCTTTTGGTCAGAGGCGCTTATGGTTTGGCTGCTATTCATAAAAATCACGAACAAATTATCGTAGCGCGCAAAGGTTCACCGCTGGTTTTGGGCCTAGGAGAAAATGAAATGTTTATTGCTTCTGATGTGCCGGCGATTTTAGAACATACCAAAAAAGTAGTTTACTTAAATGATGACGAGATTGCTATAGTGGGGCAAACTGATTATCAAATTACCAACCTAGAGGGCAAAGAAATAGACAAAAAAGTTGAGGAGATAAAATGGACAGTTGAACAGATGGAAAAGAAGGGCTATAAACATTTCATGCTCAAAGAAATTTTTGAGCAATCAGAAGCTATAGCCAATACTTTGCGCGGTCGCATCAAAGATGGTCAGGTTAAACTCAGTATAGACTTTGATGTCAAAAAAATAAAAAGGATAATTATTACAGCTTGCGGCACTAGCTGGCATTCGGGGCTAATCGCTAAATACCTACTGGAGTCTATTGCTGAGGTTTCTACTGAAGTTGATTATGCTTCGGAATTTAGATACCGCAGTCCTATGGTTGGCTATAGTGACATGGCCATAGTGATTTCTCAGTCAGGAGAGACAGCTGATACCTTGGCCGCACTCAGGGAGGCCAAAGAAAGAGGCGCTAAAAGTTTGGGAATTATCAATGTGGTTGGTTCTACAATTTCTCGCGAAGTTGACTCTGGTATTTATCTTCATGTTGGTCCGGAGATCGGTGTAGCTAGCACCAAAGCTTTTACTTCCCAAGTGGTAGCTTTGTTACTACTAACTTTGTATATCAGGCAGCAAAAAGGTATGTCTTTAGATAAAGATTTATTGAGAGATTTATCAGATATTCCTGAGAAAATAGACCAAGCCTTGCATCGGGCTGAAGAAATAAAAAAAATTGCCGAGCAGTTTAAGGACAGTAAAAATTTTCTTTATCTTGGGCGGGGTCTGAATTTCCCGGTAGCTTTGGAAGGAGCACTTAAACTCAAAGAAATTTCTTATATTCATGCCGAGGGCTATCCAGCCGCCGAGATCAAGCATGGTCCGATTGCTTTGATAGACCAAAATATGCCAGTAGTTTTTATTGCCACCAAAAATAATTTGTCAGAAAAAATTATCAGCAATATGCAGGAGGTCAAGGCTCGCCGAGGGATAGTGATTGCTCTGGTGAGCGATAGTGAAGAGAAGGTAGAACAGATTGCTGATTATATTATCAAGGTGCCAGAGACAAAAGACGAGTTGTCACCGATTGTCAATTCCATTCCTTTGCAACTCTTGGCTTATTATATTGCCGACCTTAAAGGTTTAGACGTGGACAAACCACGTAACTTAGCTAAAAGTGTAACCGTAGAATAATTTTATGAAAATTTTTAAGTTTTTATTTTTGTCATTTTTCTTCTTAGCACCGTTTTCTGGACAAGCGGCAACTGATTCTTGCTTTTATTATTTTTATGGTCAAGGTTGCCCTCATTGTACCGAGACTGCTCCAGTCATTGAAATGTTGGAGCAAAAATATCCCCATATTGAAGTCCACAAATTTGAAGTTTGGTACGATGAAGACAATAAAGTTTTGTTTGGAGAATTTTTGGCTAAATACAATATCGACCGTGGTGGTGTGCCAGCACTTTTTATGACTGATAAATATTATATGGGTTCGGATCAGATAATAGATAATTTGGAAGATGATATTGTTTCTGGGCCAACTCATGTTTGTCCAGTTGTGACTGTCCCTTCAGAAACTAATCCTCCGACGGCAGACATGGCATCTAAAAATAATAACAGTGAGGTAAAGGCAGTTGAGCCGGAGTCGGTTAAAATAGAGCCAGTAGCCGAGACTTCAACTGAGGAGGTAAAAGATAATTGGCAAAGATTAGAAACAGAGCCCATTAATGCTAGTAATGATGATTCGACTAAAATTGTCAGTTACCTAAGTATTGGAGCTATAATTATTGTTTTGCTTTGGCTGGGGTTACGTAAAAAATAGGGCAATTTATCCTTGACGTTTTGCCATTTTTGTTGTATTATACTCACGTTCTTAACCCTGGCCCCATCGTCTAGCCCGCCTCGACTCGCGGAGCTCGTCGACGCGAGGCGGGTGGTTAGGATAAGTTTAGAAGAGCGATTTATGTATATTGTCTATTGGCTTATTGCTGAAAATAGGTTTAAAACCTATTTGGGGTTTACTAGTGATTTAGAAAATAGATTAAAGAAGCACCGGACTAAGCAGGTAAAATCCACCAAAGATTTTGGTGAATTTAAGTGTTTTATTATAGAAAAGGCAATTAATATAGTACAAGCAAGGAAAAGAGAAAAATATTGGAAATCTTGTATCGGCAGAAAGAAATTAGAGAAGGTTTTTAAAAAATATTTTAACCCTGGCCCCATCGTCTAGTGGTTAGGACATCAGGTTTTCATCCTGGCAAGCGGGGTTCGATTCCCCGTGGGGTCACCAAAAGCGACTTATCATTCTGATGAGTCTTTTTTGTTTTCTTTTGTTACCATTGACATTTGTCTAAAATCATGCTATTATGTTGACGAACAATCTTTATTGTTCAAGAGTATAGTAAGTGGAGAAATAAAGTCGAATCTCAACGCTTCTATATGTTAATTCAATTTTATTTTTACATTCTATTATGCAAGGAACAATCAAAAAATTGACTGACAAAAACTTTGGTTTTATCACTACATCAGATAGTGACAAAGATTTATTCTTTCACGCCAATGAGTTAGTTGATGTAAGATTTGAAGATCTAAGAGAAGGTGATGCTGTTAATTTTGAAGTGTCTGACACTCCAAAAGGTCCAGCTGCTACCAAGGTTTCAAAAGCCTAAATTTTTTCAAATTTCAAAAACAAAAAATCACCGAGCCTAGCTTGGTGATTTTTTATTGTTTTATTTATATATGAGTGAATAGGTCTTTATCAGAGAATCTTGTTTTTTCATTTTTTGGTCCTAGCTTGCGGTGGCCTAGCGCCAGTATCACAGTAGAATTCAAATTGTCAGGCAAATCAAGTATTCTATCAACTGCTTCTTTACTGAATCCTTCCATAGGGCAAGAATCAATTTGCAGTTCAGCACAAGCCGCCATGCCAAAGCTAAGGGCAATATAACATTGTTTTTGCGCCCAGCAAATGAATTCATCTTTTGATTTTTTTTGGATAGAGCCTTTTCTGATTAATCGTCCTGGTTCTAGTTTAACTTTTTCCATTTTGTCACCATGAGCAACCAATTCAACATATTCATCTACTCTTTTTCGCATATCGTCCTTGTCGATGCGGGCGCAGAAAACCAAAAGGTATGAGGCAGTGTCAAACTGTTTTTGTAAGAAACCATTAGCCTTGATATCTTTTTTTAATTTCATATCTTCTATCACATAGACATGAAAAGGTTGCAATCCGTATGAGCTAGGAGCTAGACGGATAGCCTCTAATACTTTTCCCAAATCGTCAGCTGACACTGGCTTAGTAATATCAAATTCTTTGGTAGCAAAGCGCCAATTTAGGTTAGCCAAAAATCCCATACTTATAGTTTAATTATTATGAGTCTACTATAGCACAGATTTTTTTGGTGGTAAAATTTAGATAAGTAGGCCTTTATTAGCGGGAAAAGTGACGGCTTCGGTGATGTCAGTCTTGCCGCTGATATATTGTAGGATGCGGGACATGCCAAAACCACAGCCGGCATGAGGGACGGCACCATTTTTTTTGATTTGACTGATATACCATTCAAAATCACCGATATCGCCACCTTTTTCTTCAAGCCTTTTGTACATTTTGGAATTCTTCAACCTTTTGACTAGCTCCTCTAGGAGATGGACTCGAGCCGCCGCACCAACTGATTCGCCACCAAAGGGCAGGATAAGATCAGCACTTAGCACTCGGCCAGGATTGTCTTGAGAGGGCAACATATTGAAGAATTTTTCTACCTCAATATTTTGGTGTTCAGGATACATCGGATCAGGATAATGGGTAATAAAAAACGGTTGATTATCAACCGCGGCTAGTAAAAGCTTTTCTCTTTGGCTACTAATATCATCACCCCAATTTATAGCTTCGCCCAGTTCTTGAAGCTTGGTAATGGCTTGATCATAGGTAAAACGTTTGAACTTGTTGGGGCATTTACTCAAACGGGCTAGATCTTGAGTTTTGAGTCCAAAATCTTCTTCCGCTTTGGTGTAATGGGTGACTTTTTGAGCTAGGTGGTAGAGTAGATTTTCTTCATAAGCTAACAGCTCTTCAAAACCGCCGGCAAATTCTATTTCCAGCATAGTGAATTCGGTCAGATGTCGGGTATCTATTTTTGGTTCAGCTCTAAATGACGGTCCAATACAATATACCTTTTTTAATTCCGGTACCATAGCTTCTAGATAGAGCTGGCCAGTCTGTGATAAATAAGCATTATGTTCAAACCAATCGTGGTTTTTGTCGACACTGACCTCAAAAA
Organism: Candidatus Parcubacteria bacterium; assembly: GCA_003599205.1. Lineage (GTDB taxonomy): Bacteria > Patescibacteriota > Patescibacteriia > UBA1558 > GWA2-36-10 > BM519. The sequence continues at coordinate 14,898 of QZJA01000027.1, forward strand.
GCGTGTTGATATTTTCACAAGCGCCAGAAGCGCGAACAATCTTGGGAGGGAAAAGAGGTAGGAATCCTTGTTGACGAAAATAATCTTCAGCTTCCTTGAGTACAAAGCCCTCAAGGCGGGCGGTTTGGGTTTTGTTCATAAGCATTTTTTAATTTATTAGTTTATAAAAAAATCGCCCCAATGGAGCGATTTATGTTTTTTGAAAAAATTTTAAGTAGCAGTTTCGGTAGGGCTTTTTATGTTGGATTATCATTTTTAACATTCTGCTAAATAGTATACTTTTTTATTTTTAGGCTGTCAAATTGATTTACTTGACAATAATCTATTATGGGTATATATTCATAATATAAACATTAATAATAATGAGAGGGGGTGAGAATATGCCAAATAGAGACGGAACTGGCCCAGAAGGCAAAGGCCCTAAAACCGGCCGTGGTTTGGGTAATTGCGCTGGCAATCAACCAAAAGAAACTATTGGTCAGGGTTTAGGACGAAGCCTTGGTCAGGGTTTAGGACGAAGCCTTGGTCAGGGTTTAGGACGAGGCCGAAATCAAGGCCGCAGACGCCAAGCCAAATAAATTTTGTAATGTTGAGAAAATATTGTAGAATATAGATATGAGAAATAGACGTGGATTAGGAAGGCCAAGGCTTAATCGTTGCATAAATTTTGCTCCTAAGGTAGAATATTTTAAACCAAAGGGAGTTCCTTTAAGTATTCTAGAAGAAGTGGAGATCAGTAAAGAAGAATTAGAGGCCTTGCGTCTGAAGAATGTAGAGGGGCTTGATCAGATAGAATGTGCTATAAGAATGAAGACTTCGCAAAGCACTTTTCAACGAATTCTTAGCTCGGCTTATAAAAAAATAAGCCAAGCTTTGATTTTGGGAAAAGCCATCAAAATAATTGATAAATAAATATGAAAGTTTTAAAAATTGGAGCAGTCTGGTGCCCGGGCTGTCTAATAATGAAACCGCGTTGGGCAGAAATAGAAAAAGAAAATCCTTGGCTTGAAACGGAATATTTTGATTATGATGATGATGCCGAGAAGTTAAAAAAATATGATTTGGGCAATGTTTTGCCGATATTTATATTTTTGGATAAAGAAGGCAATGAGCTGATGCGTATTAAAGGAGAAGTAGACAAATCCAAATTATTGGAATTGATTGAAAAATACAAAGATAATTAAAAAATATTTATGTTTATATATAAGAAGTTAATATTGGGAGTATATCTCCTGGCGATTATGGTATTGCCAGTTTTTGCTTCTGCTCAAGAAAAACAAGCAGTAGAATTTTTTTGGCAAATCGGCTGTCCACATTGTGCCAAAGAAGAGATTTTTTTGGATAATCTAGAAGAAAGATACGGTGATTATATTGAGATCAACCGTTATGAAATTAGCCGTAATTCAGAAAATTTAAAATTGTTGGAACAATTTGGCCGAGATTTGGAGGCTGACGTGAGAGGTGTGCCTTTCACTGTAGTTGGCGAAAAATATTTCATGGGTTATCTAAGCGATGAAACTACCGGAGCTGACATTGAAGCGGCAATTTTGGAGTCTCTAGGTATGGATGCCCCACCAGCCAAAGATAAGAGCAAAATTACTTTACCGGTTTTTGGTGAGCTTGATACCAAGAGTATATCCTTGCCAGTAGTAACTATTATCCTAGGTGCTTTGGACGGCTTTAATCCTTGCGCCATGTGGGTGTTACTTTTTTTGATTAGTTTACTTTTGGGCATACAGGATAGACGGAGGATGTGGGTTTTAGGTGTTACCTTTATAGTTGCTTCTAGTGCGGTTTATTTTTTATTTATGGCCGCCTGGCTAAATCTAATACTATTTCTTGGCTTTATAATTTGGATTAGAATTTTAATTGGTCTAGTTTCTTTGGGTGGCGGTGCTTGGAATTTGAAAAAATATTTTAAAAATAAAGATGGTGGTTGTGAAGTCACTGGTGATGAAAAAAGACGTAGAATTTTTGATCGTCTCAAAGAAGTGACACAACAAAAGAATTTTTGGTTGGCCTTTGTTGGTATTATTACTCTCGCCTTTGCCGTCAATTTGGTAGAAGCAATTTGTTCAGCTGGACTACCGGCAGTCTTTACTCAGCTTTTGGTTTTGAACAATCTACCCACTTGGCAATATTATGCTTATATTCTCCTTTATATTTTCTTCTTTATGCTGGATGATATGCTGATATTTGTTATTGCCATGTTTACCTTAAAGATGACCGGTATTTCTACCAAGTATTCACGCTGGTCCAACTTGATTGGCGGTATTTTGATGATAGTTATTGGTTTGTTATTGATATTTAAGCCCGAATGGCTCTTATTTGGCTAATATAAAAAACCCTGAGCCGTACGGCTCAGGGTTTTTTGTTGGTTATTTATCTGGTTATATAAGTTCTATAGTCATTGCTGTTTTTCCATGACTGCCAGTTGATTGTCGGATGGACAGTCTTACCGCCGAATTTAATAGACTGAGCAATAGCATGGACTGGATATTCACCGTAGACATAAGCATTTACTACTGTATACCAGTGCTGGATACTTATATTTAGCGGTCTACCTAAGTCAGCTTCCAATAATTTTTTTAGCTCTTTGGCTCTTTCTTGTTCAATACTAGTAGATATTCTGACTTTGCCATAGGCGAATGTGCCAAGCTTACCAGCACCAAGAGGGTTGTAGCCATTTTTTACTTCAGTGCCGTCACTATAGCCATCTCTATCAGAGTCATAGTGGTTGGGGTTTGTACCCAAATCAAGCTCATAACTATCAGACAATCCATCAGAATCGCTATCAATATCGCTAGAAATTATTTTAGTACCTAGAACTACAGCTTTTTGTTCAGGGGTAGTGGTTATAGCTAGCTCATCGCTTTGCTTTCCTTGACCATAGATATTGTCATAGGTAAATATTTTGTAATAGTAAGTAGTGTTTGGTTCAAGATTCATCAGAGTGATTTTGTGGGTATCACTACGTTTATTTTTGTTGATATCAACTCTAGTACTATAACGTCCCGGCTGTTTGCCATACATTATATATGACTTAGAAATAAAATTTGTTTTGAATTTTATAGTTACAGAGTTGGCAAAGACCAAATCAGAATCATAGTTTATTGGCTGGACATCCTGAATTTTAAAATCAGCTGGGCTGGTACTACCATGGGTGTTGATTATCAGTATACCTGACGTTCTGGTGTTACCCGCTTTATCGGCAGCCACTATCTTCAAATAATATTTTTTATTGAATTCCAAGTTGCGCACTACAAACTCGTGTTCTTCGGTCAAACCACCAACGCCGATTTTTTTGTTCATTTCATCTATCTCAAAACCATAATGTATAGTGGCGGTAGTTTTTTCACTGGTTTTCCAGTAAAGGGCAGCCGCATTGCCAGTAGTTTGTAATATTTCTTTATCAATAAAGTTGGGACTGACAGTATCTTTCATGCCCTTGGTTGAGAAATTCAGCAAGAAAGTTTCAGCAGCATTTTGGTCAGCATCATAGGCTAAGATTTTGTAATAGTAGGTTTTGTCTGGCTGCAGTCCGTTTAAAGTAACACTATGATAATGTTCATAAAGATTATAGCCGGAAAAATGCTCTAAATTATCATTGCTCTCACCATAATAAAGAGTGCCCTTGGTGGGGGTAGTGGTGCGCCATTTGATGGTAGCGTTACCATCCTCAATATTAGTCACAGTAATATTGGAGATAATTACTGAAGTCGCCTTGATCGGCCAAGCAAAGCCAAGTAAACCAAGGGAAATGGTGATAACTAGGATGAATTTTAGCCAATTTTTCATAAATTTTAGCCAATTCTTAGGTTAATAGGGGATTATAACATATTTTATAAAAAATGTCAACAGGTAAAGCTGGCTCTGCTTGCTAGGTGTTAAAATCCTATGTTAACTGGAATTTTAAGTATTGGATGGATTTTCTGGCCTTCAAGTGTATTTTTTCATAATAAGTCAGGATGTTAGTATAGGGATAATTATCTTTCAAATGTTTGGTATCTTCGCTGAGTTCTAATATTTGTCCGCCAAAAGATTTGATGCTTTCCTGAGAATAAAGGAAAAAATCTTTGTCGTCTGTTTTCAAGTTTAAAACAGCTTCTGGCTTTATTATTTTTTTGTATAGATTTAAAAATCTTGGCGAAGTTAAGCGTTTTTTTATTTGTTTATCACGCGGATAGGGGTCAGGAAAAGTGATCCAGATTTCATCAACTGAGTTTTTGGGGAAGTAGTCGGCTAGATGCTCTATTTGTATTCTTAAAAATAAAACATTGGTCAATTTTTTTTCTTGTGCTTCCTTGGCACCAAACCACAGTCTTTCTCCTTGGATGTCAATGCCAATAAATTGCTGGTCAGGATTAAGACTAGCCAAAAATAAAGTATATTCTCCCCGGCCACAACCTAGCTCCAAAGTCAGCCGTTTGTTTTGCAAAAAAGTGGCCAATTTTTCTTTGCTATCAGCTTGGTCTATTTGGGCAACATTAGCCAAAGTATTTAGTTGGGCAAATCTTTGTAATTTTTTTCTGGGCATATTACAATATAACTAGCTAATTAAACCTTACTATATAATTTTGTTATGGACAATATTGAGATAAAAGAGCAAAAAGTCAAAGCCGGCAAGTATCTGTTTGTTGTAGAAGTTGGTACGACTGATAAAACAATTCATAAAGTAACTTTGGATAGGGATTATTGGCAGTACTTGAGTGATAAAAAAATAACTCCTGGTCAGCTGATACTGACATCTTTTATGTTTTTGTTAAATCATGAATCCAAGGAGTCAATCTTAAAAGAATTTGATCTTAAGGATATAAATAGATATTTTCCCGAGTACGAAGAATTTATTAGAAAATAAAAAACCTCTAGTCTCTGGCTAGAGGGATAGTTACTTGGCGGAGAAAGGCCAAGTGATCATCGTCAGAGTAAGGTTGGGGATTGAGTCTTTGTCAGGAATTTCTTCGCGACCGGGGTCATGGACTTCGATGTGGCATCGTTCGCCTTGACCCATAATAATGACAGATCCAGCTGGGACAATCTCTACTTCATCTTGATCATCGTGTCTGACGGAGGCAGTACCCTTTTGGATAAAGATGATTTCGGTATCAGCTATGTTGGTGCTCAGAGAGCTGGTGTAGGGGTATAGCGTACTCTGCCAGATGTCAACGTTTTCGACCCATTCCTTGGAATGGGCTTTGATATCGCCGTTGTCAAACAGGGTAAATCCCCTGGATCTTCTTAGGGTGCCTTTGAGGATTAGCATTTCACCCCCTTCCGACGCTTGATGGTTGAATGAACGCAGAACAAGCTTATAAAATATTTAAATAAAAGTCAAAAGTTCATAATATTGACTTCTGCTCCTGCTAGGCTTGACTTAGCCGGTTTTTTAATTTAATCTGGTATTTCTGTTATAATGATATTATGAAAATATTGGCAATTGAAACATCATGTGATGAAACAGCTATTTCTGTCTTGTCTGGTCAAGGTGATTCTTTGGTTTTAGAAAAAAATGTAATCTATTCTCAGATTGACATTCACAAAAAATTCGGTGGAGTAGTGCCAGAAGTAGCAGCCAGGAAACATTTGGAAACTATTGCCCCCTTGTTGGAAAATACTTTAGGCAAAAATAGATTAAAAGATATTGATTATTTGGCGGTTACGGCTGGACCTGGTTTGGTCACCTCTCTAATATTGGGTGTAGTTAGTAGCAAAACTTTGGCTTATGTGAGCGAGTTACCGCTTTTGCCTATCAATCATATTGAAGGGCACATCTATTCCAATTTGCTGTCTAACAAAATAAGTAAAAAGCATTTTCCCGCTCTAGTTTTGGTAGTTTCTGGCGGGCACACAGAAATCATTTTGATGAAAGATCATGGTGATTATCAATTACTTGGTCAAACACTGGATGATGCGGTTGGTGAAGCTTATGACAAAGTGGCCAAACTATTGGATCTTGGCTATCCGGGTGGACCAATAGTATCTAGGTTGGCGGCCAAAGGTGATGATCAGGCTTATCATTTACCACGACCAATGCTGGACAGTCAGGATTATAATTTTTCTTTGTCCGGACTAAAAACTGCTGTGTTGTATGCTTTGGAAAAGCAAAAAAATATCAGCCAAAAAGATGTAGCCAATATGTGTGCTTGTTTTCAAAAAGCAGTGATTGATGTACTGCTGGCTAAAACTATCAAAGCAGCTCAGGAATATCAGGTTAAATCTATTATGATAGCTGGCGGAGTATCAGCTAATGCAGAATTAAAAAAATCTTTAGCTGCAGCGGCTGAAAAAATAAATTTACCCTTCTTTTATCCCGAATTACAATTTACGGGTGATAATGCCGCTATGATAGCCGCGGCCGCTTACTACAAAATAAAAAGTAAAAAAGCTAAACCTTTGACTGGTAAAAATATTTTTTCTTTGGAACCGGAAGCGAATTGGCAGCTGGTCAAAAATAACGTATAATTCTTTTGTAACCATGGAGAAAATAGAAATAAAAAATATAGAAGAAACAAAAAAGCTTGCTTACGATCTAGTTGGTCAGCTCCAAGGCGGTGAACTTATTGCCTTAGTGGGCAATCTAGGCGCTGGTAAGACAGTTTTTGTCAAAGCCATGGCTCAAGCTCTGGCGGTTGAGGATAATGTAACTAGTCCGACTTTTGTGTTGCTCAAAGTATACAAAACCAAACATCAATCTATCAAAAAATTGGTGCACGTTGATTGCTATCGTCTAGAAGGTAAGGAAGATTTGGCGGATATTGGCTTGGCAGAATATATTGAAGACCCAGAAGCGCTAGTAGTGATAGAGTGGGCAGACAAAATTCATAATTTGCCAGCCGAAAGAATAACTATAAACATAAAGAATTTAGGTGGAGATCTAAGGTCGATTGAAATTGACTAAAACCCTAAATTATACTATTGTTATATTACAATTATATAAAAGCGTTTTACTTAAGATTAATGTCACTTAAGAAGCTACAGTAAGAAATTCGGTCAGTCCGAAGAGTAGACACTGTCGGGGTACGCCCGTTATAGCGTAAAATGAAGAATCAATTAAGGTGGTACCGTCCCCTTGGGGGCCCTTAAACGCAGCAATGCGTTTTTATTTTTTATATTTATACTTATGAAGCCAAGAGAATTAGCCAAAGCCTATGAGCCAAAGGAATATGAAGATAAGATTTATGCTGCTTGGGAGCAGTCTGGATTTTTTAATCCCGATAAATTAAAAGCTAAGGCCAAACCTTTTGTTATTTCCATGCCACCGCCAAACGCGACTGGTGTTTTACATTTGGGTCATGCTTCCGCTCTGGCCTATGAAGACCTAATGATACGTTATCATCGTCTCAAGGGTGAGCAGGCTCTTTGGCTACCAGGGACTGATCATGCGGCAATTGCTACTCAGACCAAGGTAGAAAAGATTTTGGCCAAAGAGGGCACTAGCCGACAAAAGCTGGGTCGAGAAAAATTCTTGGAGCGAGTAAAAGAGTATGTAGCCACTTCTCAAGGTACCATCAGAAATCAAACTCGCAAGATGGGTTCTAGTTGTGATTGGTCTCGGGAGCGTTATACTTTTGATGATGGTCTGTCACGGGCAGTAGCAGAAGCTTTTGTCAGAATGTATAATGACGGTTTGATAGAAAAAGATTATCGTATCGTCAATTGGTGTCCGCGTTGTGCGTCCACTTTGGCTGATGACGAGGTAGAGTATCAGGAAAATGATGCTCAACTTTATTATATAAAGTATGGACCATTTGTCGTAGCTACTACTCGACCAGAAACTAAGCTGGCTGACACTGGCGTAGCTGTCCATCCCAGCGACAAAAGGTATAAGAAATATTTGGGAAAAATTTTGGATATAGATTTAGCTGGGCATAAAATAAAAGTAAAAGTTTTTGCTGACCAAGCAGTTGATCCAGAATTCGGCAGTGGAGCTATAGGTGTGACACCAGCTCACAGCGCCGTTGATTTTGACTTTGCGCAGAAAAATAAGCTGGAGATTATCAAGTTGATTGATGAAAACGGCAAGATTTTAAAGAGTGGCGGTAAATATCAAGGTCTGGATGTAAACCAAGCTAGACAGGCTTTTGTCAAAGATCTTCAAGCTGCTGGGCAAATAGAAAAAATAGAAGCTTACAAAAATAACCTTTCGCTTTGCTATCGTTGTAATACTCCGATTGAACCTCTGACCTCTGAACAATGGTTTGTCCGAGTCAACAAAAAAATTCCTAAACGAAATAAGACCCTCAAACAACTAGCTACTGAAGCCGTCAAATCAGGGGAGATAAAAATCTTGCCGGACAGGTTCAATAAAATATATTATCACTGGATGAATAATTTGCATGATTGGTGTATTAGCCGTCAGATTTGGTGGGGGCACAGAATCCCGGTTTGGTATAAACAGGACGAAATTTATGTTGGTTCAGAAAAACCCAAAGGTGCTGGCTGGGTACAGGATCCAGATACTTTAGATACTTGGTTTTCTTCAGCGCTGTGGACTTTTTCTACTCTTGGCTGGCCTGATAAAACCAAAGATCTCAAAAACTATCACCCAACTTCAGTGATGGAAACTGGCTATGATATTATTTTTTTCTGGGTAGCGAGGATGATACTAATGACCGAATATATCTTTGGTGAAAAGCCCTTTGAAACAGTCTATCTACATGGCATGATACGCGACAAAGACGGCAGGAAAATGTCCAAGTCTTTGGACAACGGTATTGATCCGATAGCCATGAGCGAAAAATTTGGTACTGATGCCCTGCGACTGTCACTTATCATTGGTTCAGCTCCCGGAGCAGACTTGCGGGTCTATGAAGAAAAAATTGCTGGCTATCGTAATTTTGTCAACAAACTTTGGAATATTTCTCGTTTTATTTTTACTAGTGTAGGAAATGTAAAGACTGTAAAAACAGAACCACAGCCAAAGACTCTGGCTGATAAGTGGATTTTGTCCGAGTTCAATAATTTGGTAAAAGAGATAAGTCTTGATTTGGATAAATTTAAATTTTCTCCAGCTGGAGAAAAACTATATGATTTTACTTGGAACAAATTGGCTGATTGGTATCTAGAAATTGCTAAGATAGAAGGGTCTAAAGATCAAATTTTGCTTTACATTTTGGAGAGGCTGCTTATTCTTTGGCATCCATTTACGCCTTTTGTCACCGAGCTTTTGTGGGAGCAATTTGGCCAAAAAGAAATGTTGATGATAAAGTCTTGGCCACAAGCCAACAAGATTGATAAGAAATCAACGGATTATTTTTCTCAATTGCAAAACATAGTCATCAAAATCAGAAACCTCAAAGTGGAAAACAAGATTCCTCCCAAGGAATTACCTGCTTGTCAATTGGAGAGTAAAATTTTTACAAAAAATGATCTTCAGGTAATAGCCAAATTGTCTCGCATTACGCTAGTTGCTAATTTAGCCAAGGCCAAGAGCTTTTCTCTTGGTTCTACTAAGGGACGGATTAATTTGGCCAAAGAATTGTCAGTTAAAGAAAGGCAAAATTTAGAAAATTATATTAAAGCTACTGAGGCTAGATTAAAGAATAAAAATTTTGTTGATAATGCTCCAGCTCAAGTAATTGCTGAAACTAAAACCAGGCTTGCAGAAGCCAAAAATAAATTGAAATAAATAAAACCCCCTGACCCCCTCCGACTCCCCCTTTGATAAGGAGGAGAGACAAAAAACCTCCCTTTATTAAGGGGAGGTTTAGGAGGGATCAGGGGGTTTTAATCTTTTACTTCTCTAAATATTTCTTCTATAGAGGTGACACCATCTAGGGCTTTGAGCAAGCCGTCTTGAAGCATGGTAATCATGCCGTCTTTGACAGCTTGTTTTTCTAATTCATATTCGGAAATACTGCCAGATAATATCATTTGTTCTACTTTGGGGGACATGGTCAATATTTCATAAATACCGATTCGTCCTTTGTAGCCCAAGCCGTGGCATTTTTCACAGCCTTGGGAAGTATAAAATTTGAGATTAGTCAGATCACTTGGTTTGTAGCCGGACTCAGGAGCAATTTCATTTAAAGTATTCATGATGGTGGTCATGGTTTTGTTGTCTATGCTTTTGTCCTCGGATTTACAACTATCACATAATTTACGTACCAATCGCTGGCCAACAATAGCATTGAGGGCTGGTGCTAGTAGAAATGATTGAACACCCATAGCCAAAAGTCGAGGAATAGCGCCAGCAGAAGAATTGGTATGTAAAGTAGAGAGCATCAAGTGGCCGGTCAGGGCGGCATTAATAGCTGTTTCAGCTGTTTCTAGATCTCGGATTTCACCGACCATGACCATATCGGGGTCTTGTCTGAGTATGGCTCTTAGCCCGCGGGCAAAAGTATAGCGGTTGCCTCTTTTGACGGTTCTAATCCCACCAACAGTTTCGTCTTCAGCATCTTCGGTATCAGATCCCTCTACTTGACTCTGGACTATACCGGGCAATTTATATTCAATCGGATCTTCTAGGGTAATAATTTTTCTATCAGGGCTGTTGAGTTTATTTAAGATGGCATAGAGGGTGGTGGTTTTACCAGAACCAGTCGGACCAGTAGTAATTATCATACCATTTGGTTTGGTCATTTGTTCTTTGAGGTCATTGAAAGATTTTCCTTTGACGCCCAAGCTCTCAAATTCTAGACCAACAGCGCTAGCTTTGAGCAGACGCATGACAATACTCTCGCCGTAAGCAGTTGGGATAATGGAAACTCGGACTTCTACTTTTTCGGCGCTCAGAGTAATGGTAAAACGTCCGTCTTGTGGTTTGTTGCCAAGGTTTAGTTTTAGGCCGGATAGCAATTTTATACGAGAACCAATTTTTTCTATAGATTCTTTGGGTAGAGTGGCAATTTCATGAAGCATACCGTCAACACGAAAACGAGTTTTTACATTGTCAGCTTCTGTCTCGATATGAATATCGGAAGCACTAAATTTCAAACCAGCAGAGATAATCAAATTTATCATCTCGGTCAAGCTGATCTCGTTGAGCATTCCTTGTAGATCCTGAAATGTCTTTAGTTTATCTTCGTATTTTTTTATATCATCCTCAGTGATATTTACACCCTCAAACTGGAGGATGGTTGGTATTTTTTCGTATATCTTAAAAGCTATCTCAAAGCTATTTGGGGAAATAAAATATACCTTTACTCTAGCGTGATGTTTTTCTGATAGCTCTTTGGCGACATTACTTACCTGAGGGTTGCTGGGATTGAGTGAAGCTAGACGCATTTCTTCTCCAGTATACAAAAAACAAACAGTCTGGAGAGATTCGGCTTGCTCGCGAGGTATGATTTTGATTGCATCTTGAGAAATTGGGAATTTGTCCAAATTTATATAAGACATACCCAATTTTGCCGCCTGCTCTTCGGTCTCTTTTTCTTTTTCTTTTAGTTCAATAGAAGATAGCTTTTCAGCTAGCTTGTCGCTGGCCTGATCTCGTCCAATAATTATATTTCCGGTATTTGTCATATAAATATTATACTTTTGCTGAGTCCTAAAGTCAATCAAAAACCCTGGACCGCGTTGGTCCAGGGTTTATTTATTTTTGATTTTATTTGGCCAAGTGTGGCAGGTGTTTTTGAGCTAGACGGTGGATTTTGCTTTGACTTTTTCCCGGAGCAACTAAATGTAAAAATACATTGGTCCAAACTATATTGTAAAAAGCGCCGTATAGAGCTATGCCCAAGAAAAGGAGCAGTACGCCCAAGAAACTGCCGACAGTAGATATTATGAAAAATAAGACGGGATTGGTGGTAGATAGGAGCAGGCTTACTATAATGACTGGCACAAAAGCCAAAGCCATGACTCCGGAAAGAATCAGACTGTAGACAATAGTAATAAAGATCATTACTAAGGCATTTTCTATAGTGACTAGCCAGTTGATTTTGAACAGTAGCCAAGCATTTAAAAAAGCGTCTATTAATTTTTGGTTTTTGAGGACAATATAAGCGGCTCCATAGCGAGTGACAAAAGAGATGACTACTACCATTGGCACCAGGACGAAAAATATTATGATAGACAGCAGTAGGATAAATAGCGGGCCGAGATCTAGCATGGTGACAAAGTATATCAGAGGATCAATGACAAATATGATAAAGAAAAAAGTTATAAATGAATGGATAAGGCCGAGTCCTAGTAGTGGCCAGAATTTTTCCAAACCAACCTGAAAGTTTTCTTTAAAAAATAAACCCTTAGAAGTGTTATTTTTTTTGCCTTTAAGATTGTTGTGGTAAGCAGAGTGTATCAGAGCACCTTGGGAAGAAACAGTTATCACTACGACAATGGCCATGATGATAAAGATACTGACTATGCCCAGGAGACCAGAAAAGCTTCCGAGCGTTGAGCCGCTATTTATGATGGCATCCATTATTCTGCTCCAGTGGATGAGATTGGCGCTGATAAAATCCGGTTCAGTGTTGTTGAGGTTGAGGAAGGTATTGGTTTCAGAGAAAAATCCCAAGACTGAAGCAAATAGACCAAAAAATAGTAGGTAATAATTTTTTTTGATTGTTTGCCAAGCAGCTGGATAAATTTTACCGTAAAATGACATATTTTTATTTTTAAGTTTTATTTTAATCTTTATTTTTACTTCGTTTATATTATACAATATTTCGGCGCAAAATAAAAGTCTGATTAAGAAGAGTATAATAGGGTTGACATTTAGCAAAAAATTTGTAAATATTTAAGTAGTATGAAAAGAAATTGTTTAATGATACAACCAACTCCGAAGCTACCTCTTGATGGTTAGCTTCTTCTGGCGTTCTGGAAAAATACGCAATAAAAACGAAGGACAGAGTAAGCTGATCATCAATTCGGGTGGTCAGTTTTTTAGTTCTTTCAAAACGTGGGAGGTAGACAATGTCTATCAAACGGATGATCGTAGTGGCTGACGACTACGATCTGGAAGTTGTGTCTCGGGCCCTTATCTCTATCGGGGTAAAAGCCGAGCATATTCACATTTCTAGGGATCAGACAACAACAGCCTTGGCTGAGCTGGGAGTGGAATCCAAACAGCTTCCACCTGGGCCGATTCTGATTGGGTTCAAGGACAAACAACCTTGGGCTAGTGACGTGCCTTAGAGACAAAAAATGGAGTAGGAACTACACGTTCCTACTCCGGTTTTTATAAATTATAATAATTTTAAAAAATCTAATCCCAAATATCCAGATTCTATGTCAGTCAGTTGTCCGCTTTGGAGATGTTTTTTAAAATCCGCCAGGGGCATTTCTATTACTTCTACAAATTCATTTTCTTCCAAAGTTTGCTTTTGTATGGGGTGGCAATTAGTAGCCACAAAGTTATATCTGATCATTGTAGAATAAGCACAGTCCAAACTT
>QZJA01000002.1 GCA_003599205.1 Candidatus Parcubacteria bacterium
TTAAAGAAAATAAATTCAGACAAGCCTTGGCTAGTAGTATTGATAAACAAAGAATATTAAATGAAGCTGTTGGCGGTGATGGACAAATAATCCATAGTCCCATTCTACCAGGCATGATCGGCTATGATGAAAATATCAAAGCCCCCGATTATGACCCCGAAGCTGCTAAGGCTCTTCTGGAAGAATTAGGCTGGAAAATGCCTACAACCGGACAATTTAGAACCAAAGGAGAAATAAAAAAAGAAGGAGATGAAGAAATTGCTCCTCCGGAGCTGAGCATCAAGCTGACTACCATAGATCAGTCAGAAAATGTCAAAATAGTCTCCATTATCCAAGAAAACTGGCAAGCCATCGGTATTAAAACAGAGTTAGAAATTATTGCCAAAGAAAAAATAAGAAAGGATGTAATAGAAACCAGAAATTATCAAATCTTAGTATTTGGTGAAGTCATTAATGCTAATTCTGGACCATACCCATTTTGGCATTCCAGCCAAAACCAAAATCCTGGTTTGAACTTAAGCGTTTTAGCCAATAAAGACATTGATGATTATCTAGATGTCATTCGCTCTGCTAAGACAGACGAAGAAAAAATAGAACCTTTAACTAATTTTCAAAAAAAATTATTAGAATTAAATTTCGCTATATTTTTATATAATCCAACTTATACCTATCCGACAGCCAAAAAATTGAAGGGCTTGGACAATCTCCAATTCATCAATTTGCCAGCTGATCGCTTTAATAACGTCAACGCTTGGCATGTAAAAACCAAACGTATACTCTCTTCCCCTGAAGAGAATAATTAACTAAAATCTAAATAACTAAGAAACTTTATGCAAGCAATGAAAGATTCAACTGATAATCTGCTATCAGCTACTGATTCTGTAGAAAAAAAACAGAACAACAGAAATCGCCGCAGAACAAATAGAAGACCGGGATCACAAAACAATAAAAAAATGGCTCCCGGCAACAATCAAAAACAAAACTCTGTTCCAAACAAACAGAGCGACCGACAACACCCAGCGTCCAAACATAGACCTCAGATTGTAACAAAAGGTGCTACCGGTAAACTCCGCGTTATACCTATTGGTGGTTGCGAGGAAGTAGGCCGTAATATGACAGTCTTTGAATACGAAGACGATATTATTATAGTTGATATGGGTCTACAGTGGCCCGAAGAAGATATGCCGGGTATCGACTACATTATACCTAACATTGAATACCTCAAAGGCAAAGAAAAAAATATCCGTGGTGTCATTATTACTCATGGTCACTATGACCATATTGGAGCTATACCTCATCTTATACCAAGATTGGGCAACCCCACTATTTATGGTACTCCTCTGACTTTAGGCATTATTGCCAAGCGTCAAGAAGATTTTAGAAATAATGCTCCCCTTAGATTAAAATCCGTTACTACGGACAATACTTTGAGGCTGGGCAAATTCAAAACTACTTTTTTTGGCGTCAGCCACAATATACCAGGATCTTTTGGTGTAATTATCGAAACTCCAGTGGGCAAAATCGTCCATACAGGTGACTTTAAAATTGACCCCAAATCATCTGGTGATGCCCCCACAGAAATAGCAAAAATAAAAGATTTGGGTAAACAAAGAGTTCTAGCTTTGATGGCCGACTCGACTAATGCTACCGAGTCAGGACACCAGCTAACTGAGGGCGACATCCAACACAATATTGATGAAATATTAAAACAAGCTCCCGGCCGAGTAATCGTCGGCACTTTTGCTTCCCTCTTAGGTCGTATCCAACAAATAATCTGGGCTGCCGAAAAATTGGGCAAAAAAGTTGTCATTGAAGGTTTCTCCATGAAAAGAAATGTTGAATTAGCTCAACAACTGGGTTATATGAAATTGAGGAAAGGAAGTATTATCCAGCTCAAGGACATGAAAAGCTACCCCGACAACAAAATAATTATTATGTGTACTGGCGCTCAGGGTGAGGACAACGCCGTACTGATGCGTATCGCCAACAACGAACACCGCAAACTGAAAGTAGAAAAAGGTGACACCATTGTCTTTTCTTCATCAGTCATCCCCGGCAACGAAAGATCTGTCCAAAGGTTAAAGGACATGCTTTATAGAAAAGGTGCCGAAGTGGTCCACTACAAAATGATGGACGTGCACGCTGGCGGTCATGCCAAACAAGAAGACCTTTTTGATATGATACAAATGGTCCGACCAAAATATCATATTCCAGTCTATGGCAATCACTCATTTTTACAAAACCATGCCAAGGTTGCTTTAAAAGCTGGCATCCCCATTAACCAAATTTTTATACCGGACAATGGCCAGGTAATGGAATTTGACAAAGCTGGTAATGGCCGACTTCTCAAAGAAAAGGTGCCATCTGAATACGTCTTTGTTGATGGTCTAGGTGTAGGTGATGTCTCCAACATCGTGCTACGCGACCGACAAATGATGGCAGCCGACGGTATGATAGTAGTAATCACTACCCTCTCCGGCAAAAGTGGCAAGCTGGTACATTCACCAGATATTATCTCTCGCGGTTTTATCTACATGCGTGAAAACAAAGGCATCGTTGAAGACATTAGAACTAAGATAAAAAATATCGTCAACGAACACAACAAAACCAGCGGTAAAATAAATGATGCCTACGTCAAAGAAGCCCTGCGAAATGAACTAGGACAATTCATTTTTACCAAAACCAAACGTCGCCCAATGATTCTGCCAGTTGTCATAGAAGTCTAAAATATAATAAACCTCCGTTTGACCACGGGGGTTTATTTAGATACAATATCAATAACGGTTATGCCGTCATCCTGAATTTATTTCAGGATCTCATCTTATTAAAAAACAGATGCTGAAACTAGTTCAGCATGACAAATAGCTATGAAAAAAACTTTACTTTCTGGTATAAAACCCACTGGCCATATTCATATCGGCAATTATCTAGGGACTGTAAAAAACTGGATCGAACTGCAAGATCAATACAGCTGTTATTTTTTTATTGCCGATCTACATGCCTTAACCATCAAGCTAGAACCAGAAAAATTAAAAAAACAAACCTTTGATTTGGCAGTTGATTTGCTCTCCTTGGGTATAGACCCAAAAAAATCCATTTTTTTCAAACAATCAGATGTTGTTGGCCACACTGAACTTACTTGGATTTTTAATTGTTTAGTACCGGTATCTGAGCTGGAGCGTATGACTCAATTCAAAGATGAAAGTGCCAAACAACCAGATAATGTAAATGCTGGATTACTCACCTACCCTGCTCTTCAAGCAGCCGATATTTTACTTTACCTAGTAGAAAATGTACCGGTTGGGCAAGACCAAATACAACATTTGGAGCTCAGTCGTATCATTGCCCGAAAATTCAACAATCGTTACCAAAATTTCTTCCCTGAAGTAAAGCCGGTGTTATCAAACACTCCTAAAGTAATGTCCCTCAATAATCCGATCAAAAAAATGAGTAAATCTCTTGGCCCAGCCAGCTATATTGCTATCCGCGATGATAAAGATACAGTCATAAAAAAAATAAAAAAAGCTGTTACTGACGAACAGGGCGTGAAAAATCTACTTGAACTATACCCCTACTTTGGTGATAAGAAAAAACATGACCAGATGACCCAGGAATACAAGGCTGGCAAGCTAATGAATGCTAAACTCAAAGAAGAGCTAACTATCTCTATCCTAGATTTCCTTGAACCAATCCAAAAAAACATCAAGGACTATGAAAAAAATCCTGACAAAATTTACAAGATTCTAGAAAATGGTGCTAAAGAAGCACAAAAAATAGCTAGCAAAAATATGCTGGAAATAAAAAAAATAGTAGGAATAAAATAGTTATAGAAAAAATCCAGCCCTTTGTGAAGGGCTGGATTTTTATTTTACTAAATTTTTAATTGTTTTACGAGCGCAACAAGATCTTATATTTTCGATGGTAACATCCAGAATCCTCTCTAATGCCTCTTTGCTATTGAAAGCATTATGCGGAGTAACAATAACTTTATCGGAAACCAAAAGCATATGTCCCTCAACAATGGTTTGAAGATAATTGGTAATACCCTTTTGGCTCTTGGCCGGAAAATGAGGAGACAAAAGTTCGGCTTCTTCTTTGAGTATATATTTTTCTTCTTCCAACACATCCAAACCAATACCCGAAAGCTTGCCCAAACGCAAACCATCCACTAAAGCGGTGGTATCAATCAAACCACCGCGGGCAGTATTGATAATCATAGCTCCATCTTTGATCAATTTTATATTTTTTCTATTAATCAAATGATGAGTTGATTTGTTGTAGGGTGCATGCAAAGAAACAATGTCTGATTTTTTGAGTAAATTTTCCAAAGTAGCATATTGAAAACCCAAACGCTTGGCTAGCTTAGTGTTTTTTTTGACATCAAATGCCAAAACCGTCATACCAAAACCTTTGGCTATCCTGATAGCATGTTGACCAATATTACCTGTGCCCACTATGCCGATAGTTTTACCGCTCAAATCAAAACCACGTAAACCATCAAGACTAAAATCTCCTCGAGAAGTCCGCTCATATGACTGGTGAATCTTTCTGGACAATGAGAGTATCAGGGCGAAAGTATGTTCAGCTACTGTATTGGCCCCATAAGTCGGGACATTGGATACTTTGATGCCAGCTTTAGCTGCTGCTTTAAGATCAATATGGTCAAAACCAGTTGATCGAGTACTAACTAGCCTTAAATTAGGCAGAGCAGCCAAAATATCTTTAGTCACCTTGGAGTATATAAAAGGAGATAGTATATTTATATTCTCTATTTGTTTTATTTCTTTAGAGGAAATTACATCATTGAAAAAATAAAGTTTAAAACCTTTGAGAGCTTTTCTAAGATACTCTTCTTCCCAAGGTTCTACTTCAAAAAAAGCAACTTGTGGCTTTGACCCACGGACAGATAGAGATTTTTCCTGCACCATATATTTTATAAATTAATTGTCTTTGATTCTATATTTCTACCCAAAAATTTTTTAGCAGCTTTATCAAATTTTTCACTACTGCCAGTCGTCAAAAAAAATCTCTGAGGATTGGTAGATTTTTTCACCAGTTCACTATGACGCTCCAGATAATCAGCTAACTTAGCAGCCACTACCTGTCCGCTATTTAAAACATTTACCTCTGAGCCAAAATAATCTTTTATTAAATCCTCCAAAAATCCATAATGCGTACAACCGAGGACAACTACATCGGGATTTTGCTCCCTAAGTGGCTGCATATATTGGGTCAAGATTATCTTTGTCTCTGGCTGATCTTCCTGAGAGTTCTCTATCAATGGTACGAGTAAAGGGCAAGCTTGCTGAATCACCTTTATACTAGGATCAACTTCAGCAAATTCATTAATGTAAGCTCCTGACTCAACTGTACTATTGGTACCCATGACTGCTACTATTCTATTTTTAGGCAAGCTTGCTACTGCCTCAGCCAAAGGCCTGATAACTCCTAAAACTCTTTTGCCGGGATAGAATTTAGGCAAATGTTCCTGCTGTATTTTTCTCAAAGCCATTGAAGAGGCCGTGTTGCAAGCGAGCACTATCAAATCACACCCTTGGGCAAATAAATAATCAATCGCCTCTTTGGTATACTGATAGATAAGATCCTGGCTACGATCGCCATAAGGAGCTCTGGCGTTATCACCAAGATAAAGATAATCATACTGAGACAATTTTTTTTCAATATACTTAAAAATTGTCAGGCCACCGTAACCAGAATCAAACACTCCAATCATAATGCTTATACTAAAAATTAAGGTTTACAAAAACATTAAAATTATTTTTTGCTCATGCTATCAAAAGCGCGAAGAATTTCTAGTGGCACAGCAAAGACTATTGTATTTGATTGATCTGAAGATATGTCATTGATTGATTGTAGCGTCCTTAAGTGCAAAGCACCTGATGAAGAAGCTAAGATATTGGCAGCTTTGGCCATATTATCAGCCGCCATGACTTCACCTTCGGCCTTGATAATAACTGCTCGTCTTTCACGTTCAGCTTCGGCTTGTTTGGCAATAGTACGTTGCATATCTTTAGGCAACTCAATGTGCTTGAGATCAACTGATACCACCTTGATACCCCAAGGATCAGTAGCGGCATCGACAATCTGCTGAATACGATGAGAAATAACATCGCGCTTGCTCAATAGTTCGTCCAAAGTAACTTCACCAACTACATCACGCATAGTGGTCTGAGCTAATTGAGAAACTGCATAATAAAAATGCTCTACTTCTAAAATAGCTTTGTCAGAAGCAATAACTTTGTAATACAAAACTGCATTTACATTAACAGTTACGTTGTCCCTAGTGATGGCGTCCTGATCAGGCACATCGACTGCTTTGACGCGGATATCTACCTTGGTCATTGATTGAAAAATCGGTAAAATCAAGCGCCAACCCGGCTCTTCCATTTTTCGATATTTTCCCAGTTGAAATTTTACACCTCTTTCATATTGATTCACCTGACGAATGGAAATCAAAATCACAAAGAGGATAAAGATTACTAAGATAATAATAAACGGCATAAATTTATCTTTTAATATTTAAATTATTTTTTTATATCAATCATACCCAAAACTTCAGCTATTTTTTGTTTAAGCACTTTTTCCGAAATTGCCTCAACCGTTACCCGAAGCAACGGTTCGGTATTTGAGGCTCGGACATTAAACCACCAATCTTTGGCTTCAACAGTAATACCATCTATTTCATCCAAAATATTATCACGATAATAATCTCTTATTTTATCTAACTCCAAATCTATATTATCAACCGTAAAATTCATTTCTTCACTCTTGGCATATAAACTATAATCTTTCATAATCTCAGAAACTTTGCGACCATCTTGAGATATGGCCGCTAGAGTAAGCACTAGGGCAATAAAAGCGTTGTCGGCATAATAATTTTTTTTGAAAGCAAAATGAGCTGATACCTCACCACTCATGACGCCGTTTTCTTCGCGCATATGACGAGCCAAATTCATATAGCCCACCTCGCTTCTAATCGGCTGTCCACCCCATTTTTTTATCATATCTTTGACAGAATGGCTGCAAATCAAATTATAGACAATACCAGCGCCAGGATATTTATCCAACATCGCCTTGGTCATAGGCAACATACTCATATCGCCTTTATAAAAATTACCTTGTTCATCCAAAAGATTTATCCTGTCACCATCAACATCACAAATAAATCCCAGATCAGCTCCAACTTCCTTGATCTTGGCAGCTAGTTTGTCAGGAGCGCCGGCAGTCAAAGGATTGGGTGCACGATTGGGAAAATCTCCATCTAATTCGGGAAAAAGGTGGATCAATTCACAAGGAAGCTGAGAAAATATTTTTGGTAAAAGCAACCCGTTCATACCATTGCCCGTATCAACTACTACCTTGAGCGGTTTTAATTTTTCATTATCAATAAAAGAGAATATGTGCTCTAAGTGATCTGCACTAATATCTCTGTCTTGAATAGTACCTTTAACTTTTTCTTTTTCTTTTACCAAAGGAAAATCTAAATTTTGTAATATCTGGTAGAGCTCCTTGCCAGAAACAAAATCAATACTGTCTGAATAATTTATATTTTTATAAGCCATCTTTACTCCTCCATACTGCGGTGGATTGTGAGAGGCTGTAGCCAAAAATCCGCCATCGTAGCCATAATGACCAACAGCAAAATAATAATCATTTATAGAAACCAAGCCGAGATTATCAATCGTAGCGCCATATTGCAAAAATACCTTTATAGCCTCATTCAATATCGGCTCTGATGATTTTCTGATATCGCGACAAACTACCAACTTCAGATCTTTAATCGGTTTGTTTAATTTATCTGACAAAAATTTGAGATAAGTCTGAGCAATCAAATTGACTATTTGCTCATTTATCTGCCCGGGGTAAATACCCCTAATATCATAAGCTTTAAAAATCGCCGCGTCCAAATTTTCCTTATAAGCCATAGATTACGGTTAATTATCAATAAGCATATTTTAACACAAAAAAACCCAAAAATACAATGCTTTATCAAAAACAAAAAACCGCCTTCATATCTTCTGGCGGTTTTTAAATATATTCATCTTTTGGTTTTTGCACTAAACAATTTATATTAAATTTAGTCTTATATACTCCCTCGGGCTTGAGCTCAAAGTGAGCGGTCTGCAATAAATCACTGAGCTCTTTATCACTAAAACTATGATAGTAGCGCCAGACTTTTGAACCTTCATAAGTAGTCCAGGGAATGAAAAAATCATTCCAAGATTTTTTGTGCCAAAAATTTTTCATTGAATACTGGACATATTTCTTCTGCCACAGATTCCAATTGGTCATAAAAAGATATCCGCCTGGTCTAAGCCAGCGATGAATCTTGAAAAGCAGATCAAGCCGTTCCATCTTGGTCGGCAGATGATGAAAAGAAGCAATCAAACAGACCATATCAAAACTATCAGGGTTAAAATTGACTTCTGTCATATCAGCCAACAAAAATTTGTGAGTGGGAAACTCTTGTTTGGCTTTGCTAATCAGCTCCTTGGAAAAATCAACTCCCAAATAACTAAACTTCTTATCAATTTTATCAAAAGACTTAAGTAAGCGACCATTACCACAACCCAAATCTAGAACCTTGAAATCTTCCTTTAGATATGGTATAAAAACTTGTAACTCTTCCCACGGATAAGCTCGAGAAGAAGAAAACTCTTCCGCAATATCATCGTAGACTTTTTTTACATTATCTTTTATTCTTTCAGCTTTCATGACAAAAAATATAAAACCGGAAATAATTGAGGAAATAGTACTGGAATTATACCACCAAGGTTGTTCCAGTGAACTTGATTTTATCCAAGCCGCCCGTCAAGTTTTTTCTCAGCGTAAGATGGTACCCTTGGCTAAATCTAACCTAATTGTAGCATATAAAAATCTGATAAAAAAGGGCCAATTAAAAGAGGACAAAAAATTTGCCAAATTACTGACCAAAAGGGCTGTTCGCACTTTATCTGGCGTTTCGGTAATTACTGTCCTGACCAAGCCTTTTACCTGCCCTGGACGCTGTGTCTATTGCCCACTGGAGCCCGATATGCCCAAAAGCTATCTTTCCAACGAGCCAGCTGCTGCCCGGGCCAAAATGAATCTGTTTGATCCAGTCCGCCAAGTCACTATGCGTATTCAGGCGCTTTTAAACAACGGCCACCAAGTAGACAAGTTAGAGGTCTTAATCTTAGGCGGTACTTGGTCTTTTTACCCCAAAGATTATCAAGAAGAATTTGTCCGTGATCTTTTCTATACAGCCAATACTTTTGACGATAAGGAAAAAAGGCAAAAACTAAGTCTACCAGAAGAACAAAAAATAAACGAAGACACCAAATACAAAATAATCGGCCTAACTCCGGAAACTAGGCCGGACTTTATCAATGAAGATGAAGTCAAAAGATTGAGATATTTAGGTGCCACCAGAGTACAAATTGGTGTCCAACATACTGACAACAAAATTTTGGATTTGATAAATAGGGACCACACTATTGAAGAAAGTATTCGCGCCACCAAAATGCTCAAAGAGGCCGGACTAAAAGTAGACCATCACTATATGCCTGATCTACCGGGATCTACTCCGGAAAAAGATCTGAAAATGTTTGAATATGTTTTTTCTTCCCCTGATTTACAACCCGATCAAGTAAAAATTTATCCTTGTGTAGTCAATGAGTATGCCCCGCTCTACCGCTGGTATGAGCAAGGAAAATATCGGCCTTTCCCTGCCAAGGATCTACTTGATCTCTTGCTAAAAATAAAACAAATCGTCCCACCTTGGATCAGAATCAACCGTTTGATCCGTGACATCCCTGAAGAAAGTATTATTGCCGGAAATAAAATCACCAACCTCAGACAATACCTACAAACTGAATTAAAAAAACAAGGCAAAAGATGTCAGTGTATCCGTTGTCGCGAAGTCCGCAGTGAAATTGTAGCCGAACCACAGCTAATCAAAAGAGAGTATTCTGCCTCAGACGGTCAAGAAATATTTTTGAGTTTTGAATCAGCTGACGAAAAGACAATCTACGCTTTCTTGAGACTACGCTTTAATGAAAACCCAGAAGTCAACATATTTCCTGAATTAAAAAATGCTTCCATAGTCCGAGAACTCCATGTTTATGGTCAGATGATACCGGTGTATAATGAAGACAATGATGATGAGATTGGTCAGACTCAGCATTTGGGTCTGGGCAAAAGGCTAATGGCTGAAGCAGAAAAAATCACTCAGGAAAGAGGTCTAAAAAAAATAGCGGTTATTTCTGGTATTGGAGTACGAAACTACTACCGCAAACTTGGTTATGAACTTGAAGGCACCTATATGACCAAGAACCTCTAAATTGACAAAAAATCCACAATAGTATTAAATAGCCTGTTTGCACCTTCAACCAAGTACCCTGAGCCCAAAAGGAGGGCGACAATGAGAATGAACTGGTATGACCAGCTGCCGAGCAGTGAGCGCAAGCGCGACTTCAAGGTCTACCTGGAGAAGCGGCGGATGCCTCGCATCTGCGACGACGAGCTCACTCGACGGGAGAAGGAGTTCATCAGCTTGGTGGCCCTGCCTCTCCTGGAAAAGGACGGCGAGTTCAACGAATGGAACATGACAGACGAGCTGGCCCAACGCTGGGACATGACTGTCGGCCAGATGATCGACAAGATCCACGACTTCTGGCGGGAAATGAACCGCAAACTGAGCACCCGCGAAGCGGCTCAGCTTCTGGGCGTTTCATCCCGCACCATCCAGCGTATGGCGCCCACCAGCCTCTTCGGCGAGAAAGGGCGCCGTGGCCAGTGGTACTTCACCCACGAAATTCTGATCGACCACGAGGTCGCCTGAATTGCTAACCGAGCCAAGCTCGGTTTTTTATTTATTATACTTGCTTGTCCACCACAATATGCTAAACTAAATATCGTATTATTAATCCTACAAAATGCTAAACTTAAAAAATAGCGACCCTAAAATATCCGAAATACTAGCCAAAGAGCTCCATCGACAACGTCAGGGAGCAGAAATGATTGCCTCTGAAAATTTTGTTTCTCTGGCAGTACTTGAAGCTGCTGGCTCAGTCTTGACCAACAAATACGCTGAAGGCTACCCTAGTAAAAGATATTATGGTGGCAATGAATTCATCGACCAAGCCGAGCAGTTGGCCATTGAACGCGCTCAAAAACTTTTTGGTGCTGAACATGTAAATGTCCAACCACATGCCGGCTCTCAGGCCAACATGGAGGCCTATTTTGCCCTAGCTGAGCTAGGTGATACTATCTTGGGTTTTTCATTAGCTCATGGTGGACATCTAACCCACGGTCACCCAGTGAATTTTTCCGGAAAATTCTATAATTTTATTCACTACGGTGTAGCTGAAAAAACTGAATTAATAGACTTAAATCAAGTCAGAGATTTGGCCAAAAAAAATAAACCAAAAATTATTTTAGCTGGCGCTTCTGCTTATTCCAGAAAAATAGACTTTAAAATTTTCAAAGAAATAGCCGACGAAGTAGGAGCTTATCTGCTGGTGGATATGGCGCATATTGCTGGACTAGTAGCTGCCGGCCTTCATCCTGATCCTGTACCCTATGCTGATGTAGTTACTACTACTACTCACAAAACCCTACGCGGTCCAAGAGGAGCAATGATTCTATCAAAAACAGAAGACCGCTTAGATCCTGATAACAAAAAAAACCTAGCTCAAAAAATAGACTCAGCAGTTTTCCCAGGAATGCAAGGTGGACCGCTAGAGCATATCATTGCCGCCAAAGCTGTTGCTTTTGGTGAAGCACTCCAGCCAGAATTCAAAGACTACCAAACTCAAGTCATAAAAAATTGTAAAGTTCTAGAAAATAATTTCCGCGCCGCTGGCATTCGTATGGTTTCTGATGGTACTGACAATCATCTACTTTTGTTAGACATTAGTAACCTAGGACTAGGTGGAAAAGAAGCAGAAACGCTTTTGGACCAAGTTCATATTTTTACCAACAAAAATATGATACCATTTGACCAGAGAAAACCAGTTGATCCTTCTGGTATCAGACTTGGTACAGCTGCTTTGACCACTCGCGGTCTTAAAGAAAAAGAAATAGAATTAATCGCTTCTATTATCATAAAAACCCTTAAAGAAAAACGGGCTAAAGAAGAAAATAAAAATAAAATAATTGAACTGATGAAACAATTTGAGCTTTACCCTCAATTGTAATTATTACTTATTTTCGTTATGGACAAAATTATTGATGGCCGTGCTTTGGCCGAAAAAATAAGGCAAGAAATCAAAGAAGAAATACACAAAAAAAATCTAAGACCTAGCTTAGCTGTTATTTTGATTGGCAATGACCCTGCTTCTCACCTCTATGTCAGTCTCAAAAAAAGAGCCTGCCAAGAAGTCGGTGTTGATTTTCACGAATATCTTTTGGCGGAAAATTCCAGCGAAGAGGAAGTTTTGACGGTTGTGGATTTTTTAAATAAAGACGAGCAAGTAAATGCTATTTTGATTCAACTACCGCTACCAAAACATTTGGACACTGACAAAATAATTCTGGCTATGGACCCCAAAAAAGATGTCGATGGCTTCCATCCACAAAACATCAATAATTTTTTAAGCAAACAATCAGATTTTGTGCCTGGCTTGGCTCTGGGAATTTATAAGCTGATAGAAAGCACGGGTGAAAATCTGGCCAACAAAAAAGCAACTATTGTTGCTAAAAGTAATATTTTGTACCAACCAGTAGCTAAATTACTCAACGATCAGGGAGTCACTACTACCATTGTCCATCCAGGCGATAAAGATATATCCGACCGTTGTCGCGAAGCCGATATTTTAATCTCGGCTTGCGGTAAAGCATTTTTTATCACCGAAGACATGGTCAAAGAAGACGCTATTGTGATTGATGTCGGTACCAATCAAGTCGGCGAAAGTACTGTTGGTGATGTTGACTATTCAACTGTTTTTGCCAAAGCAAAATTTATTACTCCTGTTCCTGGCGGTGTCGGTCCAATGACGGTCGCTATGTTGCTTTACAACGCCGTCAAACTAGCTAGTCAAAATTAAAGCAAAGTATTTTGCCAAGAACCCATCTTGCCGGCCACTTTGGCTGTTTTTATTTTGTCTATATCAAATACTCTGACTGCTCCGCGAAGATGGCAATAGGCTTTTACTTTGGGGCCCATTATTCTTTGAATATCAATTTTACGACTAGTGGTCTGACCTTTTTCATCAATGTACTCTATTTCCAACTGATCACCACTGGAGAGAGCATCGTGAATTTTCTGCTCAACTGTTTTACCATTACCATTGGCCCAACGAGCGATTATTTTTTCTTTCTGCCCCGAATTGGTATACCAGATATGTCCATGCTCTTTACCATAATCATATACTTCTTTGGTAACTTTAACGTCATCCAAACAATATTTGGACAGACTCTCCCAGTCATTATTGCGATAATACATGATGGCATCCAGACCGCTACCTGATTTGCCATAGCCCAAAGTGCTCTGAGCTACACTCTCTAACTTCAATCTATGACCTAGGGCAAAAACTACTTCTTCCAAAATATCTAAATGCGGAATAGTTTTCAGATCAAAATCCTGATAATAAGGCTGAAGTACAGGAAAATCAAATGGCTTACTATTAAAACCGATGACCAACCCAACATTTTTTAAAATTTCCAAAAGTTCTGGAAATTCTTCTTCCCTAAAACCGCGATATTGATCCCGATTGTAAGAATATATACCGACGAGTGATACACCCAACAAGTGTCTGTTTTGTTGGCCGCCGACTTCGTCAAAAGTCTTTTTGGTTTCTAAATCCAATACTATTATATCCTTTTCCATACAACAAATATTATAACAAATCAAAAAAATTTACCAGTCGCTGACATCAGGCAAAAAACCATCACCGCTGTCCTGACAATCCGGATCGCTGACATACTCTACTCCGTCAGCAGATGCATAAGTAACACTGCGTGATAGCTCATTGTGCTGAAATAAATTGCTGTCTACATCCAAAATAAAAGGTGAGGGTTTAAGGCTTTTGTGCCCATCATAACGAAACATTGATAAAGGATAAGTCAGATACAAATTTTTCTCCGCCCGAGTAACCGCTACATAAAAAAGACGTCTTTCTTCCTCTCTTTGCTCCTGGCGGACACAAAGCGGATGAGGAAAAGCCTGGTCAGTCATACCAATGACAAAAACTGCATCCCACTCCAAACCCTTGGCCTGATGAACAGTAGACAAGATAATACTATCTCGACTATCCTGCTGACTATGCCGGCCTGAAAAAGTTTCTTGCAGACTGATTTCGTGTAAAAACAAATCCAAAGACTCATAATCAGAAGCAAAAATAACCAATTGATCCAAGTCATCTTCGCGTTGTTTGTAGTCGGGATATTTTTCGGCCAAATACTCACCGTAGTCATTGATTATTATATTGAGCAAACCACCAACATTTTGTTGCTTATCTTTAACTAATTTGCCAAGCAAAGACATAATCTTGTCCCAACTGCTGCCGGCCTTGGCCGCCAGCTCTATCTTGGCCGCTAACAAATTTTCTATTTCTCCTTGACTGATAATTTCCTGATAAATTTGCTGAGCTGTCACTGGGCCAATGCCTTCATACATTTCTAAAATTCTCAGCCAGGCCACTTCATCGCGGACATTACCTAAAACTTTGAGATAAGCCAAAACGTCTTTGACATGGGCCCGCTCAAAAAATCTTAGTCCACCCCGCATTTCGTAAGCTATGCCTTTTTTGTTGAGCTCCATTTCCAAAGATTGGCTCAAATGAGCTGCTCTAAACAAGACCGCTATTTTTTTGGGTTCAGTCCCACTATCAAGTAATTGATCTATTCTATCCGCTACAAACCAAGCTTCCTCAACATTGCTACGCAAAGCAACTAATTCTGGACGAACATAAGCGCCTTTGACGGCTTTTAAGTTTTTGATGAATTGATTGCCATTATGAGAAATAATCTGATTGGCCAATTTTAAAATTTCTGGAGTGGAACGATAGTTTGTCTCCAATTTATGAATCTGACAATTATCAAACTTGGTTGGAAATTCTAAAATATTTTTGATATCAGCTGCTCTAAATGAATAAATGCTTTGAGCATCATCGCCGACAGCTAAAATATTATTGTGACCACGTGATAGATTGAAGACAATCTCTGCCTGGATAGTGTTGGTATCTTGATATTCGTCCACCAAAACATAATCCCATTTTTTTTGCAAAATTTTTGCCACATCAGGATGTTCAGTCATCATTTTCCAGTACAAAAGCAAATCATCAAAATCCAAAACATTAGATAGCTTCTTGCGTCGCTGATACTCAGCCGCTATTTTTTCAAAATATTCCAATAGCGATAGCCACTCGGGAAACTTATACTCCAAACTTTCGGCTATACTTATTTTGGAATTATTAGCGAAGCTAATGGTCTCTCTAAACAAAGCTGGAGCGGGCTTATTTTTTTCAGAAATATTGGAAAAAAATTCCTTGCTGATTGTCTTGAGTAGCTTGTCACTATCATCGCTGTCCAAAATAGTAAAGTCTGGCCTAATACCAATCTCTTTACCATAAATTCTCAGTAGTCTATTGGCCACTGAATGGAAAGTGCCGGCCCAAAGAGGAAGTTTATCATTTTTTTTAACTGCCAAAAGCGCCCGGACACGCTCGATCATTTCATTGGCGGCCTTATTGGTAAAAGTAAGCAAAAGCACTTTTTCCGGAGGCACACCTTGACCAAGTAACCAAGCGGCTCGGTAAGTCAAAGTCCTGGTCTTGCCGCTACCCGCGCCGGCCAAAACCAAATGAGGCCCCTTACCTGAAGTAACGACCTCATATTGCTCCTTATTTAATTCATTTTTAAAATCAAGCTGCTTCATTGGTCGCCTCATTATAACTGATAAAATAAGTTATGACCAGAAGCTGATAAAGAAAAACTATATAATTAGATTGAAAGAATCTCGAAAAAAACCAAAAGGTAAATAACAGAGCTGTATAACCCAAAAGCATGAAAGAAACAGTATTGTTTTTGGCTTGTTTTTTGATCAGCCACCACAACAAGGGCAAGCAAAAAATAATTTGCCCAATATAAAAAGGATAATAATCGTGAATAGAATCAACTAGGCCCAAACGATAAATAAGACGTGACCAGCCAAAACCATTTATCGGATAGCTCGTCGCTAAAGTCCCATTCATATATTGATAAATATCCTGCCAAAAAGACCGAGCATCCCAAAAAAGAAAAGGCAATAGTATGAGTAGCCCAACAAAAATACCCCACTTTGTTTTTTGCCAAATATAAAATACACTTTCACGCCAATCTTTCTGCTGAAAAAACAAATAAAAAAAATAAAAAGGCAAGAGCGGCCAAATAGTCTGTTTGGCCATAACCGCTACACCCAAAATTATAGAGGCACTAACTATTTTTTTCTTTTGCAGTAGATAAATTATCAGCAATAAAAAAAATAAAATCAAAATATCATTTTTACCTTCCACTAAATCTTTGACGAAAAAGGGATTAAAGCCAAATAAAGTCAGAGCCAATAATTTTTCTTCTCTTCCTTTGACCAATTTATACAACAACCATAAAGCTCCCAGAAAAGCTACATAAAATACTAAACGCTCATCATAAAAATGAAAAACATTTTTTGTCACCAAATAAAAAGGAATTGATAATATTGGATATACTGGCAAATAAGCATAGTGCTGTACAACTATACTATTATCAACTCTTTCTCCTAAGAAATAGGTAGGATTACTATCCTCGTTCCAATGAGCTAAGACAGTATCACTGAAATCTTCAGTGTAAAAATTCTTACCAGCCAATAATTTTTTCGTAGCCAATTCCGTTTGTATAGCTCCATCGTGTATATATAGATAACCATCTTTTCCCTGTCCACTTTTTATCAAGATAAAAGTAGCTACTCCTGTAGTGAACAAAATACAAAACAAAATAATAGATAATTTATAATAAAAAAACTTTTGTGGCCACCTTTTTCTTTGATTTCTAAAATGAGATAGACAATAAATAAAGGGAAAAACAACACCAAAAAAAACGTCTTAAAATATTCCAAGCCGAAGAAATCATTAGCTCCCATCAAAGTATAAGCAAAAAGAAATAGTATTATCGGTGTCAAATTGATCAAACGATTTTTATTCATAAAAACTTATTGAAAACTATCTACCGCCTGATGTGGCACATACTTGGTGTCAGAAAAACATTCTCCTCCAGCTGCACATGATTGCGTTCCCGGACAACCGCATCTTTGACAATTGTCAATCAATTGCCCGTCCAAACAACGTTTTGGTTTGCTTACTGAGCACCAATTTTCTAGAGTGCCATCTGAGCATTGCTCATTATACAAACCGCTGTGATATGAATCATGCTGAAAAGTAGACCAATCTAATAAACTCTGATTATATGTAGCCGCTAAATCCCAAGCATAGACGCTACCATCTACTGACCCGGTCAGTATCTCCGTGTCACCATCTTGGTCCATATCAATTATAAGCGGAGTACCAAACAAGCCTGCTTCTGATTCTTTGGGGAAACCACTAACCATACTTCCATTGCCATCCCAAGCAAATAAACCATTACGCCAATCTCCACTAATAATCTCCGATAATTGATCTCCATCAATGTCAGCCAAAGAAACACCGAAACCCTGATAAACAGGTACGGGAAAATTTGGCAAAACATTGCCTTGATAATCTAAAGCAAATATACTCGCTTCCTGAGGGACAATAATTTCTAAATAATTATCTCCATTTATATCCCCTAAAGGTAAATTTTCAATGGCCCAAATACCTGCTCCGGATATATTTCTAAAATCAACTGGCCAGCCTGGTAATAACTCTCCTCTAATATTATAGACAAAAATTTCATAATTATTGGAGACCACTATTTCCAAAATACCGTCATGATTTATATCTCCGATAGAGCTAGCTCTTGGGCCAACCCAACTCTGCCCATAATTTTTCATCTTGGGCCAACCGGCTAATATATTACCCCTATGATCATAAACATATATCTTGTGATAATAATTTTGCTGGTCAAGAGCATTGTGGACATTAGCCACAATCTCTAAATTTCCATCACCATTTAAATCAGCTATTGCTGGCACATAATATTGAAATTCATGAGGCATAAAATAAACTGGCCAGCCTGGTTTTGTGTTGCCATATTTATCAAAAGCGAATATTCCATCTGAACCAGCAAAAACCAAATCTAATTCCCCATCACCTTCCAAATCAACTACACTAGGCGACTGCCATTGACTTACAGGGTAACCGTTTAAATCACGACTCCAGCGAATATTGCCAGTAGCCGAAATTACATATAATTTATCGCTGGAATTAACAACTATTTCCATACTTCCATCATCATCTAAATCCGCTAAAGCTGGTGTGCCATAATACTCTATACTTGGATAATAACTGCTACCAATATATACTGGCCAACCACTAACTAAAGTGCCATCAGCTTCAAAGGCATAAAAAACATAATCGGCTGTTCCAAAGATAATTTCCAAATCTCCGTCATTATCAATATCACCGCTAACTAATGAGCCAATAACCTTATTTGATAAGCCCGATATCGGCCAGCCGGCATGATATATGGGGTTGGGCTTCAAATCTACATAGATATCTTTCTGGGAATTATTTTCTACCAAAATTCCAACTTCATCAGCAAAATAACCCACTTTGCTTATTCTGATTTCCCTAACGCCGGCATTTAAATTCAAATTTAGCGGACTTTGTCCGCGATAAACCCAATCGCCGGACTTTATATCTTTAACATAAACTTTAGCGTCCGGCGATGATGTTTCTACATATAAACTACCAACTGGTTCTGTATTTACACCACAAACATCCCAAGCATCATTATTACTATCATCACAGTCTTTGATTGTTTCATGACAAGTTGGACAACTATCCGGCTTATCGCCAACTCCCCAATTACAATAATTATCACCATCATTATCTGTGCATAATACCTGACTACTATCAGCAGGTATCGGACTACTAAAGGTGTATAAAAAATTATTCTCTAAAGAAGAGTCATCACCGACTAAAATTCTAAAATAGCCGCCCTCTCCCCAATCTTCTCCCCAACTATTTTTGACTATCCAGTAATCAAAACCGTCATAAGTACCATAACCAACAATTAAAACTGCGTGCCCTCCTAAAAATTGCCCGTCAGTATGCTGATATATCCCTCCAGAATAATAAAAGAAATCTTCATAAACATACATGCCAGCCATAACTGGGCCATCTTCTACCAAAGCCTTCTTAATACCCCAGACATCGCCTAGAGACAATTCTTTAAAACTATTATATCTGTACTCATGATTAGTGCGACAATTATCTGCTAAACTACAAGCTACACCTCCACCACTACAATTTCCCTGACCACTGGCATCGCATTCTTGATAAGAAAAACATTTTTCAGTAGTAATATTATCCACTCCGGGCAAATTACCGGTAATATTATTGATGATCCCTTGTAGCTCTGAAATAGTAACCCCATTACAACCTTCTGGTTGTATGCAAGAAATAAAATCCTGTTCTGATAGATCAAATCCCAAGGTTGAAGTAGAATTATTATAATGCGCTAGATAAGTTCCTTCCATCATACCAGCTAGAGCAAAGGCCCAACAACTACCACAGCTCCCCTGATCTTTAACTGGACTAATATAATTGGAACCGTTGTGCTGATTGCGCCAATCAAAAAAATCTGGCATCCCATCAACTATCTCAAAAGATAAATTTTTATTTTTTTGTTTGACTAAGTCCAGTTCTTCTTGATTAACCTCAATACCCAAAAGATTTTTTTTATTTTTTTCTGTTAATTTTGACAATCGATTATCTTTTGCCTCCCACAGTTTACCTGCTTTTTCTAGTTTATTTTTTATAGCCGATAAATCCACTACCTTACCTTGTGCCTGCTTATCTAGTGAAGTAAAATTTTTGGCTAAAACTTGATTTTTTTCTACACTATCTGTTTTGACGGTGGTGGGACTATTTTTTTTGACCACATAAGCCAAACCAGCATTAAAGCCCGTAAAAAATTCCCCCATTGATACGAGAGAAGAGACAATCATAACCACTAAAAAACTTTTTGTAGTTACTGAAAGTTTTTGTTTAGTCTTAATTTTTGTCTTATAAACTTTTTTAACCATTTTTTTATTTTAAGGTCATTATGAACTATATTATACCATTTCATAAGTATTATTGCTATTTAAGCTGTTTTATGATTTAATTCTGTCTATAAAACTAAAATCTATGTCATTTTCCCTAGGAATTGTCGGCCTGCCAAATGTCGGCAAATCAACACTATTTCAAGCCCTAACTAGAAACAAGGTAGAAGCATCCAACTACCCTTTTTGTACTATTGATCCCAACGTTGGCGTGGTGGCTGTACCAGATAGCCGACTCGACCAGCTGGCTCAGATATCAAAATCTGCCAAAATAATTCCTACCACCATTGAATTCGTCGACATAGCCGGTTTGGTCAAAGGTGCTTCTGAAGGAGAGGGACTGGGCAATAAATTTTTGTCTCATATCAGAAAAGTTGATGCCATTGTCCAGGTCATCAGACATTTTCAAGATAACAACGTCACTCATGTTCACGGCAATATCGATCCCGAATACGACAAACAAATCATAAATTTGGAATTGATAATGGCCGACTTAGATACCGTTACTAAGCATCTAGACAAAGTCCTGACTAAAATGAAAGGCGCTTATGACAAATCTTTGGACAAAGAAAAAGCTTTACTGCTAAAAATCAAAGAAACTTTGGAAAAAAACCAGTTGCTTAATTCTCTTGAATTTGAAGCTGATGAAAAAAAGATCTTGCAACAACTAAACCTTTTGACCACCAAACCAATTATTTATCTCTACAACATAGCTGAAGAAAATGTTGACCAAGACTTGGCTCTAGCCGAAGGCTCTATTGCTATCTGCGCCAAAACTGAAGCTGAACTAGCTGACCTTCCACCAGAAGAAGCCAAAGAATATCTTCAAGAGCTCGGTATTGCCAAAAGCGGTCTGGAAAATCTAATAATTGCCAGCTACAAATTGCTAAACCTAATAACTTTTATAACCACCGGACCGGAAGAAACTAGAGCTTGGACAATTACCGAAGGTACTAAGGCTCCCCAAGCCGCTGGAGTAATCCATAGCGACTTTGAAGCTGGATTTATTCGCGCTGAGGTTATCAACTGGCAAACTCTTTTGGATGACGGTGGTTGGAACAAAGGCAAAGAAGCCGGACACATGCGTATGGAAGGCAAGGACTATATAATGAAAGATGGCGATACGGTTCACTTCCATTTTAATTAACGAGCGAATCATCCGCAGCTTTTAGCAAAAGATGATTTATTTCCACTTTAATTAAAAAATGCTAACATATATTATATGAAAAAAGCATTAATCACTGGCATCACTGGACAAGACGGTGCCTACTTAGCCAAATTTTTACTAGAAAAAAATTATAAAGTTTATGGTTTGATCAGAAGAATAGTCAACCGCGACTTTTCTAATTTGGAATATCTTGGCATTGCCAATAAAGTAGATTTTGTTGATGGTGATCTGACCGATGAAGCATCACTTATCAATGCCATCAAAACAATCAGACCTGATGAAGTCTACAACCTAGCTGCTCAATCATTTGTCGGCACTTCCTGGGATCAACCACTGGTAACTTCTGAAATAAATGGTTTGGGCACACTCAAACTACTCAACACTATAAAAAATCACTGGCCAAGCGCTAAATTTTATCAAGCTGCTACCAGTGAAATGTTTGGTAACAGCGCGACTGACGGCTTCCAAGATGAAAATACACCTTTCCATCCTCGCAGCCCCTATGCTATATCTAAGCTCTTTGCCTACTGGATGACTGTAAACTTCAAAGAAAGCTTTGGTATGTTTTGTGCCAATGGTATTCTCTTTAATCACGAATCACCTATCCGTGGCAAGGAATTTGTCACCAGAAAAATCAGTGACGGTGTAGCCAAAATAAAACTCGGCCTAGCCACTGAAATAAAACTCGGCAATTTGGATGCCCAAAGAGACTGGGGCTTTGCTGGCGATTATGTAGAGGCGATGTGGCTGATGCTACAGCAAGAAGAAGCTGATAATTTTGTCATTTGTACTGGCCAGACTCATAGCATCCGCGAACTTTTGGCTATTGCTTTCCAGCACGTTGGTATTGATGACTGGGATAAGTATATTAGTATTGACCCCCGATTCAAACGACCAGCCGAACTGCATGCTTTAACTGGTAAAAATACCAAAGCTAAAAATATACTGGGTTGGGAACCGAAGCTAAGTTTTGAAGAACTGATAAAGATGATGGTTGACGCTGATCTAGAAAGATTAAAAAAATAAAGCAGTGTCCAAAACAAAAACAGAAAAAAACGTTTTTGCTACTTACAAGCAAGTTTTCTCCTGGCTAATTAATATTTATATAAAAGCCACTCAAAATTTTCTTAAAACCGATTTTGGCTTATTTTCTTTATTTATACCTCTATATTTATATTGGACTCTAAATACTAGCGTCAATTTGCTAAATAATTACAATATTATCAACAGTAGTCTCTGGTGGAATTTTACTCCTTGGACTATTTTCTTAATCTTTGCAGTATTATTTTACCTCTACTGGCAAGCCCACAAAAAAAATAAAACTAAAGCTAAATTATGGATATTGGCTTTATTTTTTTTATTTTTTGTAGCTATACTAGCCCTAAAAATAGACCAAAGATTTGATGATAAAATAGTTTCTAATTTTCATGACGGTTTACCCCAAGTAGAAGTATCAATAGATTATTTTCTCAGTGGAAAAAATCCTTACCGAGAAAACTACTACGGCACAGCTCTAGAGGACTATAGTCTCTATCACCTAATAGATGTAACTGGTAAAGACAGAATTTTCCGCCAATTAAATCCCGCCTTTGAAAATTATGTTTACCCACCAGCCCAATTTGTCCTAGCCACACCGCTCAAGTTAATTAGTGAAAACTTATTTGGCTTATATGACCATCGACTTTTCATCCTACTATTTTTCATTCTCTCAATACTAATAATTTATCGACTGCCAGACACCTCAAAAAATAAACTGTCACTTCTAGTGGTCTATACTTTCAATCCTCTTTTTCTTGATTCTATAATTTACGGCTACAATGATGTCACTGCTATTATGCCACTACTCTATGCCTTGTATCTTTTGAAAAAAAATAAATACCAATGGTCTTTATTTTTTGTCGCTCTGTCTATCTTGATAAAATACAACACGGTATTTTATTTGCCTTTCTTCCTGCTTTATATTTTCCAAAAAAAGAATCATGAGTTTAAAATCAAATCCCTGCTAAAATTTTCTCGCTACCTAATACCACTGATAATACCCGCCTTATTTCTCCTGCTACCCTGGGTAATCTGGGATGCTGGGGCACTATATCATGATACCATCTACTATCTTAATCATATTTATCCTATCAGAAGTCTAGGCCTATCAGCCTATTGGCTAAAAACTGGCATTGTCCAGAGTCCCTTTGAATATCATCCTTTTTGGATTTACCAAGTGATATTTTTGCTTCTAGCTTTGCCGCCACTGATCAAAAAACAACTAAAAAACAACAATTTAAACGATATTTATCTAGCTGGAACCATACTAATGAGTGGAGTATATTTCTTTTACCGTTACTTCACTTCCAGCCAAGTAACACTAATATTCCACAACTTATTAATAGCCTTGTTTATCTAAACTATTGACAAAAAAGCAACAAAATACTATATTTCTGAGTCTGCCTATTTGTACACTCCAAACCAGAAAGCAAAGCTTGATCTAGATTCTTAAACCATTCACCCCCTCAAACCCCTAGGAGAGGCTACCATGTCAGATTCACACCCCGAGGGAAAACTCAGCTACGTTATGGTGGACGCCGAAAACCTATTTTTTTCCGTTGCCAACAAGTACGGCGCCGGCATCTACCTCAACTTCGCCCGCGTCGTCAAGATGCTGGAAAAACGTTTCGGTCCGGTCCGAATACTTGTCTGCGGATTCTTCTCCGACGAGAACGGCAAGGGCCTACTGTACACGATCAAGGCCCATCTGATGAGCCTGCCCGATGTGACAGTGATCGACACCCGTACCAGACCCGACCTCGTCAAAGAGGTCTCTGATCGCGTCATGGTGGAAGAAATTTTCACCGGATCAGAAGGGCCCAACGCCCAACCCAAACGATACGAACGTTGTATCTTTATGACCGGCGACCGGTCAATGCTCAGATCCGCCCTGTACATCAGGGACAAGCTCGGTGTACCGGTCACCATCATCGGTGAAGAAGGTACTATCAATCGTGCCTATAACAATGCTGACATCGAGGTTATCCATCTTGACCCGGTAGAAAACGACCTACTCGTCACCGAGAGAGTGGACTCTGCCCTCCACGACTTGATCCAGAGCTCCGATGCTCTCAACGCCGACAACGTGGTGGAAAGATTCCGCCAAGCCAACCCTCATTTCTTCATCAACGAAGACAGTCGCTCTACCTTCAATGCCGAAGATGCCAATCGGGCGCGCTGCCGGCTGATTCGCCGCTGTTTCATCAAGATCCTGGAAGATCAAAAAGCTGGCAAAAGCTAAATACCACGCCCTAGCTACTGGTGCCCACCACAAACGGTGGGTTTTTTATTTGCTCTGTGATATAATAGTAAAAGAATAGTTCATTCCCCTATCTTTGAAAAATTTTTATAGACAACTAAAAAGTACTTATAAAAGTACAATAAGTCATAAATAAAAAATAGTTGTTATAAAAATAAAAACAAAGACAATAACAACTTAATATCGAAAAATACATGGAAGTTTTTTGAATCTCGTCGACACTTGGGGCCGGCGAGATTTTTTTTGCCAAAATAAAAAATGCCCCGACGCTAGCCAAGGCACAAAAATTATTTCCAGCGATTTTTGGTAATAAACATAACATCACCAAAAGAAAAAAATCTATATTTCAAAGAGACTGCCCTCTTATAAGCCTTAATGACAAATTCGCGCCCCGCCAAAGCTGACACCATAAACAAAAGCGAGGATTTTGGCAAATGAAAATTGGTAATTAGGTTGTCCACAAAATTCCACTGATAGCCCGGATAAATATAAATATTTACCCACTTTGCGCCAGATTTTAACTGGCCGCTTTTGTCAGCAAAAGCCTCAAGAGTTCTAGCACTAGTAGTACCAACGGCTATTATATTTTTTCCTGAACTTTTTAGTCTATTTAAACTAGTGGCCGTTTTTTTATCAATGCTGGCCCATTCATGATGAATCTTATGTTTGATAATATCTTCCACCTCTACTGGAGCAAAAGTACCCAAAGAAACATGCAGAGTTACTTTAAAAATTTTAACTCCTTTTTTATCCAGCTTATCCAAAATACGCTGGGTAAAATGTAAACCCGCTGTTGGCGCGGCGGCTGAACCACGAGTCTTGGCGTAAATGGTCTGATAATCTTTTTTTATCTGCTGGCTGTCTTTGGTCTTGATATAAGGAGGAATCGGGGTATGACCAATAGCATCAATTAGCTTTTCCAAAGATTTACCAGTTTTGTTGAATTTTATTTCTTTGCTCTTGCCATCTATATCCTTTGTAATCTGGCAGTTCAGCCCTTTGGTAAAATAAATACTATCACCAATTTTTAAATTACGTCCGCCTATCATCGCCTGCCAACTAGAGCCTTTTATATTTTCTGTAAGCAAAACTTCTACTTTGCCACCACTGATTTTTTTGCCCAACATCCGAGCGGGAAAAACTTTGGTTTCATTGACTACTAAGACGTCATTGTCTGTCAAAAAATCCGGCAAATCATAAAAATGCTTATGGGCAATTTTTTGCCTAGCCATATCCAAAACCAGCAGTCGGGAATAATCCCGGGGTTTAATTTGCTTTTGGGCTATCAACTCTGGAGGTAATTTGTAATCAAATAATTTAATATCCATATTATTGTCATTTCGAGCGCCCGCCTAGACTCGCTAGGCGAGGCTGGCAGTCGAGAAATATCACTAGATCCCTCCACTTCGGTCGGGATGACAAAAACTAATTACTATCTCTATCTCTTTTGGAATAAATACAGCCACAATAATTTTGTCGATAAAAACCCTCGTGGTGTGACATATCACAGGCTATCTTAAAACCATTTTTCTTTTTCCAGTCACGGTCGACAAATTTTACTCCGTACTGCTTGGCCAATCGTTGACCAATATCACTTATCTTTTGATAATCCTTATGTGGACTGATGGACAAACTGGTGGCCCAAGCAGAAAAACCCAGCTCTTTAGCTGCTTTGGCTGTTTCTGACAATCGAAATTCAAAACAAACATCGCAACGCTTACCTTTTTCAGGCTCGTGCTCTAGACCAATAGTAAGCTCAAACCACTTTTTGGTATTGTACTCGCCTTCTATAAATTTAATATCTTTTTTCTGTAGATAACCCAAAACTTCATTCCGCCGAGCCAAATATTCCTGCCGTGGATGAACATTAGGATTAAAATAATAAACAGTTACCTCGTACTCGGCTGATAACTGCTCTATTACATAAATGACACATGGCCCACAACAAGTATGGAGAAGTAATTTTGGTTTCATAAATCTTTTAACACTTTTATAGGTGCACTATATAAATCAGTATAGGAAGTAAAATCATTTAGGGGTATTATATTTTTGGCATAAGCAATCATAAGTAAAACATTAAATATCATTCCTGTAAATACTAACAGCCCAAAAAGGAAAAATATCTTTTTTTTCTCAAAAATAATCTTGCTAAAATAAGAAAAGCCCCAAGCAAAGACAAAAAAACTATTGACCATGCGTCGGGCACCAAATGATCCGCCTCCATACCAATCATAAAGTCCTGAGTTCAAATAAATTTGTAATAATAAAACAAAAAATAAAGCCGCGCCCAAGAGTCTGTTTTTTCTAAAAAATAAAATAAGTCCTACTATTGAAAATATTAACCAGGGATGGACTATAAACAAACCGTGATGGCTGGAAAATAAAAATTGCCAAACATGTGGCTGGGCTAAATGGAAAAATGATGCCCCCTGTGGCACTGCCACCCACTGCCC
Source organism: Candidatus Parcubacteria bacterium (assembly GCA_003599205.1). Lineage (GTDB taxonomy): Bacteria > Patescibacteriota > Patescibacteriia > UBA1558 > GWA2-36-10 > BM519. Next base: position 27,120 of record QZJA01000002.1, read on the forward strand.
AAAAAGGTATTTCCACATAAACAATTGAGGCAAAATGGTCAAAATAAAAAATAATAATGTCAGCAGTAGAGCTCTGATATATTTTTTGTAATTCTTATCTCTAAGTATTTTGGCCAGAAGTAGAAAAACCGCCAAGAAGACAAAAGTGATGTCCTGCCATCTCAACAAAAATAATAAGCCAGAAGATACACCTAAAAATAAAAAATCTCTGATTTTTATTTCTTGAGCATTGTATATTTTAAAAACTAAATAAAAAAACCAGCCGGTAGAAAAAACTGTCAATCCATGAGCCATGCTCGGCTCATAAAGCAAATAAAAAACCACTGGCGACAAGCCAATAGTAGCCAAAATGCCCAACCAGGAAAATTTGTCCCCGATTATTTTCCTGAGAGTATTAAAGATAAGAGCAATGCCCAAGAAAAAATAAGACCAAGTAGCCAAAGCCAAAGCCAATTGGTAGGGCCCAGAAAATCCCGAAATAGTATAAGCATCATAAAAATAAAAAATCTTGTCGGCTAATACTGCCAACAGCAAAAATGGTAACCATAATATAGCTGAGCCAACAGCAAAGGGGTTACCTAGCTGATTTGTCTCGGTCTGCCAATTGGGAATAGTCGTCTGATCATAGAGCGAATCAAAAAGAGCAAACTCATTGTGCAAATCAAAATTGCCATCAAAAATAAATGACCGCAAATAAGAATAATAACCAAAACCATCACCACCAATTTGCC
>QZJA01000013.1 GCA_003599205.1 Candidatus Parcubacteria bacterium
GGATAATTTTCAAAAGATTGAGCCTTTTTATCCTAGACGTGATTTGTCTAGACCTTCTCAGCAGTTGACCTATTATCACAAAAAAATAAAGTCAGGTCTGGGTAAAGATTTGATCAACGAGTTAAATAAAGATCCGCTACCCATCCTTTCTACTTTTTTTGTGCCAGCATATTTTGCCGAATATCATGGCTATAAAGGCAAGGTCTATTGCATTATCTGTGATGCTGATGTGGCTCGAGCTTGGGCCCCTTATTATTCTGTCAAAAGCCAGATTACTTATTTAGTACCAAACCGACGTGTCAAAGATCGTTTGGAACTTTATGGGGTAAAATCAAATAAGATTTTAATTACTGGTTTTCCTTTACCTAAAGAAAATATCGGCGGAGTCAGCCAACAAATAGTCAAAGCTGATTTGGCTGCTCGTATCTATAATCTTGATCCGCGGGGAATTTATCGAAGAAAATATGCTCACTTGATAGAGAGATATTTGTCCCCAGATAAGAATCTAAAAAATCCCAAACGTCCGCTAACTATTACTTTTGCCGTGGGTGGTGCTGGGGCGCAAAGAGATATTGGTATTATTTTGTTGCGTCGTCTGCAAAAACATTTGAAACAGGGTAAGGTTAAATTAAATTTGGTAGCTGGTGTCAGAAATGATGTTTATATTTATTTTAAAAATTATCTAAAGAGCCATGGTTTGGAAAGTTGTGCCAATGCCAATATTGTCTATGCTAAAGATAAAGACCAGTATTTTCAAGTTTTCAACAAAATTTTGAGAAAAACTGATATTCTTTGGACCAAACCGTCAGAGCTTACTTTTTATAGTGCTTTGGGTCTGCCAATTATTATGTCTGAGCCAATTGGTTATCAGGAGAAATATAATCGTGGTTGGTTGGTGGCTATTGGTGCTGGTATTGATAGCCTCAATCCCGAGTACGTTGATGAGTGGCTTTTTGATTGGCTTGATTCTGGCTGGCTGGCTGAAGCAGCTATGGAAGGATTTTTGGATGCTCCGAGAATGGGTACTTATAGAATTGAAAATATAGTCTTGAATAATAAAGTTAGCGAAATTGACGACGTTGAGCTGTTGTAAAAATGAAAATTACCAAAATAAAAATAAATTATTACAAAAGCATAAAAGAGCCGCTAATTTTGGATTCCAATGAAATCAATATAATTATTGGTCAGAATAATAGCGGTAAAAGTAATATACTTGATGCTATTGAATTTGCTTTGGCTGATTCCAAAACAGATGGTCAACTGTACTATCAAGACGCTGATGTTGAATTGGAACTAAAATTTAGCGAAACTGAACAATTAAAATATGAATTTCCCGAAGCCGAGGCAATTTTTAGTTTGAAAAAAGGTTTGCGGGAATTATCTTTTGGTAAAAGAAGTATCCCTTACAATCGGACTTTAGCCACTATTTTGAGTGCCAGTTTTAAACGCTTGAGTGAAAAATCATTTTTGGATTTTTTGCAGATTGAAGCCGATTTTCGTAGCCTTTTTTCTTATCCAGAAAGTTTGAGTAGATTCAAAGAAAACTTAGAGCATCATTTTCCTAGGATTTCAGCCACTGAGAATGCCTTGGATATTAATTATGAGCACGAAGGCCTTTATGAAGGGGATAGGCGGGTGACTATTGATCGTATGGGTTCTGGTTTTCGTCGTATTTTTACCATCCTGCTTTATATTTATCATCCTCAATACTCTTTGGTTTTGATTGACGAGCCGGAGATTCATCTTCATCCAGCCATGATAAAAAAGCTTTTATGGGCCATGCAAAATAGCGAAGCGGGACAGATATTTTTTACTACTCATTCACCTTTGTTTATCACGCCGATGACTTTGGCACAGTTAGTCAGAGTAATAAAGGATGAAAAAGGAAGTAAAGCTTTTAGTTTGGGCAAAGGTAACGTTGACCATCAAAGGTTAATCCAGGAGCTCAATGCTGACAATCTGGAGATGTTTTTTACTGATAAGGTGGTTTTGGTAGAAGGCGTATCAGATCGGATTTTAATCAGGGCTTTGATTGATAAATTTTACAGAGGTCATCGTGATATAAAGGTCATTCAGACTCATGGCAAAGGCAATGTTTTGATTTATATAAGATTGCTTAGAGTTTTTCAAATACCGTTTGCTATTATTCTTGATCATGATGCGGTCAAGAATAATTATATGCGCGACCTAACTTATGTTTTGGATATAAAATTGCCACCGCTGACGGATCAGGAATTTATCCAGGAGCTGAAGAAGTTTGATATTTATATTTTGCCCAATGGCGATCTGGAAGCCAACTACCCACGTAAGTTTCAAAACGAAGAGACTAAAACTTTATCAGCCCTCAAGGCTGCCAGATTTATCAATGAGGAAGATTTTAATTCTCGTGCCATGGTAAATTTAAAAGAAATTATTAATAGTTTATGACTTGGTTGACTATTGCTATTATAGCTTATTTGATATTAGCCCTCGTCAATGTGGCTGACAAATTTATTTTGGAAAAAGTAGTCCCCGGACCAAGGACTTACACTTTTTTAGTTGGTATCACTGGTGGAGTAGTGATCGTTTTGGCACCTTTTGGTCTAGTTTGGCCCGGTTGGGGTATGTTGATGCTTGATGTCTTGGTTGGTCTCTGCTTTTCCGCCGGACTGATGTTTTTGTATTATGCTCTCAAAAAAAGCGAAGCCTCTCGTGTCTTTACCCTAGTGGGCGGTGTGACACCAGTTTTTACTATTATATTTTCCGTCTTATTTTTGCAGGAAAAGTTTAATTTTAGCCAATGGTTAGCAATTGTTTTTTTAATTGTCGGTACTATCATAATTTCTTGGTCAACTCGCAGTCATTCTCTTTGGACTAGACTGGAATCTTGGTTTTCTAATCCTCAAGATAAAAAGTTTTTATTGATAATTTTGGCCGGCTTTGCTTCTTTATTTTTTGCCTTGTTCTGGGTAGGTACTAAATTTGCTTACATTACTCAGCCTTTTATCAGCGCTTTCATCTGGATTAGGTTGGGAACTTTTTTGTCAGCTCTACTTTTGCTTTTAGGAGCCAATAGTCGGCGACAAATTTTTAAGGATTTAAAACGGTCAAAAAATAAAAAAAACAATGCTTTTGTCTTTTTTGGCACTCAAGGATTGGGTGCTACCGGTGCTATGTTGCAAAATTACGCTGTGGCCATAGGTTCTGTCTCCTTAGTCACTTCGCTTCAGGGTTTACAATATGTTTTTTTGCTGGTGCTCACTTTATTTGGTACTTTGCTTTTTCCTCGGGTGATAAAAGAAAATATTTCTTGGCGGATACTGAGTCGTAAAGTTATTGCCATAATTTTTATAGTAATTGGTTTGTATTTTATAGCAAAGCCATGAAGACTAGAAAAAAATTTCTAATCTGGGTTTTAGTCATTGGCTTGGTTTTTTCCTATCTCAAGTTTTTCAAGCATTATCCTCATAAGATTGATTTGCAGGCCAAAGATGATTTTTGGGGACTGACTTATTCACCAAAATTTGCTCAGAGTCTAGGTCTGGATTGGCGTGAAGCTTATCTAGCTATTTTGGATGATTTGGGAGCAAAAAATATCCGCATTCCTATTTATTGGGATCAAATAGAAACTAGTCCAGGAGTGTATGATTTTTCCGTTTATGATTATATTTTTGAAGAGGGAGCCAAAAGAGATGTAGATTTTATTGTTAATGTTGGTTGGAGGATGCCGCGTTGGCCAGAATGTCATGAGCCGGCTTGGCTCAAAGGCGAGGATCCAGCTCTGATAAAAGAAAAAACCTTTTCTATGTTGCAAAATGTAGTTAATCGTTATAAATACCGGCCAGAAATAGTTGCTTGGCAAGTAGAAAACGAACCTCTTCTAGATACCTTCGGCGAGTGTCCTGACGGCGATTTGGAATTTTTGAAAAAAGAAGTTGAGCTAGTAAAAAGTCTTGATGATAAACCAGTGATAATCTCTGCTTCCGGTGAGCTCAGTACTTGGCGGCACGAAGCTGATCTGGCGGATATCTTTGGCACCACTATGTATCGGGTGGTTTGGAATTGGTGGTTTGGCTATTTTAGGTATCCTTTTCCGGCTTGGTTTTATCAGGATAAGGCTTGGCTCAATGATTTGAATCGCGATCAGGTGATTATCAGTGAGCTTCAAGCTGAGCCGTGGGTGCCTTATGGTAGTTTAAAGGATATGGCTTTTGAAGATTACAATAAGTCTTTTTCTCTGGAGCAATTCAGAGCCAATTTGCAATTTGCTATTAATACTGATTTCAAACAAGCTTATCTCTGGGGAACAGAGTGGTGGTATTTTCAATACAAAAATGGTAATTCAGCTTATTGGGATTTAGCTAAGGATATATTTAAGCAGTAACCGGCAAGTTATATTTAGCCCGCTTTTTAGTTTATTTAAGGGCGGTCTTTTTTATTTGTTTTTTGAGGCCATTTCTGTTATAATTTAGACAAATAATTAAGCTAAAAATCAAGGTGTTGAAGAACAGAAAAATAGCAGTTCTTAGTATTTTTTTCTTGCTCGTGGGTAATATAGCTCAGGCTTTTGAGCAAAATTATCAGCCAAAAGATGCTGCTTTGGTATATCAAACTTATTTGGATATGATAAACATTGGTCCTTCTTGGTCCAATGATTTGGAATTAAATAAAGAAGTGGTGGTGGCGGTGCTAGATTCAGGTACAGATTTGGATCACCCAGACTTAGCGGCCAATATTTGGATAAATATTGATGAAACAGCTAGCGACGGTATAGATAATGACGGCAACAGTTATATTGATGATGTCCTTGGCTGGGATTTTGTCGCCAGCGACAATGACCCTTCTCCCGATATTTCAGAGGGTTATGATTATTCAGCGGCCAATCACGGTACAGTCGTTGCTGGTATTATCTCTGCTTCACAAAATGACAATGGTATTACTGGTATTGCTCCTCAGGCCAAAATAATGTCGCTTCGAGTTTTGAATAAACAGGGTTCAGGTAACACTTTGGTGTTAGCTCAGGCGATTGAATATGCTATAGAAAATGGCGCTGATATTATCAACTTTTCTTTGGTCGGAGAATTTTATGACGAGACTCTGCAAAAGGCCATCAAAAAAGCTTATGATAATGGTGTTATGATAGTAGCAGCTTCTGGTAACGAAGAGCAGGATGGCTTAAATTTGGATATAGATCCGCGTTATCCAGTCTGTGACGCAGATGGTATCAATCGAGTCATGGGCGTAGCTGCTTTGGATAAAGATAAAAAATTATCCCAATTTTCTAACTATGGTGAATCTTGTATAGATATTTCTGCTCCGGGTGAAGATTTTTATTCTACTACTTATTATGATTTGAATAATGATGATTTTAAAACTTTTTATAAAGGCGGTTGGAATGGAACCTCGGTAGCGGCACCAACAGTGGCAGCTACTATGGCGCTTATCAAGATGCAATATCCTGATCTGCGTCCCTATGACATCTACAACATAATTATGGCTAGTAGTCAGGATTTGAGTGAAGCCAATCCTTTACATTATGTTGATTTAGGCAAGGGTTTGCTGGATGTTGGAGCTGCTCTCAATTATGCTCATGATTATTATCATGAATCAATCAAGATTGTCTTGGCTCCTCAAGCTGGACAAGCACCAGAAATTTTACTTTTAGATACAGACGGCAATGTAATTGATACTTTTTTGGCTTACATGCCTGCCTTTAAAGGCGGAGTCAATGTCGCTACTGGTGATGTCGATGGTGACGGCCGAGAGGAAATAGTGACTGCCCCGATGGCTGGCGGTGGTCCACATATTAGAGTTTTTGACAAGCAAGGCAATTTACTTTCAGAGTTTTTTGCTTACGCCGCCAATTTTTATGGCGGAGTCAATGTCGCTACTGGTGATGTCGATGGTGACGGCCGAGAGGAAATAGTGACTGCCCCGATGGCTGGCGGTGGCCCACATATTAGGGTTTTTGATAAACAAGGTAATTTACTTTCAGAGTTTTTTGCTTACGCCGCCAATTTTTATGGTGGAGTCAATGTCGCTACTGGTGATGTCAACAATGAAAATGGAGATGAAATAGTAGTAGCACCAGCTGGCAACTATGAACCCAGAGTCAGAATTTATGACAAAAATGGTGGCAGTAAAGGTAGCTTTTTGGCTTATGATGGAAACATGACTAGCGGTGTTTCAATTTCTGTCGCTGATATCAACGCTGATAATTGGTCGGAGATAGTCACTGCGCCAGCCAAAGGCTATATGCCCGATATCAAGATGTTTAGCATCAGTGGCCGGCTTAAACACGAATTCTTAGCTTACAGTAAATATTTGAATACCGGAGTCACGGTAATAGCCAAAGATATTTCTGGTGATAGTTTGCCGGAGATTTTGACCTTACCACAAAAAGGCTCGGCGGCGTTACTTAAATCTTATGATGAAAACGGTGTAGAGAAAAAGAGCTTGTATTTGCGTGATTCCAAGGACAAGAACGGTTATAATTTTGATGTGCTAGCCAGATAATTTATGGATATTAGTGTAGTAATTCCAGCTTACAATGAAGAGCGGGTTATTGTTAAGACGATAGAAGAAGTTAGAAATTTTTTGAAAAATAATTTTAATAGTTTTGAAATTATCATAGTTGATGATAAATCGACTGATCGTACTTTGGAAATTTTGCGTCAGCTGCCAGATATTATCTTGGTCAGGAATTTGAAAAATCACGGCAAGGGTTATAGTGTAGCCAAAGGTGTAGGAAAGGCCAGCGGAGAGTGGATTTTATTTATGGATGCCGATAGCTCTACCAAGATAGATGAGTTGAAGAAATTTTTGCCTTATGTTGATAAATATGCTTTGATTATAGGCTCTCGCGCCTTGTCTGGTTCTGAAGTTAGGGTGCGGCAAAATATTGTTAAAGTGTTTTTGGGTCGAGCAGGTAATTTTTTGATAAGACTTCTTTTGGCGCCAAGTATTCATGATACGCAGTGTGGCTTCAAATTTTTTGATAAGAAGTTGAAAGATTTATTTGCTAAATTGACAATAGAGGATTGGGGTTTTGATTTTGAACTTATTTACTTGGCTAGAAAAAATAATTTTAGCATCAAGGAAGTACCGGTTATTTGGGTCAACAATTTTGATTCCAAAGTAAAGTGGTATAACTACCCCAAAACGCTAGCTCAAGTTTTTAAGGTAAAAATAAATAATTTAATTGGTAAGTATAATTAAAAGTATGCTAAATAAGGATTTAATGGAAACAAAAAATGTTTTGGTCTTGGGTGGAGCTGGTTTCATTGGCTCTCATTTGTGCGAAGAATTAGTAAATCGTGGCCACAATGTTACCTGCGTTGATAATTTTGTTTCTTCTGATGTAGAAAATATACGTTCACTTTTGGAATACCCAAATTTTGAATTTATCCGCCATGATATATCCCAAGAAGTTGATTATACGCGCTTGCCAGGATTGAGAAAATTCAAAGTTGAAGTGCAGGGATTTCAGGAAATATACAATCTAGCTTGTCCGACTTCACCTAAAGATTATAGTAAATTTCCAGTTGAAACAGCTATAGCCAATTCAGTCGGTGTGGTCAATAGTTTGGAACTAGCTAGAAAATACAAAGCTCGTTATCTTTTGGCTTCATCATCAGCTGTTTATGGCAAGCCACCACGCGATGCTATGCCGGTAAAAGAGGACTATTACGGTCTATTGGATTTTTTAGGGCCCAGAGCTTGTTATAATGAAGGTAAGCGTTTTGCTGAAACATTGGTTGTTACTTACCGTGATACCCACCAAATAAATGTCAGCATTGCTAGAATATTTAGTACCTTTGGTCCGAGGATGTTGCAGCACAGCGGCAGGCAGATACCAGATATTATCAGAGCAGCAGTAGATAACAAAGAAATAGCTATAGCTGGTGACGAAAAATCAGTATTGAGTTTGTGCTATGTCAAAGATATTGTGGAGGGCATGATAGCTCTTATGGATTCAGAAATTAGTGATCCGGTCAATTTGGGTAGCCCCAATATTTATACTTTAACTGAAGTGGCCAACAAAGTAATTGAGTTCACCAATTCTTCTTCAAAATTAACTTATACCAAAGATTACGCCTACACTATGCAGCCAGCTGTTCCGGATATTAGTAAAGCCAAAGAAGAATTAAATTGGTTTCCTTTAGTATCCTTGGATGATGGTCTAAAGATGGCAATAGATTATTACAAAGGTACAGCTTTCTTACATCAGCCAACTTATGATCAAAATGAATAATCATGAAAATTTTTGTTGTCATACCAGCTTATAATGAGGCCAAAAGAATCAGACCAGTTTTGGAAAGTCTGATTTCTTTGCCTTATGAAATTGTAGTTGTTGATGACGCTTCAAGTGATAATACTGCCCAGATAGTTTCTCAGTATCCGGTAGCTCTCCTACGACATAAAATAAATCGTGACCAGGGAGCGGCACTGGAAACAGGCAATCAGTATGCTTTGAGCAAAGGAGCAGAAGTGATTGTTCATTTTGATGCCGATGGACAATTTTTGGCTGAAGAAATTGATGAAATTTTGGCTCCAATTTTGGATCAGAATTATGATATAGTATTTGGTTCTAGATTTTTGGATAAAAAATCAAACATGCCTTGGCTGAAAAAAAATATTTTGTTTCCTTTGGCCAGATTGGTGAATCGTGTTCTTCTAGGTATCAAGTTGTCTGATCCGCAAAACGGTTTTAGGGCTATGACTAAAGAGACGGCCCAGAAAATAAAAATAGAGCAGGATGGTAAAGCACATTGTAGTGAGATTGCTGCTAAGGCGTTTAATTATAAATTGAAGATAAAAGAAATTCCTATTACGGTTATTTATCGTGAGTTTGGCCAGGGGTTTAGTGGTGGACTCAGAATACTCAAAGACTTAATTGTTTCTAAATTAATAAAATGATGTATTTACAAATTTTAGTCAGCTTGTCTATTGTTTTTATTTTGTATAAGCTGTTTAGACAACGTCAAGACGGCAAATTGTCCAATTCAGCTTTTGTGATTTGGTTTTTGCTCTGGTTGGCAGTTTTATTAGTTTTTTGGCAACCGGAAATAACCTCATATTTGGCCAATATTTTAGGTATTGGTAGAGGAGCCGACTTGGTGGTTTATTTGTCTATTTTGGTTATATTTTATATTATCTTTAAGATTTATGTCCGTTTAAGCAAGATAGAATCACAACTAACCAAGATAGTCAGGAAGGACGCGATAGATAATGCCAAAGAAAGATAAAGTCATTGTAATTATTGTCTCATATAATGGTCAAGAACATTGGCCAGGACTTATGCCCTTGCTTACTCAGGAGAAGTATGATGATTTTGATTTGGAAATTTTGGTAGTTGATAATAATTCTAAAGACAATTCAGTTGCTTATTTGGAGCAAAATTTTCCCGAAGTTAGCATTATTAAAAATAAAGAAAACTCTGGTTTTGTTGGTGGTAATAATATTGGTTATAAGTATGCTTTGCGTCAGGAGGCAGATTTTATTTATTTATTAAACCAGGATACGGTTATCACTCCTGGTTTTTTGCGGCCTTTATATAATTTTGCCAAAGACAATAGTCGCATTGGTAGCTTACAGTCAAAACTAAAACTTTGGCCAGACAAACATAAATTAAATACTGTTGGCAATGCTATCCATTTTTTAGGTTTTGGCTATGGCCAACAGTCAGGTATGATTGATAAAGAAAATCAAAAACCAGAAAAAATAGATTATGCTTCTGGTGCTGGCGTTTTTGTTTCTCTAGCAGCTTTGAAAGACCTAGGTACTTTATTTGATGAGACGATGTTTTTATACTTGGAAGATCTAGATTTGGGCTGGTCGCTCAATATGTTGGGTTATGATAATTATTTTATTCCAGATAGCGTGATTTATCATAAGTATGAGTTTGATCGCAGCATGCGCAATTATTATTGGTTCGAGCGAAATCGTCTTTGGAATATGCTCAAGAATTATAAATTAGCTACTTTGGTATTGATTTTTCCGGCTTGGTTGTTTATGGAATTTGGTCAATTATTTTTTGCTCTGCTCAAAGGAAGATTAGGTTTAAAATTAAAAGCATACGCTTGGCTATTTTCTGGTCGTCAACTTCAGATACTCAGAGAAAAAAGAAAATATATTCAGAGCAAACGTAAGCGTAGTGACTGGCAGGTAGTTGGTAGTTTCAAGGGTGTTATTTTGTTTCAACCGCTTGATTCTTTTCTTTTGAAAATAGCTAATATTTTTTTTGGTGTTTATTGGTTTGTAATTAAGCGGTTTATTTTTTGGTAAGCTGATTATGAAAATAGCAGAAGTTTGTTCTACATTTCCTCCTTATAAGGGCGGTATGGGTAATGTGGCCTATCACAATGCTTGGTCTTTAGTTACTTTGGGTCACGAAGTGACGGTTTTTACTAATCGTCGCAAAGAAAAAAACAACTATACTGATGAATATCCTTTTGCTGTTAAGCGTTTAAGTCCATGGTTTAAATACGGTAACTCTGGTGTTTTACCCCAGCTTTTTTGGCAGTTGTGGAATTATGATGTTATTCATCTTCACTATCCTTTTTTTGGTGGTTCAGAAGTGATATATTTTTTGGAAAAAATAAAGGATTTGAAAATAGTGGTTACTTATCATATGGATGTAGTTGGCCAGGGGGCTGTGGTATCAAAAATTTTTGATTGGCACACAGAACATGTCATGCCACATATTTTGGACAGCGCTGATAAGGTAATAGTCACTTCTTGGGATTATGCTCGTTCTTCCGCCATCAAGGAAAGAATTGTTGCCCATCCTGACAAATTTACAGCTATTCCTTGCGGTGTTAACCATCTCATATTTAAGCCACGTTTTAGAGATAAGTCTATCGTGGAAAAATATGAGCTTTTAGATAAAAATGTGATTTTATTTGTTGGTGGTTTGGATAAAGCTCATTATTTCAAAGGTATCAATATCTTGATTCAAGCTATCAAACAATTATCCAGTCGCGATGATTTTATTGTTTTGGTGGTTGGTGATGGAGACTTACGACCGAGCTACGAAAGTTTAGTTGATACTCTTGGTCTGGGAAACAAAATAAGATTTGTGGGCAATGTTTCGGACAATGTTTTACCAAAGATATATAGTGTGGCCGATATGTTTGTTTTGCCTTCTATTGATAAGTCAGAAGCTTTTGGTATGGTCGCTTTGGAGGCAATGGCTTCAGCAGTGCCAGTTATTGCTGCTGATTTACCTGGTGTTCGTTCAGTAATAGACAAAATGAAGACAGGACTTTTGGTTAAGCCGGGAGATGTAGATAATCTGGCCAAGATGATTAGTTTTTTGTTAAAAAATCCTCGTTTAGCCAAGACCATGGGCAAGGCCGGTCGTGAAAAAGTAATCAATAATTATACTTGGGAAAAAATTGGCTATATGTTGGATAATGTAATAAGATCAGTTGGTAAAAAATAAATTTCTAACAGGATGAAGATAGGAATTATCTCCAATTTATATCCGCCATTTGTTCGCGGCGGAGCGGAAATCATAGCTGCTATGCAAGCAGAAGCTTTTAAAAAAGCCTGGCAACATGTTTTTGTGATTTCTAGCAAACCAGCCAAAGTCCAAACTAGTGCTGGCTCAAAATCAATCACCAAATTGGTTGTTGAAGGCGAAGTGAATGAAGTTTTGGTTTATCGTTTTACACCAATAAATATTTATTACTACATGAGTGATTTTCTTTTCCCAGCTTTTGTTAGAGTGCTTTGGCATGTGATTGATATTTTTAATATTTTTTCCTATTTTACGGTTAGAAAAATTTTGTTAAAAGAAAAGCCAGATCTGGTGATTACGCATAATTTGATGGGGGTGGGATTTTTATTGCCCCAGCTTCTGAAAAAAATGAAAATAAAACATATTCATACAGTCCATGATGTGCAGTTGGTCACGCCGTCCGGTTTGATAATAAAAGGTAAAGAAAAAGCTTGGCAACACAAGATTGCTCATTGGTCTGGCTATACGGCCATCATGAGGTTTTTATTTGGCTCACCAGAAATTGTGATTTCCCCTTCAAAATTTTTATTAGATTTTTATCAGAAAAATAATTTTTTTCCTAATTCAAAAAAAATAGTTTTACCCAATCCGACTAAGGGTCTAGTATCAATTGTGAAAACTCCCACACCAAATCTGGAATTATTGTATTTGGGTCAGATTCACAAAGCCAAGGGTGTCTTGGAGCTGATAGATAATTTCAAAAAGCTTGAGGAGAAACAATTGAAGCTGCACGTTGTTGGTGTTGGTCCTGATTTGGCCAAAGCCAAAGCCATGGCTAAAGACGATACTAGAATTATTTTTTATGGTTGGATGCACCATGATAGACTGTTACCACTTATCGGTAGAGTGGACGTTTTGGTTGTTCCTTCACTTTGTTATGAAAATTCTCCCACGGTCATTTATGAATCGCTCAATATGGGTTTGCCAGTTTTGGCCGCTGACATTGGAGGCGTAGCGGAGCTGATAAAAGAGGGTGTAAATGGTTGGGTTTTTCCGGCCGGGGATTTTGTCACTTTAAACAAAAAAATCCAAGGACTTTATCAGCAAAGAGAAAAGTTGAAATTGATGGCCCTAGGTTGCCAGCGCAGCGTTGAGCCTTTTTATGTCGATAATTATGTCAACCAAATTTTAGAATTAGCCAATGAATAAGGAAAAGAAATACAACTTATTAGTAGCTTTGTTGTCATTGCTTTTCTTTTTTGTTTATAGTTATTTATCTTGGTCTATCTTATGGCCAGAATGGTCAGAGCTCAAACATATTATATTTAATTGGCCTGATGCTAATGCTAATTTTTATTTTGCCCGTTTATTGGCCGAAGAGGGGGTGTTGTCAGTTTTTGAACCCCTAAACCAATTGACCGACAATTTACTTCACACCAGGAGTATTAATGTCTTTGCTGGTAGTTTGGTCCCGATAACTTTTTTGCCGGGTATAGTAATTTTTGCTTTATTTGCCAAAATTTTTGGTACTGGTGCCATGTTGTTTTTGACTCCAGCTTTGGCTAGTTTAACCGTCTATCTGCTTTATCGTTTGAGTTATTATATTTTTAAAGATTTAGATTTAAGTTTGATTATTTCTGGCTTATTGTTGCCTCTTGGTCCGTGGCTGTATTTTTCCAATATTGTTATGTTGCCGACAATTATGTTTATATTTTTTGTTGTTGGTGGATTTTTGGCCTTGGCTATAAGCTTGGCAAAAAATAAGTGGTTTTGGTATTTACTGTCAGCGTTTTTATTTTCTTTAGCCATCATACTTCGTCCCACTGAAATAGTTTGGTTGGCAGTTAGTGTCTTGATAATTTTATATTGGAATCGTAGTAAGTTTGATTATAAAAAAATTATTGCTTGTTTGCTTGTTTTTGTGGTTATACTTTTTTTGAATTTTTATCTCAACAAGATTACTTACGGTTCTTATTTTGCCAGTGGTTATTTCAATTTACAATCGGGTGGACAGCCGACAGAATTTTCCGGACAGAGTACAAATTATTTCAAGCTTTTGTTGGCACCCTTTGGTTTTGATTTTGGTCAGATAGTTTATAATTTTGCCAAATATTTTATCAAACTCAATTGGCCATTGTTTGTCTTGGCGGTTTTTGGTTTCATGCTTTTGACTATTGAAAGATTGAAGGAAAAAAAGAAATCTATTTGGTATAATTATTATTTGATTAGTTTTTTGCTTTTTATTTTGATATTACTTTATTATGGGTCTTGGGATATTGCTGATCCGCTGGTAAAAAATTTAAATCAAATAAGCATTTCCTATGTCAGATATTTTTTGCCCCTTTATATTTTGCTTTTACCTTTAGCTGCTTATGCGATAAAATTTATCGGCCAGAAATACCAGTGGCTTTATCTGATAGTTGTTTTATTGGTTGGTACTTTTTCTTGGCAGTTGGCATTTTATTCCCAGCCTGATGGACTGGTGGCTACGAAATTAAATTTGGAAAAATATCGTCAGCAATATCTGGCAGTTAGAGATCTAGTAGAAGATAATGCCATCATCATTAGTGAGAGAAGTGATAAAGTATTTTTTCCAGCTTATAAGGTAGTGGCGCCACAAGGAGATTTGCCTCTTTGGTCGAGAATTGCCAATATTGTAGAGCTACAACCAATTTATTATTTTAGTGACAAATCCGATGAATTGATTTCTCTAGACAGGCAAGAGGCAGAGACTAGCGGTTTACTCATAGAAGAAGGAGCCGAGATTTCTCAAGGCTTTAAACTTTATAAAATAATTAGCCTAAAAAAATAGCTTATGGATTGTATATTTTGTAAAATAATTGCCGGTCAAATACCGAGCCATAAAGTCTATGAAGACGACCAAGTGTTGGCTTTTTTGGATATCAATCCGGTTAATCATGGTCATACTTTAGTGATCCCCAAGAGTCATGTGGGTGATATAGAAGAAGCCACGGGAGAGCAGTTATCCAGTTTGGCGCTGGCCATCAAAAAAGTCGGTCGATCAATCAAAGAGGGATTAGGCGTTGAGGGTTATAATGTTACAGAAAACAACGGCTCAGTAGCTGGCCAAATAATTCCGCATCTTCATTTTCATGTTATTCCCCGACAGGCTGGCGACGGTCTCAAACTCTGGCCACCCAGAGGCAATTATCAAGGCACTGAGGCTGAAGATATTTTACAAAAAATAAAAATAAATTAAATGACTATTCTTTTGACTGGTGGAGCCGGTTTTATTGGCTCCAATTTTATTCATTATCTAGTTGTCAAATATCCTGATTATAAAATAGTCAATCTGGATCTTTTGACGTATGCTGGCAATCAGGAAAATTTAAAATCTTTAGCGGAAAACAAAAATTATACTTTTGTTCAAGGAGATATTTTGGATTATAAATTAGTTGATGATTTGATAAAAAACAAGCAAGTAGAAATCATTGTCCACTTTGCCGCTGAGTCACACGTTGATCGTTCTATCAGTGGACCGGATGCTTTTTTGACTACCAATATTTTGGGGACGCACAATTTACTTAAAGCCGCTTTGGCCAACAAGATACGTTTTCATCATGTGTCCACTGACGAGGTCTTTGGCTCACTGAAGGAAGGGGATGATAAGTTTGATGAAAAGACTGCTTATGATCCGCGCAGTCCTTACTCAGCTTCCAAAGCTAGTTCCGATCATATTGTCAGGGCTTATCATCATACTTATGGTTTGGCAGTGACTATTTCCAATTGTTCCAACAACTATGGTCCTTATCAGCATTTGGAAAAATTAATACCTTTGTTTATTACTAACTTGCTGGTTGGCAAAAAAATTCCTATTTATGGCCAAGGGCAAAATATCAGAGACTGGCTTTATGTAGAAGATCATTGTCGAGCTATTGATCTGATAGTCCACAAAGGTCAGGCTGGTGAAACTTACCTCATCGGTGGTGATACGGAAAAAAGAAATATGGAGATTGCTGAATTGCTGGTGGAAAAATTGGGTTGCGATCAATCAATGATAGAGTATGTAGCTGACCGACCAGGACATGATTATCGCTATGCTATTGATTACAGCAAAATAAAAAATGATTTAGGCTGGCAGCCGCAAATTGATTTTGAGGCTGGTCTAGATAAGACGATTGCTTGGTATAAAGAAAATAAAAATTGGTGGAAGAAATAATATGAAAATTTTAATTATTGGCAAAGGATATTTAGGCACGCGCTGTGCTGAAAGTTGGGGTGATGAAGTTATTTTGAGTGACAAAATTGTTAAAACAGTAGAGGACGTTGAGGCTTTATTGGCAGAACATCAGCCCGAGGCTGTGCTCAATGCTGCTGGCATAGTCGGCAAACCCAATGTTGATTGGTGCGAAACTCATCAGTTAGAGACCATTGAGGGCAATACTATTTTACCAATTACTATTGCTCAGGCTTGTCAAAACAAAAATGTATATTTGCTTCATATGGGTACGGGCTGTATTTTTTACGGGTCTTCGCCTCATGGTGGACCATGGACAGAAGATGATTATGGTAATCCAGTAGCAGTCTATACTAGAGCTAAATATGCAGCTGACTTGATCCTGGCTACTTTGCCCAATGTCGGTATTGCTCGTATTCGTATGCCTATAGATTACAAATCGCACCCAGCCAATTTGATAGACAAGCTTGCCAGATATCCCAAAATAGTAGACGTGGAAAATAGTGTTACTATAGTGGAGGACATGATCGCCGTTTTTCATCAGTTGCTGGAGAAAAAAGCTACTGGAATTTTTCATGTGACCAATCCTGGCTCCATAAAGCATCAGGAGATAATTGAACTTTACGAAAAATATGTTGACGCTAGTCATCATAACGAGTGGATATCAGAAGAGGATTTGGTAAAAATTGGTTTGGCTGACAAAAAAAGGTCAAACAACATCATGACTTCCAAAAATTTGGCTAAATATGGTATAACTATGAGGCCGATTTTAGAGGCGCTAGAAGACACCATGAAGAAATACAAAAAATAATATGAAAGAAATTGAAGTCAAGGTAAAAATAAATAATCGAAAGGAAATTTTAGACAAACTAAAAGAGCTTGGCTGTACTTTTAGCGAGCCAAAATTACAGAATGATATTATTTTTGTGCCAGCAGGGTTTACCTTAGGCCAAGATCTAAAAAAAGGTATAAATTTTTTACGTATTAGAAAGAGTAATAATAAAATTATTTTTACTCTTAAGCAACCACAGAGCAATGAGCTTGATTGTATAGAAAAAGAAATAGAAATAAATGATGCCGAAATTATGGCCGATATTATAAAACTTTTAGGTTATCAGGAGGCTGTCAGAGTAAACAAGACGCGAATTGAAATAAAATATCAGGACTACACTATTTGTATTGATCAGGTAGATGGTTTGGGTGATTTTATTGAAACCGAAAGATTGATAGATGAGACCTTAGATCAAGACGCTGATAAAGTTCAGGAAGCATCATTGGTTTTTTTGGAAAGTATTGGCGTAGATATAACTCATAGACAAGACAAGGGATACGATACCTTGATGTATATAAAAAATAATAGTTAATTATGAAAGGAATTATCTTAGCTGGCGGAGCAGGCTCACGTCTTCACCCTCTGACCAAAGTCACGTCCAAACAATTGTTGCCGGTTTATGACAAACCGATGATTTATTACCCAATGGAAACTTTGATTGAAGGTGGTATCAAGGAAATCTTGGTGATTTCTGATCCACACAATATTGGCAATTTTGTCCGTTTGCTTGGTAGTGGTAAAGATTTTGGTATTAAGATTAGCTATGAAGTTCAAGACAAACCAGAAGGTATAGCCCAGGCTTTCATTATTGGTGAAAATTTTATTGGTGATGATAATGTTACTTTGATTTTGGGTGATAATCTTTTTGTCGGCGATGGTGATTTTTTGCGCGATGCTATCATGACTTTCAACTCTGGAGGAAGAGTTTTTGCCAAACAAGTCAAAGATCCCAACCGTTATGGTGTGGTGGAATTTGATAGCAAAAAAAATGTTATTAGCATAGAGGAAAAACCGGCCAATCCCAAAAGTGATTTTGCAGTAACTGGTCTTTATATTTATGATAATTCAGTAGTAACTAAAGCCAAAAATCTCAAGCCTTCAGCTCGAGGCGAATTGGAAATAACGGATATAAATAATTTGTATTTGAAAGCTGGCAATTTAGACGTTAAGATTTATGAAAATTATTGGTTGGATACTGGTACTTTTGATTCACTACTTGAGGCCGGCAATAAAATTTATCAATTGAGAAAAAAATAGAGTTTTAAAATTAATATATTTATATATATGGAAGAAGGTTCTTTGATAAGCCAACCTATCCCCAAGTTAATTAGGGATTTGGCTATACCGGCTAGTGTTGGATTTTTTTTCAACACTATGTATAACGTAGTTGATACTTATTATGGAGGATTGATATCTACTCAGGCAGTTGCTGCTTTGTCACTATCATTTCCAGTATTTTTTATTATTATATCTCTTAGTTCAGGCATTTCTACAGGTACTAGCGCACTTATAGCGCATGCTTTGGGTGAGGGTAATCGTGAGGAAGCAAAAAAATATCTTACCCAAGCAATATCATTTACTATAATATTGTCATTAATATTATCAGTATTAGGTTGGGTGAGTGGGCCATATTTATTTGGACTTCTAGGTGCTAGCGGTGATTATCTTAAAATGGCCTTAAGCTATATCAATATTATTTTTGGTGGGACAGTGCTTTTTGCCTTATCCTTTGTGATAAATTCTAGTCTTACTTCACAAGGGGATACCAAGACCTTTAGAAATTTTCTGGTCTTTGGGTTTTTACTTAATCTGCTTTTAGATCCATGGTTTATGTTTGGTTGGTTGGGATTTCCAGCTTTGGGTTTAGCGGGCGTAGCTTGGGCAACATTGCTTATACAATTTTTTAGTGTTATATACATCTCTTATAAGGCAATAAAAAATGGTATATTATGCAAAAGCTGTTTGCACATGTTTAAGCCAGAGGCAAAATATTTTAAGGAAATAAGTAAACAGGGTTTTCCGGCATCACTTAATATGATGACTATTGCTATTGGTATTTTTATAATTACTTATTTTATTTCTCCTTTTGGTAAGTCCGCAGTAGCAGCTTATGGTATTGCTACCCGTATTGATCAGATATTCTTACTACCAACAATGGGTTTAAATATAGCTAGCTTAGCTCTAATTGGTCAGAATAACGGTGCTAAAAAATATGATAGGGTAAGACTTGCTTATAAGACAAATTTAAAATATGGTTTTTGGATAATGTCTATTGGTATGGTTTTGGTGTTATTATTCAATAAATTTTTGATGCAATTTTTTTCCAAAGATCCTAATGTTGTAGATATAGGTACGCATTATTTATCAATATCAGCTTTTATTTATATTTCTTATGTTATTTCAGCGATATCAATATCAGCGCTTCAGGGTCTAAAAAAACCATTCTATGCTATTTGGATAGGAATATATCGTCAGATCATAGGGCCAATTGTATTTTTTGGGCTGTTAGCTACATTTTTAGGTTTTGGTTTATCAGGGGTATGGTGGGCTATATTTATTATCAATTGGTCAGCAGCTATAATTACATATTTTTATACAAAAAATTGTATGAAAAATAATTTAGGAGACAGCAAACTTTAATAAAAATTAATTTTTTATATATGTCACGAGACAAATTAGATAAGATATTGGATGAGATTCGTCCGGCCTTAGAGCGCGATGGCGGCAACCTCAACCTAGTCAAATATGATGAGAAAAAGGGGATAGTAGAAGTTAGCTTTCAAGGCGCCTGTGCTCATTGCCCACTGGCTGATATAACGCTTAAAAATTTAATTGAAGCAGAAATAAAATCTCAAATGCCAGAAGTCAAAGAGATTAGAGCGGTTTAATTGTGTATTGACTTTATCCACAAATATTGTTGTAATTTAGGATTAGATTTTTTTGTTTGTTTATGCTAAAATAAGTCTAATTATATGAGATTTTTAGTCAGAATAAAATTGTTTTTCAAAGATAAGCTAGTTTTAGCCTTATCTATTTTTTCTTTAGGTTTTATTTTGGCTACTTGGGTGCAATTTTTGGGTAATAAAGTAGAGCACAGCCCCATTACAGTGCTTCATTACAATATTTATTCGGGTTTTGATATGGTAGGAGAGTGGCGCTGGCTTTATTTAATACCACTGATAGTTTTGGTGGCCTCGCTGATCAATTTTTTGTTGGCCAGCTGGCTGTGGCAGCGCCAGCCAATCTGGTCTTATTTGCTTTTGACTGATAATCTCTTGATAAATTTCGCTAGTTTTATTTATATTTTAAATATTTTAAATTATAGTTTGTAATGCCAGAAATAGAAATCATTAAAGTACTTACCTTAACAACTTTGGGTTTTATCCTAGCTTTTGTTTTGACACCAGCGTGGACTCATTTTTTGTATAAGTACAAATTGATAAAAAACATTCGCAACGACGGCGGTACGCCAATTTTTTCCAAATTACACAAGACCAAGGCCGGCACGCCGACTATGGGTGGAGTATTGATCTGGATGACAGTTTTGATTTTGGCTTTATTGTTTTTATGGTTTAGCAAGCTGTGGCCAGATTCAATTTTAGCTCAACTGAATTTTATTGATCGTCGCGAGACTTATCTACCACTGGGAGCCCTAGTGGCTTCTGCTTTGGTTGGACTTTTGGATGATTGGTTCAATGTTACTAGGCAGGGTGGTGGCAAAGGCGGCGGACTGACAATCAAACATCGTTTGTTTATTTACACTTTGATAGCTATATTTGGTGCTTGGTGGTTTTATTATAAATTGGATTGGGATGCCATTAGAATACCTTTTTGGGGTATTTACAATATGGGCTGGTGGTTTATTCCATTTTTTATTTTTATTATTGTTGGAACTGCTTTTTCCGTCAACGAAGCTGATGGTTTAGACGGCTTAGCGGCTGGTATTACGCTAGCTGCTTTTGCGTCTTATGGCACGATTGCTTTTTTTCAGGGGAATTACAATATTGCTACTTTCTGTGGAGTCATTTCCGGCGCTCTATTGGCTTTTTTGTGGTTCAATATCAATCCGGCTAGATTTTTCATGGGCGATACCGGAGCGATGTCTTTAGGTATTTCTTTGGGTATAGTAGCAATGGTCACTAATTATCCTTTGCTTTTGCCTATTATTGGTTTTCTGCTGATGTTGGAGACACTTTCGGTCATCTTGCAGTTGCTTTCCAAAAAAATAAGAAAGAAAAAAATATTTTTATCAGCACCGCTTCATCATCATTTTGAAGCTCAGGGCTGGCCGGAAACAAAAGTAGTGATGCGTTTTTGGATAGTAGCCGCTGTTTTGGCAGTTTTGGGTCTGATCTTAGCGGTGATTGATTTGCGCCTATGATAACAAGCTTCAAGGGAAAAAAAGTTTTAATAATGGGTCTCGGCCTGCATGGGGGAGCCGTAGCAGTAGTTAAATGGCTTTTGAAACAAGGGGCTATTTTGACAGTGACTGATATCAAGACCGAGCAGGAGTTAAAGAGTAGTCTTGATAAAATAAAATCGACAAAGAAAATAAAATTTACTTTAGGCAGACACGAATTGTCTGATTTTAAAGATCAGGATTTGATTGTCCAAAATCCCGGTGTGCCAACAGATTCAAAGTATCTACAGTATGCTAGGAAAAATAAAATACCGATTGTCAATGAGGCAGTTATGTTTTTTGGTTTATTTTCTGGCAACATAATCGGCGTTACCGGTACTAGAGGTAAATCAACTACTTCTAGTTTGATTCACGCTATTTTAAAAACAGAAATTAAAAATAATATTTTGGCTGGCAATATTGCCACGGTGCCAATGTTTTCCGTTCTGGATAAAATAAAAGAGGATTCTTGGCCAGTTTTGGAGTTGTCTAGCTGGCATTTGGATGGTATGGCTGAGTATCGTTTATCTCCACAAATAGCGGTAGTAACCAATGTTTTGATTGATCATCTCAATCGTTACAAAAATTTTATTGCTTATAAGCGGTCAAAATTGGGCAATGTTAAGTACCAAAAGAAAGATGATGTTGCTGTTTTGAATTTTGACAACAAAGATACCAAATCATTTGCTGGGAAAACAAAGGCTAAGGTTTATTACTTTTCTTTGAAACGCAAAGTGAAAGGTACTTATTTAAAAAAAGATTGGGTGTATTTTTATGATGGTTCTCAACCAAAACGGATTATGTCTTTGAAAAACATAAAGATTTTGGGTGAGCATAATCGACAAAATATTTTGGCGGCAATTGCGGTTGCCAAAATATTGGGTATAAAAAATAAAAATATTGCTCAAGCAGTCAACAAGTTCAAAGGTGTTGAATATCGTTTGGAGTATAAAGGTAAAAAAAATAATATTGAAATATACAATGACTCAACCTCAACTACACCGGATGCTTGTATGGCGGCCATTGAGGCCATGACCAATAAATCTTTAGTTTTGATTGCCGGTGGGGAGGATAAACAGCTGGATTATAAAGATTTGGCAAAGCTCATAAAAAAGAAAGTTAGTTTTTTGATTTTATTGGCTGGTAGCGGTAGTGACAAACTAAGTCGAGAGCTCAAAGAAGTTGATTTTCCTGCCTACAAAATGCTGTCTGGCATAGATGATCTAGCTTTAGCTTATAGTTTGGCGCAGAAATATTCCAGTGGTCAGGACAAAGTAATTTTATTTTCTCCTGGTGCGGCTAGTTTTAATATGTTTGCCAATGAATTTGATCGCGCTAGGCAGTTTGATAAATTGATAAATGATCAGACGAAGAAGACAACAAAAAGA
This sequence comes from Candidatus Parcubacteria bacterium, assembly GCA_003599205.1. Taxonomy (GTDB): domain Bacteria; phylum Patescibacteriota; class Patescibacteriia; order UBA1558; family GWA2-36-10; genus BM519. The sequence goes on from QZJA01000013.1 coordinate 22,261, forward strand.
TAATTTTATTACTTGGTTGCTTAAACCATTCTTTCCTGGACGCGGCTCGGAACACAATCCTGACAAAGTGTTGCTTGTTAGTGTGGGTTTGCTTTTATTTTTGGGTTTAATATTTTTATCATCAGCTTCTTCAACCTTAGCTTTTGATAGATATTCGGATGCTTATCGTTTTCTCAAACAACAAATTACTCACGGTATCTTGCCGGGGATATTATTTTTTTATATAGCTTTTAGGATTAATTATAAAGTATACGAAAAATTATTATGGTTATGGTTGGTTTTGTCTTTTATTTTATTGCTCTTAGTCCTTTTGGTTGGTGGTGATTTTGGTACAGCCAAATCTTGGATAGTGATTGGTTCGGTTTCGGTCCAGCCAGCTGAAATGGTCAAACTGCTAGTTATTTTGTTTTTATCTAGTTGGTTTGTAGCCAAGGGCAGAGAAATAAAAGATCTAAAAGGCACAACTGTTCCTTTTGTGATATTTTTGGCTTTGATAAGTCTGTTGATAATTCTTCAGCCTGATTTTGGTACTTTGAGCATAATAGTTTTGACCTCGCTGGCCTTATATTATGTAGCTGGTGCTAAGCTATCGCATTTATTAACTATGTTTTTGGCCGGGTTAGTGGGATTTTTTGTAATGATAAAGACTGCTCCTTATCGGATGGAGCGTATTACTGCCTGGCTTGATCCTAATGTTGATACCATGAATGCTGGTTGGCAAATCAAACAGTCTTTAATTGCTGTTGGTTCTGGCGGTTGGTTTGGTATAGGTTTGGGAGCATCTAAACAAAAATCTTACTTACCTATGCCGGCTAATGATTCAATTTTTGCGGTGATTGCCGAAGAGTTGGGTTTTATTTTTACTTTTTTATTTTTACTTTTATTTGTTACTTTGATTTACAGAGGATTTTTGATTGCTAGAAGATCTCCTGATAATTTTGCCAAATTAGTTGCTTTGGGGATTACTACTTGGCTGGCATTGCAGATTTTTGTCAATATCGGCGGTATGATAAAATTAATGCCTTTAACTGGTGTACCCTTGCCTTTTATTTCTCTGGGTGGTACCAATCTAGTTGTGACTTTGATTGCTATGGGGATATTGGCTAATATTTCTAAATTTACAACCGAGCGTTGATATGCAAGAGAAAAAGATAAAAATTATACTGGCCGGTGGTGGAACTCTTGGTTCGGTCAGCCCGCTATTGGCTATCGCTGAAAAATACCCGGCTGAGTATCTTTTTATTGGCTCTGCTGATGGTCCAGAAAAAAAAATATTAGACAAACAAGGGATTGATTTTGTCGCTATCAAAACTGGCAAATTACGCCGTTATTTTTCTTGGCAGAATTTTGCCGATATTTTAAAAATAAAATTAGCTTTTTTTCAAAGTATAAAAATTCTATCCAAATATAAGCCGGATCTTGTTTTGACTGCTGGCAGTTTTGTCGCCGTACCAGTTGTTTGGGCAGCCTGGGTATTGCGTATACCAGTGGTTGTGCACCAACAAGATATTCAAGTTGGCTTGGCCAACAAGTTAATGGCTCCCTATGCCAAAAAAATTACCGTTACCTTTGAAGAGCAAGTGGCCGATTTTAATCACAAAAAAGTCGTAGTTACTGGCAATCCGGTCAGAGTGGTTAAGGACAATACTGAGTACAAACCAATCGTTGTTATTACTGGCGGTGGCAAAGGCGCTAGATCAATGAATGATTTTGTCGCAAAATTTATACCGCAGATTTTGGAGCACTATGAAGTCCACCATCTATTAGGTGAAGAAAACTGGGATCAAAGACAAAATCAAGAAAATTATTTTCCTTATAAATTTATTTCCCAAGGCATGATAAATCTGCTTTCTCAAGCAGACATCATAATATCTAGAGCCGGCATGTCTTTAATTACCGAAGCGGCTAGTCTGAAGAAGGCTTTGATTTTGATTCCCATACCAGATAGTCATCAAGAGATAAATGCTGGTTTTTTTGCCAAACACAATGCTGCTGTCATGGTCAAGCAGGGCTCAGATCAGATTATGGAGCGTTACCTACAAAAATTAATAGCCAATGTATCATTGCGTCAGGCTTTGGGTGAAAATCTTTATGCACTCTTCCCTAAAAACGCAGTTAATGATTATATTATATTGATAGACAGCATTATTGCTAAAAACAAGTAGTATGAAGCTAGATTTGGAAAAAATAAATAAAGTGTATTTAGCTGGCATTGGGGGCATTGGTTTGTCCGCTATTGCTTATTATTTTTTGAATCTGGATAAAAAAGTTTTTGGTTCTGATTTGCTAAAGTCAGAAGTAACTAGGCGTTTGGAAGAAAAGGGTTTGATTATAAATTTTAAACAAAAAGCTTCTAATATAACTTCTGATATTGATTTGTTTATTTATTCTTCTGCTTTAGCTGATGATCACCCCGAGCTTTTGAAAGCCAAAAAATTAAAGATAACAACTTTGACATATTTTCAATTCTTGGGCTGGCTAAGCAAGCGCTATCGGACCATAGCTGTCAGTGGCACCAACGGTAAGACTACTACAACTGCTATGATTGGTTTGATTTTGGAAAAAGCTGGACTTGATCCGACAGTTATAGTCGGTAGTCTGGTGCCGGAGTGGGGCAGTAATTTCCGCTTAGGTAAGTCGGACATCTTGGTAGTAGAAGCTTGTGAGTGGCAGGCTCATATGTTAGAGATTAGTCCTAAAATGATAGTCTTGACTAATATTGCTGAAGATCATTTGGATTACTACAAAGATTTAACTGATATAAAAAAACATTTTCAAAAATTTGCTGATAAATTACCACCGGACGGAGTGCTCTTTAGAAATATAGATGATAAAAATTCTTCAGGCATAAAATTTTCCGGTCAGTTGATAGATTTTGGCAAGAGCAAGTCAGCGGCTTATTATTTTGACGAGGTGCGTATTGCCAACGGTCAACAGCATTTTGATATGTATCATGATGCTAAAAACATGGTCAATTTTACTATCCAAGTGCCAGGTGAATACAATTTGTACAATGCCGCAACAGCTATAGCAGTGGCTGATTATTTGGGAGTCAATCGTCATCAGATCTGGAACGCCTTGAATGAATTCAAAGGGTCGTGGCGTCGTTTTGAACTAGTGGGGAAATTTAAAAGCAACGTAGTAATTTCTGACTATGCTCATCATCCTGATTCTATTGGTCAATTATTACGGGCGGCCAAGGATTTTTATCCTGACAGAAAATTAATTGCTATTTTTCAGCCTCACCATCACAATCGGACCAAGACTTTACTAGATCAGTTTGCCAAAGTTTTTTATCTGGCCGATCAAGTGATAATTTCCGAGGTTTATCA
>QZJA01000022.1 GCA_003599205.1 Candidatus Parcubacteria bacterium
AAGTCAGCGTTGCCCCCGATCTCAAAAATGCCACCGCTTACGTCAGTATCATACCCAACAATAAAATAGGCACTGCTCTTGAAGCCATAAAAAAATTTACTGGTCATATCCAAAGAGAAGTAGGCAAGCGCATCAACATCAAGATGACGCCTCGTATCAGCTTTGAATTAGACGAAAGAGATCTCAAATACAAGGCCATTGACGAGGCTATCAGTGGCAAATAACACCTCCTCTACTTCTCTTGCCAAAATAAGGGAATATGTCCGCTAAAAGACAGAGGGGGTATTATTATTGACCAAAAAGTTAAAATCAGTTACACTAGCTCGTTATGCAAAATCACAAGACCATAAGTCAGGCAATATACCAACATTTGGAAAATGCCCAAGATATACTGATAGTGTCACACCAAAAACCAGACGGCGACACGCTGGGTGCTAATTTAGCTTTGCATAAATTACTACTAGATAAAAATAAGAACGTCACTAGTTTTTGTCTTGATCCCGTACCTCAATCACTATTATTCTTGCCTTACAGCCACAATATCAGCAATGACCATAAAGTTTTTACCAAAAATTATGACACTGTCATTGTTGTTGATTCGGGCAGTTTAGATTATGCTGGCATCGATAGGTTAATTACCGCCATACCAACAAAATATAAAATAATAAATATAGACCATCATGCTTCCAATCCGCATTATGGTGACATCAATCTGGTGATTACTGACGCCTCCTCTACTGCTGAAGTCCTCTACCGCTTATTTAGCGACTGGAAAATAAACTGGAATAAAGAAATAGCAAATTCATTGGTTTGCGGTTTAGTCACAGACACTGGTGGTTTTAGAAATCCAGCTACTACTTACCAATCCCTAGACGCTGTGGCTGATCTAGTAAATAAAGGTGCTAATCCTCACCAAATAATGAGTCTAACTATCAACAACACCAATGTCGCCAGCTTGAGACTATGGGGCAGAGCTCTGGAAAGATTAAAAAGAAATCCAAAATATGATTTGGTCTATACTTTCATCACCAATCAAGATCTGCTTGACTGCGAAGCTAGCGAAGCAGACAGCGAAGGTCTAGCCAATTTTTTGCATATTCTCAAAGAAGGCAAAATATCAATGGTACTTAAAGAAAGCAAAGATGGCTATATCAAAGTCTCACTAAGGACTACTAGCAATGTTGATCTTTCTAAACTAGCTCAATACTTTGGTGGTGGTGGCCACAAAAAAGCCGCTGGTTTTTCCTTGCCAGGTAAGCTGGTATATGATAATAATAAGTTGAAAGTCGTTTAGCGACTTTCATCCTGAGCTCGTCTCAGGATCCAATAATTTACCTAGATGCTGCTCGCCCCGCTTCGCGAGGCTCCGCCTTTGGCGGGCCGTGGGAAACAAGTTCAGCATGACAAAGAATAATATGTTAATACCTACAGTAATAGAAAAAGTGCCGGGTGGCGAAAGAGCTTATGACATCTACTCTCGCCTGCTTAAAGAAAGAATTATTTTTTTGGGTGACCCAATAGACGATAGGATAGCCAATCTAGTGATTGCTCAGCTCCTTTTTTTGGATTCCCAAGATAGTGGCAAGACCATTCGCATGTACATCAATTGTCCAGGCGGATCAGTCACTGACGGTCTGGCAATTTATGACACTATGCAACATATAAAAAGTCCAGTATCTACTATATCCATCGGCTTAGCCGCCTCTATGGCTGCTCTACTACTTACTGCCGGCGCCAAGGGCCAAAGATTTGCTCTACCAAACTCAGAAATACTCATCCATCAAATAATGGGCGGCGCTACTGGCCAGGCTTCTGACATAAAAATTAAAGCTGAACAAATCCTCAAGCTCAAAGAAAGACTAAATAAAATTTTACAAAAACATACCGGCCAACCACTAAAAAGAATTGAAAAAGATACCGACCGTGACTACTATATGACCTCCCAAGAAGCTCTTGATTATGGCCTGGTGGATAAAATCATAAAATAATCTTTTCCTATTTTCAAAAATGTGCTAAAATATTTTTCAAGACGGGTTACTTGGGTTCTTTAACCCGATTGACAACGCTCGTCATATGACCATCAGCGTAAAGCGTCCTTCGTAGCCGAAAGACTTTGAAGTGATGTTGGACATTAACTGGTGGTCTTTTGTATACTTGATTTTTAGGGGTCTTTGTGGTAGATTATTTACGAGGATTGAGAATATCCAAAAATATACAAAATCCTCAATAAAATAAGTAATTAATTTACTGTTTTGGGAGATTCTATATAATACTGTAAATACACCTCATACACACCTCCACACTATTATTTAGCAAATAACAATGTCTATAAACAACTTAATAATCAACGGTCTAGAAAGAAGAAACGTTGTCTAATGTAGAATTAGGTTGTTTATTTAGTCTCTAAAACCAAAAACAGTAAACTGAAAGGTTTATAATAATGTATTTTATCTGGATCATAGCCGCTCTGATTGCTGGTGTAGTTTTTGGTATTGTCATCAAAAAAATAATGACTAGCCAAACTATCAGCTCTGCCGAGAGAAAGGCTGAATCTATTCTGGCTGAAGCTAGGCAAAAAAATAAAGACTTGGTCCTAGAAGCAAAAGACCAAGCTCTAAAAATGATAGAAGAAGCCAAGGCAGAAGAAAGACAAAGAAGAAATGAGCTGCGCCAAACTGAAGAAAGGCTAAGCAAAAGAGAAGGCTTATTTGACCGCAAATTAATGGAGCTGGAAGAAAATAAGCAAAAAATAGAAAATAGTCGTAAAGAGCTAACCCAAGAAAAAGAAGAAATCAAACAAATCAAAGATTCCCAACTAGTTAAGTTGGAAAAAATTGCCGCTTTATCTACCGATGAAGCTAAGGATATTTTGATAAAAAATACTGAAGCAAAAATTCAAGACGAGTTACTTCACCGCATGAGAAAACTAGAAGACCGAGCTGACGAAGAGCTAGAAGAAAAAGCCAAAGCCATGCTGACAGCCGTCATTGAGCGCTGTGCTGCTGCCCATACTGTTGAAACAACCACTACGGCCGTTTCTTTGCCCAACGACGAAATGAAAGGACGTATTATTGGTCGAGAAGGCAGAAATATCAAAACTATTGAACAGCTAACTGGAGTAGAAATAATAATCGACGATACACCAGAATCAATCTTAATCTCCGCTTTCAATCCTATCCGTCGCCAGCTAGCCAAAAGAACTTTGGAAAAATTAATGTCTGACGGACGTATTCATCCGGGTAGAATAGAAGAAACTGTTGCCCAAGCCAAAAAAGAACTGGCTTTAGATATCAAAAAAGCTGGTGAAGAAGCAGCTTATCAGGCCGGCATTGTCGGCTTAGACAACAAGCTAATCCAAATTTTAGGACGCTTGAAATATCGCACTAGCTACGGACAAAACCAATTACAACATGCTTTGGAAGTTTCCCATCTAGCTGGTCTTTTGGCTGCTGAGCTAAAAGCTGACGTCAACGTTTGTAAAAAGGGAGGCCTACTCCATGATATAGGTAAGGCTCTTGACCACGAAATAAAAGGTTCACACCCAGAAATTGGCTACGACTTAATGAAAAAATTTGGCCTACCAGAAGAAGTAGCTTACATGTCCGTTGCTCATCATGAGGACAAGCCAAAAACTCTAGAAGGTGTTATAGTAAAAATAGCTGATGCTATATCTGGCTCTCGACCAGGTGCTAGACGTGATTCATTTGAAGAATACATCCAACGTCTAACCGAGCTAGAAAACACCGCTAAATCATTTGAAGGTGTTGAAAAAGCCTATGCTATCCAAGCTGGACGAGAAATCAGGGTTTTTGTTTCCCCTGATAGCATCGATGACTACAAGGCCAACAAATTAGCCCAGGATATAGCCAACAAAATAGAAGCTGATCTTAAATATCCTGGCGAAATAAAAGTAACTGTTATTAGAGAAAAAAGAATAGTTGAGTATGCCAGATAAAACAAAAATAATCTTTATCGGCGATATCTCCGGAGTCTTAGGTAGACAAGGAGTAAGACAGATAATACCGGAATTTAAGAAAAAATATTCCCCTGATATTTTTGTTGGCAATATTGAAAATCTAGCTCATAACAAAGGAGTTACTCTCAAAACTCTAGCCGAAGTAGCTGAGGCTGGTATTGAAATGTTTACTGGAGGCAACCATATCTGGAAAAAGTATGACATCCCTACTCTAGCCAAAGAAACTGATTACCAGATATCTTGCCCAATAAATGACTATCGCACTCCGCAAAAATACCGCTATCAGACAAGAGAAATAAACGGTACCAAATTAATAGTCATAAATCTAGCCGGTCGGACTTTTATCAGTTTTGAAGATGAGCCTCTGAGTAATCCCTTTTTGGAAATAGACAAATTACTAGAAGAGTTGCCTAAGAATGCCAACATTATAATCGACATGCACGCTGAGTCTACTAGCGACAAAAGAGCCATGGGATTTTATCTTGATGGCCGAGTATCAGCTGTCTTTGGCACTCATACTCATGTACCAACCGCTGATGCTCAAATTTTGGCGCATGGCACTGGCTATATCACTGATGTCGGCATGACTGGCGCCCATGATTCTGTCTTGGGTATAAAAAAAGAAATAATCATTGAAAAATTTGTCAGCGAAGGCAAAATCATTCATGACTTGCCAAGAACTGGTCAAATTGAGATAAATGCTCTATTATTAGAGATAGATAACAAAACACACAAAACAACTCATATTGAGTTGTTAAGAAAAATAATTAACTAGGGGGAGGATATATGAACAAAGCACAATTGGTAGAAAGCATTGCTATCAAAGCTGGCGTCAGCAAAAAAGAAGCTGAAGATGTGCTGCAGGCTTTGGAAGACTTGGTCATAGAAAGGCTAAAAGACCGCAAGGAAGTCACCTTGACTGGTTTTGGTACTTTCTCTGCTAGGGTCAGACATGCCCGAAAAGGCGTTAATCCTCAAAAACCATCTGAGAGGATTGATATACCTGAGGTAGTTGTACCAAAATTCAAAGCTGGCAAAACCTTGAAGGATGCTTTAAAAAAATAAAGTAGATGAAATTAAGCTTGACTGAAATAAGACAGGACCCACGTCTAAACGCTTTTATTGACCAAACCGACAAATATCTTAAGTCGCTTGGCTACACTGATCATGGTAGACGTCATCTTGATATTGTCAGCGATCGAGCCAAAATGATCGCCAAAAAAATCGGTCTCAACGAACACGAGCAAGAAATGGCCGCTATCTCTGGCTGGTGTCATGATTTGGGTAATTTTTTAGGTCGGACACAACACCACTATTGGGCTGGTATGCTCTTTTCCCAGTGCTACATCAATCAAGCTGATCCTAAAGACGTGGCCAAAATCATTCAGGCTATTGTATCTCATGACAAAGATGATTTAAAAATAGTCGATAGTATAACCGCCTGTTTGATTATAGCTGACAAATCAGATGTTCATCGCCTAAGGGTAAAAACAAAAAATATGGCAGAAATAAAATCTGACATACATGATAGAGTCAACTACGCTGTGACAGACAACAAGTTAAGTGTAGACCCACAGAAAAAGACCATCACCCTAGCTCTTAAACTAGATACCAACTTTACCGATATTATGGACTATTTCTCTATTTTTGTGGAGCGTATGAACTACTGCCAAAAAGCAGTTACTTACCTAGGCTATACCTTTAATCTACAGATAAACAACATCAAACTAGCTTAATTAGGATATAAAATTAAACCCACACTTGGACCAATTGCTTGGTCCTTTTCTGTATTCCAATCATGGATAGAATAAAATAAATTCTCTTCACTATAGACAAAATCTGCACCGTGCATAGTGCCTGGATCATTGGTGATAAACTTATCATCAACATAACCTTTTACTACTAGCATATGGTAGGCGGGTCCACCATTTTTGAAGTAGGGGTTGGCTAGTTTACGCCCGTCGGCTGGGATAATCACTGGCTGACCCTGATCCAAATAATATTTCAGTTTGACAGCAGTCAAATCCTCTACTACCTCAACCCGATAATTAAAAGTAGCATAGATAAGCTCAGCTACTTTATCGGCTGGCAAATTATGATGACCACCCCAATTATCCTCCTGCCACTTGACCATAGCTGACAAAATATCTTCCTGTTCTGCTACCCCAGGGACTTGCTTACCGTTGTAATAATAATCAACCATCAAAACGCTAGCCTCTTCACAAGCATCTTGAAAAGGCTGTTCCCAATTTTTACTTGGCGCCTGAGAAATAAAAGGAACCTTTAGGTTAGTACCAGCTTTTACTACTGACTTTTCTTCTGGCTCGTCTTCGACCAAGGGCACTTCTGGCTCTACAACTGCCTCTTCGTTTTCAATTATCTCTTCATCTTCAACTACGGTCTCCTCTGGCTCTAAAGACACTTCTTCGGTACTAGTAGTATTTTCTACGACAAAATCCCTATACTCTTGAGCGGGTGGCAATTCTATTGTTAATAATTTAGGATCTCTATTTTTATAAATAAAAGCCACAACGGCTATCAGTATAATAAGTATGAGAAAAAATATCTTTTTCACTATTTTGAAATTAATTTATAATTCTTACAAACAGTGTTTGTAAATCTATCTTAGCAATAAATAAGCTCCTTTACAATAATAGCAGTCTATAGTATATTATCTAATCTCCGATGTGTTCATTACTAGCCAAGAAAGGCATAGATGAAAGGATAAAATGATGTCAAAAATTCAGCTCTTCCTGCTCCTGCCACCCTGTCTTGTGTGGGCAATGATAGCTATACTCTGGCTACGAGGCTACACCAGTAGCATGCTAGGGTTCTCAATCTTCTCCCTGATAATCAGCACCATTATAGCTATAGTCGGCATTATCATCAATCCCCAATTCTGGTCTTGGCCCGGCCTTCTATTCACTATCTTTTGCTACTTATTCGTAGCTACTTCTCTGCTTTGTTACTTCGATAAAAGCGAAGAAGGAGACACAAGACACCAGTGAACACAACACCCTTCGGGGTGTTTTTTTTGGGGGCTACAATTGACAAAAAAGGAACAAAAATATAACATATTGCTATTGTAACGGAGTACCTTCAGCAAAAAAGGAGATAAAGCATGCCGCTGCCAATCTGGCTCCAGACACTAATCCTAGGATTTTTCATTCACTTACTCGCCCTCAGAACTATTGGCAGATATTCTCACTATGATGAGCTAACACGCGGATTGATCTTCACCAGCATCGTCTGTTTCTGGTGTTTTGTGTTCTTCTCCTTGGGTAAAACCATGATTATCATCGGTTCTTTATTTCTGGGCTTATCCCTATCGCTAGGCGTGGAGCTTTGGCTCCGACGATCTCGCACTCGAGACAGCCGACGCTATCCGACCATCTATTGAAGATGGTTTTTTATTCCAAAAAAATTCTATTTCTGTACTGCAAAGCTTCCAAAATATTTTCCTCGCCGATATTTTCTCTCTCCGATAAATCTGCAATCGTTCTGGCCACTTTCAAAACTTTGAAATAAGCTCTAGCCGACAAATTCAAACTATCAGCAGCCTTGGCTAAAATACTTTTACCACTGGCTGAAAGCTGACAATGTTTTTTAATATCTTTGGCCGACATATCGGCATTCAAAACAAAAGAATTGTTACCAAATCGCTGTTCTTGTTTTTTTCTTACTACCAAGACTCTTTGTTTATAAACAAATGATTCCTGTTTATCTTTATCCAGAGATAAATGTTCACTTTTTACTCGCTGGACGCTAAGATGAAGATCTATTCTGTCTAAAAGCGGGCCGGAAATTCTTTTTTGGTAACGCTTGATATCGTTGGGCGAACATTTACATTGTCTTGATAGATCATTAAAATAGCCACAGGGGCAAGGATTGGCCGTTGCCAACAAAATAAAATTTGCTGGAAAATCCAAACTGCCTTTTACTCTCGATACTGTCACTATCTTATCTTCCAGAGGCTGACGCAAAGCTTCTAATACTTTCCTTGGAAATTCCAATATCTCGTCCAAAAAAAGCACATTGTGGTGAGCCAAACTAATCTCACCTGGCCGAGGCCAAGAACCACCGCCAATAATAGCCGACACTGAAGCTGAATGATGAGGACTACGCAAAATGCGTCTGTTAACCAAATAGTTATCCTCTGATAAAAGTCCGGCCAAACTATATATTTTACTTACTTCCAGAGCCTGATCAATATTTATATCGGGTAAAATAGATAAAAAAGCTTTAGCTAACATAGTCTTGCCTGCTCCTGGTGGACCAACAAGCAAGACATTGTGCCCACCGGCAGCGGCAATTTCCAAAACTCGCTTGGCTTGATCCTGACCTTTTACTTGAGAAAAATCTATACTTGTTTTGGCCTCCTGAGGCTGAAAAAATTCCTTGGTCAAAGCTCCAATCTTTTGCCCAGAAAAATGTTTCACCAACTCAGCCAAATTTTTTACAGGTAAAATATCCACGCCCGCTATAATATTTGCTTCTTTAGCATTCTGGCTAGGGACAAAAACTTGGTTAAAACCCATATCTTTCAAACTAGAAACCATCACCAATACTCCTGGCACTGCTTTTAGCTCCCCCGCTAGAGAAAGCTCGCCGATAAAGGCTATTTTATCCTCCGGCAAGGTCAAAATACCACTTGCTTGCAGGATACTGACGGCTATCGGTAAATCATAAGAGCCACCTTCTTTTCTAATTTGAGCCGGAGCCAAATTAACCACTACTTTTTGCCGAGGAAATTTAAAACCACTATTTTCAATAGCTGCCCAAACTCTTTCTTTGGCCTCCTGTACCGAAGCATCAGGTAACCCCACAATAATTGTTTTAGGTAAATGCCTAGACAGATTAGCCTCTACCTCTACCAATACTCCCTTTAACCCCAGAGGGGCAATAGTATAAACTTTTGGCATAAATTTAAAATCGCTTTTACCAAGAAAAGCGATTTTGTAGATAGTTTTCTCTTGCCTCTGCCTATTGTTTTGCCCGCAAATAAACTTTTGGCGTAACAAAAAACTAACCCATGCCTGCCGATCTTCACTCGGCACTCTCTAATCGCTTTTCTTGGCTATCACTATCTTAAACTAAGTAGATTTTTTGTCAAGCTTTTTTTTATAAGCCAGTTCATACCAGAGTATCCAGACAACAGCAATAGAAATATAAATATCCGAAATATTAAAAACTGTAAAATATGGCACATTGATAAAATCAACCACTCCACCGTATTGAAACCTATCTAAAAGATTGGAAACTGCTCCAATAATAAGCAGCCCCCAAGGCCAAATCAAAATATTTTTATTTTGGTAAGCCTTCAACCAAAGATTCACCACTATTACTATCACTATCAAAACTAGAGGGTATAAAATATAATCCATCATTGGCAGGGAAAAGGCCAAATTTTCATTTAATTCAAAACTAATAAAGCCCCCAAGAAAATCGGGGGTTTTATTTACTATAAAAAATTTTGATAAACGGTCAGCAACAAAAAAAATTATTAAACTAACAAAATAAATAAACATTATAATAGTTTTTTCTTGCAAGACATACAACTAGTGGCTGACGGAAAAGCTTTTAATCTTTCTGGATCAATCGGGTCACCGCATTTTTCGCACAAACCATATTTTCCCTCTTCAATTTTCTTTAGAGAAATATTTACATTATACAACGAGACCTCTAAAGTTTTTTCTAAAGATAAATTTTTTTCAAAAGTTGCTACCTCAGCGGCATTTTCATCATCCTTTTCACCATAATCAACAAACTTAGCGCTATAGTCATGCTCCGCTACCTGGACAGCGTCTTCATTTAACTCTTTAAGCAATTCCTGACGGCGCTTTTCTAAATCATCTTTTCTCTCCTCGATAAATTTTGCATCCATTTTCATACTTTTTCTTTTATTTTTTACTATAGTATAGTAACAAAAAAACCCTAAAAAATCAAGAATTTTGCCAATTGTAAAAGGCGCTTGACCGAACCCCTAGAACATTTTAAATATCTGGGTGGCGCAAAGCGCCTTTAGCGTCTTTTTATCACTTGTTCGGCTTTTTGTAAGCCATAAAATCGCTAGAATTGGTGTTGGATTTCATACAAGATTTTGATGAAAAAGACGTTATTTTGGCTCAGCCCTGACTCAGAGCAACCGTTTTACCGTGACTATGGAGCAGATCTCCTCTACACTGTAGAGCTGGGCACTACGCGTAATGCTCAATTCTACAGTGCAGAAAGGATTGTCCTTTTTGTTGTTTTTATTTTTGTTTTGAGTTAAATGGTCAGGTCATTTAATATATTTAGCTCAGTAAAACGGAAAGGGTTAGACACTAAAAAGTATTCTAATGTGTAATCCTTTTAATTTGTAAGGGAACTTATCTACATACTAAGTATATCATATCTTAGCCCTTTAGTCAACGATAAATATAGGCTAATGTTAGCTTTAAATATGAGTATTTAAAAAATAATTTGACAAAATAACAAAAAATAAGCAAATGTTATAAACAAGTTATCCACAATACTATAATAAACAATAAAATATTAAGTTATAGAGTAGTGTATAAGTTAAAAGCAAAATTTAATACCTTCAACTAAGTAATTTTGGTAGGAAAACAACTTCAAAGAAGCTATATTTTGCTCCTCCAGATAAGCCCTAAGCTGCCCAGCAGGCAACTTATTTGTCGGCCAAAGTAAGAAATCACCTATATTTTTACTATCACTAAGACAATTTTGCTGTAAATTAGGGAAAATATTATCACTAACTATAAGATCCTCTATTATTTTGGCACTATTACTCAAATAATAAGCCCTCTCTAGGCCCCAACCATAGAGATTATCTACTTGCCAATACTTTTGACCAGCAAAATCATAATATTTAAGCGCCTGTTCATCGGCAGCCAATAGTTCTGTATACAAAGTGCCATCAGACAGGGTTTTTTTCACTTCAACTAGCTGTAAGTTTTGAGCCAACTCACCAGCTCGAGAACGCCAATCAGTGTCGGAAACAAGCAACCAGTCAGAGCCAACCGAAAACAACAAAGAATCCTTGAGCATATAAGCATTCAATTCACTAAAGCTTAAATTTTGGTAAGGCAATGAAGCAAAATTAGGTAAGACAATATTCTCTATTATTATTTTGCTGAAATTATCAGTAGAACTAGCATTAAAGCCAATAGCTGAATCAAATTTTTGTGGTATTTTACTGTTTTTAAACTTCTGGTAATACTCCAAAGTGCTTGAAGGGCTCTTGGGTTGATATAAATCAAAACTGTCTTCACTAAAATTAACAAAAGTTTCAGGCACAGAAGCTAATGGCAATATCATGGTGGATAGCGACTGCAAAAATACTGGTGGCTTGTCCAGTTGCCAATAAATATTTACACCTTCACGGGAATAATTTAGATTCCAACGAGCAATAATCTGCGGGCTAAGGCTGACACCAAGATCGCTATTGGGACTAATAAACAAAATATTGTCGCTTGGCTGATAAAAAAATAATCCAGAATTTTTTTGCACCAATGAAGCCAAATATTTGTCGCTTAGATCTGAAAATCTCAGCAAGTAAAAATCGTTTTCCTGTTCCTCAAGCCTAAACCACACCAACTCCTCTACATTTTGGTAGCCTTCTCCCATGATACCAGCAATCTTAGTTAAGTGTTCTTGCGGTATTTCCTTATCAAAACCCCAATATTTATCAGAATTTTGTTTAATAGCTGTCTGATCGCTCCACTCATAATAAAAAGACGCCGTCGGAGGTATAAAATCATGGGCATAAATTTCAGCTTTATCAGATTTAAAAACTGAAAATAAAGCTACGGCCAACAAAACAACTGCCGCTAGCGCTAATTGCACCCACTTAAAACTTAGGCGTCTTTTTTCTTTTTGTACTAGATTTGAAAAATCCACTACTATTAGTTATTTTTCCTAAAAAAATTTGATTTTTTATCGTTTCTGTCGTTTCTATCTCTACTGTAAGGACGATCTGACTTTTCAGCAAAAGCTGGTCTTGGTAAAAGCTCTTTTATAGATAAGCTGATACGATTTCTTTCCTTATCAACCTCCATTACTTTTACTTTGACAGTATCACCGATGTTTATGACATCCGTAATCTTGGCAATACGTTCATGTGAGACCTGAGAGATGTGAACCATACCATCTTTGCCAGGCAAAAGTTCAACGATTGCTCCTAACTCTGAGCCATTGTCTTTACCTTTGACTATTTGGATGACTTTACCTTCATAGATTTCACCAATCTCTATTTCTTTAACTATATTTTCAATCCAAGCTTTAGCTTTTTTGGCGCCCTCTTCATCAGTAGAAGTAATCATTACCAAACCAGTCTGCTCAATATCAATGGAAACTCCACACTTATCAATAATCTCATTGATAATTTTGCCACCAGTGCCAATAACATCTCTAATTTTATCTGGATCAATCTGTAAGCTGGTTATTCTTGGAGCATAAGGAGAAAGATCGGCTCTAGGTTCGGCAATAGCCTGCTTCATTACATCCAAAACTTTAATTCTGGCTTCTTTAGCTAAAACCAAGGTTTCTTTAACAATTTTGTAGCTGATTCCACCCAGCTTAATGTCCAGCTGAATAGCGGTAATACCATCTCTGGTACCAGCAACTTTAAAATCCATATGACCAGAATGATCTTCAATACCTTGAATATCAGTTAAAATCCTATAATTATCCTTGTTATCATCATCTAAAACTAAACCCATAGCAATACCAGCCACTGGAGCCACAATCGGCACGCCAGCATCCATTAGTGATAGAGTTGAACCACAAATAGAAGCTTGTGAAGATGAGCCATTTGAGCCCATAACTTCAGATACTACGCGGATAGTGTAAGGAAATTGAGTGCTGTCGGGCAGAACTGGCACTAGAGCTTTTTCAGCCAAAGCACCATGACCAATTTCTCGACGGCCAGGGCCACGAAGCGGTTTTACTTCACCAACACAGTATCCAGGGAAGTTGTAGTGATGCATATATTTCTTGGTGCCTGACTCTTCCATAGTATCCAAGGTCTGCTCATCACCAGGTGCACCCAAGGTAACAATAGAAAGCACCTGTGTTTCACCGCGAGAAAACAAACCGCTACCATGTGTCCTTGGAAGCAAGGCTACTTCGGCTGACAATTCTCTGATTTCATCAAACTTTCTATTGTCGGGACGCTTACCCTGCTCTAGCACTAATGATTTGAAAGCTTTTTCCAAAGCTTCTTCAATCATAGATACACCAATAGCTCTCATATCTTTAGAAACTTCATTATCTTCTTTGAGCATTAGGTCCAATTCCGCTTTCATACTTTCAATAGCAGCTTTCATCTTTGATTTATCAGGATCAAAGACGTTGGCCAAATCTTTTTTAGCCAAAAATTGATGAACCTTTTCCTTGACTTGAGCCCGAGTAGCTTCTTTTTCTCCATCTGTTACTGGCTCTCTCTTTGGAGAACCAACTTTTTTGATGATATCATCAACAAAAGCAACGATTTTTCTAATATGCTTACCCGCAAACTCAATTGCTTCATACATATCCTGTTCGCTGATTTGCTTGGCGCCAGCCTCAATCATAATGGCTTCGTCAGCTGAACCAGCCACGAAAAGATCTAGATCACTTTTTTGTTTGGCTTCAACAGTAGAGTTTAAAACCCACTCGCCACCAATACGACCAACCTGAACGCCAGCTAAAGGACCGGCCCAAACTATTGGAGAAATCCCCAAAGCTACTGAAGCACCAATTACTGCCGGAAAATCAGGGTCATTTATGCCGTCATAAGACAATACCGTAATAACTACTTGAATATCGTCCCTAGCACTTTCTTTAAACAAAGGTCTAATAGAACGATCAATCAAACGAGCGGTCAAAATAGCTTCATCAGTAGCTCGACCCTCGCGCTTGATAAAACGAGAACCTTTGATCTTACCAGCAGCGTACAATCTCTCTTCATAATCAACCATCAAAGGGAAATAATCCACTCCCTCACGAGGCTGACCAGAAGTAACAGCGGTAGCTAATACCACTGTATCACCATAAGTGACTGTACAAGCTCCATGAGCCTGTTTAGCAAATTTGCCCACTTCTACTTTGAGCTCTTTGCCAGCCACTTCCATAGAAAATTGTTTGATAGACATATATCAACTCTCCTTAATTAACTGATATCGAGCTGATATGGCAAATATCAAAGCGTTTGCTTGACGACCTGATACTTACCTACCAACCCTCGACCAGTATTTTATTAAATTAAACTATTTTAATTATCAAATAATGCCCTGAACCAAAAAGTCTGGCCCAGGGCAAAATATTTTATTCTTCTTTTACTTCTACCTCTTCTTCAACTGTTTCTTCGGGCAAAATTGGTTCTGGCCCAAGATCTATTATTTCTTTTTTGGTAATCTTGATCTTTAAGGCTTTGACTAATTTGTTGAATCTCTTTTCGTCTTCTCTTTCCAAATAGCGCAATAATCTGTGACGTAAGGCTACTTTTGAAAGTAAACCTCTACGAGAAGAAAAATCTTTTTTGTGCTCACGTAAATGTTTGGTCAACTCCTTTACTTCTTCGGTCAAAATAGCAATTTGTACCTCAGGAGAACCAGTGTCGTTTTTGTGAGTCTTGAACTTTTCAATAACTCGTTGCTTTTTTTTCTTGTCTAACATAATTTTTCCTTGTCCACCCAGATCCTAGTTTTGCCCTCTATTTAGACTTGTCAGGACAAACCAAGAAATAGGTAAATTAATGATTAATAACAGGCTTAGACTAACATTTTAAAGGATAAAAGTCAAGCCCTTTATTAGTATTACTTTAAAACACCAAAACCACTTTTTTAATCTTTGTGTCGTTTTATGTTAAAATATAGACATGCTCCTAAAAGAATACCAAAAATTTCTCCTGTCACTAGGATTAAAAAAAACTACTATCAAAAACTATACTTGGAATATAGAACAATTTTTGCTGTGGCTGGACAAAAACAACATTACTGAAGAAAATCTAAAAAAATATTTTGATTACCTTATAAAAAAATACCCTCGTGTGGCCACTATCAATCTACGCCTGACCATCTTGAATAATTATCTCCAATTTTTAGGGAAACGTTTTCGCTATGATCTCCTATCAGATACCGATAAAAACCTACTAATACTGAATCCCGAACAACTCCAAAATTTTTTGGAACAGGCCAGTAAGGACAAAAGCTTAATTGGCCTAAGGGACAAGGCTCTTTTGGAGCTTCTCTACTCTACTGGTCTAAAAGTGGGCAAAATAGTCACTATCAAAAAAAACCAAATCGATAAAATAAAAAAACAAATAGTATTTAGTCCCAAAAACTATATAGACATAAAGCCAATAGCTTGGCATCATCTAGAGAAATATCTACTGAAAAGGAAAGACGAATCATTGTGGCTATTTATAAATTTTGACCGCTGTCAAAAATCTTTGGGTAGAAATCTCTCTGTCAGATCAGTAGAGAGAATAATAGATAAATATGCTAAAAAACTAAGACCAATCCTGAGAATAAATCCACAGATATTAAGAAATACTTTGGCCTTCAATCTCAAGCATCAAGGAGCTCAAGGGCAACAAATCAAGCAAGCATTGCACTTTGAAACAAATATTGCTGCCAACAAATATTTACAAAGATTATAAATTGACACAAAACAAATAATATAATAACTTTAGCTCGTAAGAAAGTACCCTGGAAATTTTAACGAAAGGAGAGAAAACGTGGGAAACACCCCTTGGTATCTAGCACACCTATTGGTCATCAGCATCCAAATCCTCGCTTTTCTCCCTTATCTAATCGCTAGCATACGCTTTTACCGCCGACAGAGCCACTTCATGGCTTGGCTGGCCACAGGAATCTGTCTAGACGCTCTTATGGCTCTAGGAGCCTCAAATGGCTCCTTACCAAGAATGAGTCAGGAAGACTCTGCTCCTTGGCACAGCTGGCTATTTATCACTCATATCAGCCTAGCTGGGATAGGCATGTTCGGTTTTTTCTTTCTCTTTCTATTTCTGCTCATCAAAGGAGCAAAAAAAGACTACCCCCGCCTGAGAAAATTCCAACTACGAGTATTCCTCAGCTGTTGGATCATCGGCGTCATGATCGCCCTGGCCAACTTTGCTGTCAAAGTGATACTAAATGTCCGACTCTACGACTTAAGCTAGCACCAGCTGCCACTACCCTCGGTAGTGGCTTTTTAACAAATAAAAAAACCCCTATACAGGGGTTGTTTTAGTAATAAATTATTTTTTCAAATCACCGATGTAAAAATTAGGTAAAAAACTATAAGCTTTTTCTGAGTGATCGGTGCCTGTACCCATAGGTCTTGTTTTGAAAAGCTCAGTAGCATCAATACCACAACCCGCTAAGATAGCATCGCCTCCCCCATGCTTACCAGAAGCAATGAAAGCAGTAACATCATAGACCTTACCATCTATGAGCAACCAGCAGTCTTCAGCCGTGCTATGCTTAGAAATTTCAGCTAAATCATATTCCTTAGTAATTTCTTCATCAGACTGCGTATTCTCATTTTCATTTGAAACCACGACATTATTGTTTTGATTTCCCTCATTGGTGTTGCTTACTTGCTTATTAAAGCAACCACCTAAGGTTAAAATCACAAGTAACAAAAATACAGATATGTATAATTTCATAATTTTTCTTATTATTGATTAATTATTAAGATCTTTTCTTTTATATAAACCAACTAATTCTGCTTTAGCAATGACATGATCATACATAGCTTTCCTCAGCTCGTCAATTCCGGCTTCAGCCGGCAAACCAATAGCTCTATCCATAGCGTAAAGCTTAAAAAAATAGCGATGCTGCCCTTGGGGTGGACATGGTCCGCCGTAGGCTTTATTGCCCCTAGTGTTTTGACCAACTATGCCTACTGGCACTGAATTTTCGGCAATACCCTTGGTTTCAGCTGGTATATTCCATATCAACCAATGATACCAGAGTCCATCTGCTCGGACATTTTTGGGAACATCGGGATCATCAACGATCAACACTAAAGTCATTGCCCTCCTGGGTAGTTCGCTAAATTCCAATGGTGGATTTATATTTTCTCCATCACAGGTATACTTGCTTGGTATAAAACCGTTGTGATAAAAGGCTGGACTGCTTATTTTCATACGTTGCTTATTAAATAGTAATAGTATTATAACCGATTTTGCTATATTTAAACAAGATTATCAAAATATTGGTTGATTTTATTTTTTCAACAAGCCCATACTTTGAGCCAACTGATCATAATCCATAGTAGCCGCATCCACTCTGATTATCTCTGAGCTGGGTAATTCTAAATTGACATAATTATCAAAAAAGTCTTTATGCAAATCATTAACCCGATAAAAATTTTCTAAAACATTTTTCTCAAATGAACGACCTCTACCTAAACACCTCTCTTTAATTAATTTATTGTCAGCTTCCAAAAAAACCACCTTGTCTGGTAAGCTAAAAGAACGATTAGTTAGCTGAATTAAATCTCTGACCAATTCCTGTTCTTCTGGTTTTTGATAAATTCTGTCATCAAGAAAAAATAAATTAGTCAGCCAGAAAGTATCAAGCACAACCTGCTGCGAATCTTCTTTTAATTTTAGAGCTTCTATATACTGCCCGATATTACGATTATGAAAATACAAAGTTATGTGCAAACGATTACGATTTTGCGCTATGCTATCCTTGATATAATCAGGCCAATTATTTTCTTCTCCTTCTAAAAAAGTTTTTACTCTATAATTATCGCGCAAATACCTAACAAAAGTACTTTTGCCTATAGATGGAGCGCCCACCACAGCTATAATTTCTCCTTTTTTGCTTTCCATATTTATTTTATTTTAACATATATCTTAAAATTGACAAAAACCTCTTTATTATCTAAGGTAAAGTCAAACGAGCTAAACCGGTTCTTTCACAAAAGGAGCTTCCAATGGCAAAGTCTGAAGAGCTGGTCATTTTCTGTGGTGGTGGTCAAACCAACCGTCTGGCCCTGCCTACCATCGAAGTGGTCAACAAACTGCGTCCGGGTGAAACACCGCTTAATTTCTCCCACATCAACTTCGGTCGCTATGGTGGCGACCGCGAATCCGACGACCGCTTTGAGAGTCCCTCTCAAATCGAAGGAAAACACGTCATTTTTTTCATCAATACCCACAAAGCCCACCTCGTCATGCAGGTACTCCAATTCGTCTGGTCGATGAAAAACCAATACAACGCCAAAAGCGTAACCGTAGTCATGCCCTTCATGGGCTACCGTCGCCAGGATCACCCCGAAAAGTTCGAGGAAATCCATCGCCACCTCTGGCTGGTGCAGAACCTTAAACAAAACGGAACGGATTTCCTTATTATGTGCGACCCACATTCTGAGCAGAACATCAAGAACTGCCAGAAAGTCGGACTAGCTTATAAAGTCGTCGACCCAACCCAAGTATATGCAGCCGCCCTCAACCAAGTAATTATGGGCGCCAAAACGAGAGGCCAGAAAATCCTTATCGACACTCCCGATTGGGGCTCTTTGCCCAGAGCCGTTCGTCTGGCCAAAGCTACCAAGGCAACTCTTATTTTGGGGGCCAAGAAAAGAGACTACACCGGCGAAGTTGACACCAACCAAAGTCTGAGTTCAGCCCAAGTTGAGCAGATCGAAAGTATTGCCCGAGAAAACCAAATCGAAATCGTGTACGAGCCGACCGCAATCACGAATCTGATCCAGGACGCCATCATCATCATGCGCGAAGACGAGTTGGACACTGGTCGAACAGCATCCAAACGAGGACACTGGCTACGCAGTTGCGGCGCGGCCGAGATACATATGGCTGTGACCCATATGGTCTGTTCTGACGGCTGGAAACGCCAAGTCTTCGATAACACCCCCTTTACCACCATTTTCGGTGGAACCACCATCTATCGCCCCTACGAAAACCGTACTGGCGGCCTAGTCAAGGATGTTGACATGTCGGTTCCTATAGCCCACATCTTGGCGCAAGTCATCAACGAGCTCTAAACAAAAACCCTACTGAGTTTCCCCAGTAGGGATTTTTATTTACTTTATTTATATATTGAAACTAAAACTGCTTAAAAACTTATCATAAAGCTGTTTATCCTCGTGGCCACTAACACTCATTATTATTATCTCATAGAGCTGCCCATCTTTTATAAAATAATAATAATCCGCTGCGTCTGTTTGGCTGTTTTTCTTTTGAACAAAATGGACTGTTTCTAAGCCAGCAATTTTTATAGCTGCACCCAAATCAAGCTCTGGATGCTTTTCTACCCACTCAACAACACTAACGTTAGGTGTCGGATGATAAAAATCTGAATCATGATGAGTAATAATAAAACGTGGCCACGTGCCATCGTCCTGCCAATTACAAATAAAATCAATCCTATCGTTAACATTAGTACTGACGACATTACATATTCCCGGATAACTCAAACTATAGCCCAAATCCTCATTTTTATAATCACGCCAAGTAATCTGATCAACAATACTGGTGACCTTCGGCGGTATATAGCAACCTTCTTTCATTTCTCTTGGAAAACCATACTGATCAAGGAGCGCACAAGAAAATGAGCCGTTGCCATCAAAGATAAGTTGCCAAACAGTATCTTGCCTAACGGCCAAAAATATACCACCGGCTCCATTCTCCCCACCAAACTTCACCCCACCACGCAGATGATTATCACTTTCACTAGTAAACGTTATTTCTACATCTTCTGGACTCTTATTATATTTCTGGACAAATAAATCCATAATTGCTTGATATTTATCTGCTCTTTGTTCAATCTCATTAGACTGATCATCTTCTAGAGAAGAAAAATTATTTTCTTCATTTTTCGTTTCATCTTTTTCTTTGCTACAAGCTGCAGTAAAAAAAACTAATACAAAAAGCAGTCCCACAGTAGCTAAAAAATGTCTTTTTGGTACAAACATACACTTTAAAATTAAACTATTAACACCTTTATTATTTTACTTGTTTCAAGTTTTGTCAATCAAACAATTAAAAACAAAATACCTGCTTAGATATTTTGTTTTTATTTTTATTTTTGAAAAAAATTATAAACTAGCTGCTAGAACCGCATAAGCAAACAGCATGCCAGACAAAGATAAACCCATAACTGCCAACAACACGAACTGTGCTTGTATTGAAACGTCTTTTTGTTTTTGTTTTACTGTTTTTTTCACTTTTGTTTTTGCCGGCATTTTTCTTAATTTTAATATTTACAAAAATATTATAACACAAAAATAAAATTATTAAAACTATGGTGCCAACTCGGTCCAAGCACAATTTTCAATTTCCTGATTACAGGTATAACGGGCCTGTCTGGTAGCTCTGGTAGTACTAGCAATCGATTCAATATTGGAGTTACACTCTGGATCTTCACCACAACCTTCTGGCCAAGGAGTAATTATCAGATTTGGATCAGAAAAATAAAAAGAAAAACCAGATTCAACTGTATGTCGTTCAGCAAAATAAATCTCAACTATATTATTACCGGCTGACAGGAAAATATCACCCGTCTTAGTAAAAGCTGCATGAGTACCACTATTATTTACTACCACTATACCCCCCACCAAGACCCAAGAGTCATCGTCCGAATTCAAAGTGTAAGTATAATTGCCATTACTTGGAGCTGTAACTCTAGCTCGCCAATGCTGAGTAAAATGATAATCATGAGCAAAACCTTCTCTATCTTCCCAAACAGTACCATCATAAGGGAACCAGCCACTAACGGCGAACTGCAAACTAGCATCAATCTGCTCATACGTTTTATAAATATCATCGTACCAATCATGCTCGGTTGGAGTAGGCGTTGGACCAGGATAAGGATTGACCTCCATATCTGGATGATTTACTGAAAGATTGAAATATTCTCCCCACCAACCAGTACCTGGCACATATTGACATTCTGGTGGTAAATCACAAGTACCAGCAACTTCAATAAAATTGGTAGCTGTAGTAATACCACCGACTGTAAAATTATTGAAACTAAAATTATTTGGTTCGCGTCTGAGCTGCATCAAGGCCTCACCCACTCCTGATTCTGCACTATAAAAACTCTGGATAGAATCAACAAAAGAAAATAAGCTTGATCTCATATTCAAAGATACATATAAAACTGACAAAACAATAGTCAGCATTACTGTTGCAACAACCATTGACGCTATCAGGGCGGCTGCTCCTTTTTGTGATTTTATCCATTTCATAATTAACGCAAACTAATAAAGGTATTAAAGGTTTTTTGCAAATGACCATACCTATCCCCTGGGCTGCCTATGCTCAAGGTAAAAGATATTCTAACGCCTTGATTACTATTGCCGCTATCGTCAGACATTGGCGTTAAATAAAAATCTTCCACCCTAACATCGCTACTATTTAAAAATACTGCTGTCGCTGTGTCCTGATCCGGGAAGCCACCGCCAGTATCTTCTGTCTCTCTATATACTAGCTTATCATTCTCCACTACAAGAGAAAATCGCTTATCTGGTAATTGATAGAAATATACTGTCTCTGGTTCAGGGCTAACGTCATCTATTACATCAACATTATGTATTCTATTGTTTAAAAAATTTACTATAAAACGAGCATTATCATGAACACGGTATGATGCTACTAAAATCTTTCTGGTATTAAAAATATTAAGTATCATATTACTCAAGATAGCTATCAACATACTCATAATAAAAATATAAGTCAGCGTCTCAACCAAGGTAAAGCCGTGCTGTTTTGTTTTTATTTTTTGTCTAAA
This sequence comes from Candidatus Parcubacteria bacterium, assembly GCA_003599205.1. Lineage (GTDB taxonomy): Bacteria > Patescibacteriota > Patescibacteriia > UBA1558 > GWA2-36-10 > BM519. The sequence continues at coordinate 21,727 of QZJA01000022.1, forward strand.
ACTAATCATTAGTAAATAGAATAGCTAATAGTTAACTCTTCTAAAACTGGCACTTGCCACTCCGACTGGCTATTTAGGTATAATTTATATCTAAAATACCTTTGATTGAGATGAGAATTATAATTTATAAATTCATATGATGAATTTGTATAATAAGTAGAGTTAGTGCCATCTGGCCCCAAATAAACCCACGGCCCATTGATATTATTACTAGTGGCAAATTGAAATCTAATACTAGTATCAATCGGCTGGGAACCAGTCCAAGACAACCAATTATAAATTACCTCGTTGCTACCAGCATCAAAAGTTGATGACTCTAAGGTGCCAGCATCAGAATAAGCACAATCAAGAACTAAAGTATAAATTATGAAAAACTCGCCTTGATTACTGGAAGTAGCAGCATATATAACTGAACAATTAGCTGACATGCCCAAAACATACCCATCCAAATCAAACCCCGAAACCATATTTATTGTTTGTGGGAAACTAACATCCAAAACTACTAGCTCTTCATTTAAAAAATTTGTCCCCACTAAAGCATATGGTCCAACGATGGAAAATGAATGGACAGTTTCATTGACCTCATAACTACCCAATAAAAGTGGAGTAGAGGGAGTAGATACATCAAATATAAAAAATTCCGCACCACTGCCATTGTTTTGAGTGGAAATAAAAGCTCTTGTTCCTCTGACAAAGATGTCAGTCCCCTTCAAAGCTCCTGGCAAATCATATTGGCCAGTCGGACTCAAATTAGCTGGATTCGTTACTTCTATTATTTGTAATTCTTTGTCATCATCCTGTGTAGCTACATAAACATAATTTTCTGAAAGATAAATTTCTGTAGCATTGTCATCAACACTAATATCATCAAGATATTGAGGAGGATTCGGGTTATCTACACTAAAAGAATATAATTTTGAACCTTGTATTATATAAATTTCTGTCTCATTGGCTGCCAGATCTAAAGAATCATCATTACCTAATAAATCATAAGTGGAGGAAATAAAAGGGTTACTGGTGTTACTAACGTCTATAATCTTTAATTCAGCCACATTATCTGCCGTAGAAATATAAGCATAATTACCTTTTACAACTACTGAAGTTACTGATGAGCCTATGTCTAATGATCCTAGTTGATAAGGATTATATATATCACTCACATTTAAAATATAAAATTCTGGTCCCCAAGAATTATTTTCCGTAACCAAATAAGCTATACCATCTTTTTCATATACATCATTTTCATCAAAATTTCCTACTGTATCAAAATTTGCTGTAGTCGTAGCTTGACTCCAGTCCAAAAAACCTGCCTGAAGAGTAGCTATGCCAGGTATTGAATAGTCAACTCCTGAATCGGCACTAAAAAATTTTGTATTATCGGACCAAATAGCTTGACCATCACCGCCTATCCAATCTGTTTGAGAAAAGCGTTCAGCTCCCCAACGATATAAATATTCTTCCAGAAGCTCCTGCATATTATCGCCCGTGCGACTATCCCAATCTATACTAACACTTATTTTTTTTGTGTCAGGGTCAAGATATCCTCCACTATCTATAACTTCTCCATAAGAATGACCATTGCTTGAATTAATACGATAAACGTCACTTATATTTATCGTACGATTATATTGGTTATTTATCAGCTCGGAACCAGCTACTAGTTGCCAATCACTACCAACTGTCTCCAAATGATAATCACCACTGGCTAAATTTGCCCAATCCATCAATTTCACAGCCTCCATACCTTCCATAGCATACAAAAGAGCCTGAGTTCTTTCTTCGTATAAATTTTTTGATTTGCTGTTAAAAGAAGTGGCGGAAATTATCAAAACAATCATTACACTAAAAAAAGAAATGACCACTAAAAGCTCTACCAAAGAAAAACCATGTTGTCCTTTTTTTGTCCTCATACTAATCTATCTGACCCGAAGCATTAACAATTATACTTTTACTGGCGTTTGATTCACCAGTAGGCATGATTGTAATTGTCCCCGTATTGGCCGTTGTACCAATAAATTTATAAAAAAATAAATCTGGGCCATAACCACCCGCCCCGTCGGCCAAAGAATTTTCTGGGTCAGCTATGCGTACTCCTTGCAAAGTCCAGACTTTATTATTTATATTATTTTCATCATAAAAACTACCACTAAACAAAACATATTTATCTATCTCAAAATGAACACCCCAAATTTCATTTTCCGAAGCAGCCGTAGCCAATTGTTGAGCTCTGACAATAGTGCTCTTTATTTCTTCTTGAGTATTTATCAGTTTTACCTGACGCTTCCAATTGGTATAAGAAACAACACTCATACTAGAAACAACGGCAATAATAACCATTACTATCAAAATTTCGATGGTTGTAATACCCTGGCTATTTTTTATCAGCATAAAAACTAATTAGCGAAACTATTGGTTAACTCATACATTGGCCCAATAACCGACACCGCAATAAAACCAACTGCTACACCCACTAACACCAAAAGCACTGGCTCTAAAGTGGCAGACAAATTGGTCAAAACATTATTAACTCTCTCCTCATAAAACTGAGCTATTTTTTTTAATACATTTTCCAACTCGCCCGTTGTTTCTCCTACCTCACATAATTGAATAGTTAAAGAAGGGAAAAGTCTCGGCCGAGTAGCCATAGCCTTACCCAAAGATGTCCCTCTTTCTAATTCTTTAGACATATCCAAAATTACATAACGATATTGCAAATTGCCGACTGTCTTGGCTACAATTTCCATTGATTGAACGATTGCCAAACCAGCCGCGAGTAAAGCATTTAGATTTCCAGCAAAGCGAGTCAGGGTTAATTCTTTGATCAAATTACCAACAAAAGGAAATCTAAGCCAAAACATATGTAGCCTTAATTTTGGACCTCTAAATTTGAAGATAAAACGTAACAAAATTATAAGCACAAACGTTCCGGCCAAAACATACCAGCCATTGGCAGCGAAAAAATAATTAATCCCCTGCACTGCTTTCAAAATAAAAGGCAATTTTACACCAGCCGATTCAAACATTCCTACCAATTGAGGAAAAACGAAAAAAGCCAAAAAAGCGCTAACACCAAGTAAAGCAATCAAAACTATAGAAGGGTACATCAAAGCAGAAAAAACTTTACTGCGCAACTTTTTTTCCGCCTTTAATATCTCTGCTAAATGAGCAAAAGAATCAGCCAACATTCCGGTATTTTCACCCACTTCAATAGTGGCCGTTATCATTTCTGAAAAAACTTTGGGATAA